>NZ_JADZBI010000168.1 GCF_020852195.1 Hyphomicrobium sp. | reverse complement strand
GTCGGCACCGGCTACTTCGACGCCGTATCGCTGGCCATCACCGGCGGCACCTCGTCCACGACCGCGATGTCGGAATCGACCGAGACCGCGCAGTTCCAGCCGGCCGCCGAATGACCTGCGAGCCCATCGGACCCTTCGGCCCCTTTACAGGAGACAATCCCATGCGTCCTGCAGACGTCATCCCGATACCCGAGCCCTTCAACGGGCCGCGCCCGTCCGACATCGAGTTTCACATCCGCAAGGTCGCCGACTGCGTGCACAGGCTCAATCTCTTCATCTCCCACGCCGTAGAGGCCGGGGCCACCGTTGAACTCTTACGAGGATCCCGCGCCCACAATGGACGCGGCCAGTGGGGCGATCAGATGATCCCTATCGTCAAGCTCCCGGAAACGAAGGACAGCCGGGAGTAGTGCAATGGCGCCCCCTAATGTGTGCGAGACGCGCTTCGTCGAGATCGTCTTCCCCGAGCAGGCAAACCACTACGGGACCCTGTTCGGGGGAACGGCGCTCAACCTGATGAGCAAGGCCGCCGCCATCGCGGCGGCCCGCAGGGCCGGTGGAAGCGTCGTAATGGCCTCCTCGGACAAGGTGGACTTTCACGTTCCGGTGCTGGTCGGCCAGATCGTCGAGCTCTGCGCTCGCGTCGAGCGCGTCGGCCGAAGCTCGATGACGGTCAAGGTCGATGTCATCGCCGAGACGCTCGGAAAGACCGACCGGAAGCTCGCCATGCAGGGGAGCTTTGAGATGGTCGCCGTCGATGCCGAGGGCCGTCCCACACCGATCGTCTCCCCTGCAGCCGCCGCTTAAGTATTCCAAAAAAAAGGTCACTGACATGATTCAGGCCGCCAACCTCGGCTTCCCGCGCATCGGCATCAGGAGAGAGCTCAAGAAGGCCACCGAGGCCTATTGGAAGGGCGAGATCGACTACGCCGCCCTGCGCACAATCGGCGCCGAGCTGCGCGCGCGTCACTGGACGCTTCAGAGCGAGGCGGGGATCGACGTCATCCCGTCCAACGATTTCTCGTTCTACGACCAGGTCCTCGACATGTCGGCCATGGTGGGCGCCGTCCCGCCGCGTTTCCGCAAGCCGGAGGCAGAGGCGGGTACCCGCATTGCTGCCGCCCACCGTACCGCGAGCGCCTATGCCGTGATGGCCGACGTGGCGGAGCTTGGGGCAGAGCAGGGGGCCTCGGTGGATTTCGACACCTACTTCGCCATGGCGCGCGGCTCCGACGCCGCGCCGGCGATGGAAATGACGAAGTGGTTCGACACCAACTATCACTACATCGTGCCCGAGTTCCACGCCGACCAGGCGTTCGCGCTCACGTCGCGCAAGGCGATCGACGAGTTCAAGGAAGCCAAGGCTCTCGGCATCCATACACGCCCGGTTCTGATCGGGCCGGTGACTTACCTCTCCCTCGGCAAGCCGAAAGACGCCGGCCTCGAGCCGATTTCGCTGATCGAGAAGCTATTGCCCGTCTACACGGAAATCCTGTCCGCGCTCACAGCAGCAGGCGCCGACTGGGTGCAGCTCGACGAGCCGATCCTAGTGACGGACCTGTCGGAAACGCAGAAGGCTGCGTTCGAGGCGGCCTATGCCAAGCTCTCATCGATGGGCGTGAACATCCTGCTTGCGACCTATTTCGGCGGATTGGGCGAGAACCTCTCCCTCGTTGCCAGGCTGCCTGTCGACGGCCTGCACGTGGACCTTGTGCGGGCTCCGGACCAGCTCGACGCCGTGCTCAATATTTGGCCGGCCGCGCGCCACCTCTCGCTGGGCGTCATCGACGGCCGCAACATCTGGCGCGCCGACCTTGACCAGGCTCTTGCCAAAATCGAGCGCGCGATCGCGGCGCGGGGCCGCAACGGGCTTCAGATTGCGCCATCCTGCTCGCTGCTCCATTCGCCCGTCGATCTCGCATCCGAGCAGAAGCTTGACGACGAGCTTAAATCCTGGCTTGCCTATGCGCGCCAGAAGCTTGTCGAGGTCGCGGCGCTGACCAATGCGGCAACTCACGGCAAAGCTGCAGCCGCACAGGCCTTCGCAGAAGGCGCTGCGGCGATCGCATCGCGCGCTACGTCGAAGCGCATCAATGATCCAGCGGTCAAAGCCCGAGCTGCTGCCGTCACCTCCACAGACCTGAGCCGCGGCGCAGACTTCGCCGAGCGCCGCGCCCGCCAACGCGCACGGCTGAAGCTGCCGGAGTTTCCGACTACGACCATCGGCTCCTTCCCGCAGACCGAAGCGGTGCGCAAGGCCCGCGCCGCCTTCAAGCGCGGCGAGATAGATGCCGCAGCCTATGACGCGTTCCTGAGGCGCGCGACGGAGGAGGCCGTACGCAAACAGGAGGAACTCGACCTCGACGTGCTCGTGCACGGCGAGTTCGAGCGCAACGACATGGTGGAATACTTCGGCGAGCGGCTTTCGGGCTTTGCCTTCACGCAGAACGGCTGGGTGCAGTCCTATGGCTCGCGGTACGTGAAGCCGCCGATCATCTTCGGCGACGTCTCGCGCCCGCGCCCGATGACGGTCGCGTGGTCCAGCTACGCCAAGTCCCTGACGAACAAGCCCGTGAAAGGTATGCTGACGGGGCCGGTGACGATTCTGCAATGGTCATTCGTGCGCGATGACCAGCCGCGTTCGCAGACCTGCAAGGAGATAGCGCTCGCGATCCGGGACGAGGTCGCCGATCTCGAGAAGGCCGACATCCCGATCATTCAGATCGACGAGCCTGCCCTGCGCGAAGGGTTGCCGCTGCGGCGCGCCGAATGGGACGCATACCTGCAGTGGGCCGTCGATTGCTTCCGTCTCGCCGCGGCGGGCGCCAGGCCCGAGGCGCAGATCCACACTCACATGTGCTACTGCGAGTTCAACGACATCATGCCGTCGATCGCGGCGCTCGATGCGGATGTCATCTCGATAGAGACCTCGCGCTCGGACATGGAGCTGCTCGAAAGCTTCTCAGATTTCAAATACCCGAATGAGATCGGACCCGGTGTGTACGATATCCATTCGCCCCGCTGCCCGTGCACCGATGACATGACGGCGCTCTTGCTCAAGGCGCGCGAGCGTCTGGCGCCGGACCAGATCTGGGTCAATCCGGATTGCGGGCTGAAGACCCGCCGGTGGGAGGAGGTCGTGCCGGCACTGAAGAACATGGTCGCTGCCGCAAGGAAGGTGCGAGCGGCCACCTCTACTTAGGAGAACTACGCTACTCTCGTCGTTGATCTCTGTTTTTTGGCCCATCTCGACATCGTCTCAGCTCCGCCCTTTGGCAGCTTGCGGGGTCTTAGAGACATTCATGCCGCTATGTGCTCCAGCAGTTCGGCATCATCGTTCTGCACCTTATTCACCCGCTTACTCACCGGCCACATGGTCATGGGTTCCGACGGAAACGGTACCAGCAAGTCCCGCGGGTCCGGTTCAAGCGGCGAGAGCTAGCGATTGTACGCGATGGGTGGAATGATCACCGGCATCCGGTCGTGGATGCCGGACATTAGCTCGTTGGCGTTCGTGGTGATGACCGCGAAGGTGCGCAGCCAGTCCTCGCCGCCGGGTCGTTTCCAGTTTTCCAAAATGGCAGCGAGCGCGAAGGGCTCACCCGTCTTCATGCCCACCGCGTAGGGCTGCTTGCTCCCCTTGGTCCCCTTCCACTCGAAGAAGTTGTCGATGGGCAGCAGGCAACGGCGCTTCTTGTAGGCGTTCCGGAAAGAGGGAAGGGAGGCGATGGTCTCGGCCTTGGCGTTGATGGGCTTGCGCCCGCCTCCTTCACCCAGCTGGGGATGAGCCTCAGGTGAGATGATCCAGCGTCCGCTCCCCGCTTTCCGGGTGCTGGCGAATGACCAGAAAGCGTTGGCTGGGCGCGCCGTTGTACCGCCACACAAAGGGTTCGTCGACCAGGCCCACGGTCATCAGGCCAAGCCCAAGGCGCTTGATGTCACTCTTCTGCGTAACCCGCCCACACATCGGCGCTGCCTGTAGCTTGAGAGAGGCTGAACGGAATATCGGCCGAGGGGAGTGGCGGATTCAAGGGGTGCGCTGTCCCGTCGGCCATTCCCAAGAATACGAAAGAGACGGGCGCATACGCGAGGCCGTCTCTCTCATCTTCAAGCGTAGCGCGCACCATACATGCGCTCTTCACCGTCTGGGCCTTGGCTTCGCCAGCTGTACCGTGCGTCCAGCATGCACACACATAGCTGCCCAACAGCAACGGCCCTTGCTCACCCGCTCGCCACACTCCCGCCAGCGATTGCCGTTGCCAACACCCCCTGTTGCAGAACCGCACGGCGCCGCAGACCACCGCCTCACAGAATCGTGAATCCAGCCCAACTACGCCATACGATCCCACGGTACGCCAATCGCTTCTCGCCGCCGCAAGGGCACTTGCGCAGCGCCATCGCCAACGCTTTCGTTAGCGCATGACCCAATCCAACGACCCCCGCGATTTCACCCGAGAGCGACTTGAACGGGCGCTGGCAACCGCGGCGCAACTGCTTTCCGTCGACCCCGACGCCCCAACTTGGCCATTCCGGGTTCTTGAGGAAGCGCTTGCCCGTCACAGTCAAGACGACGTCCGGGCCCGCGCAGCCCTCTTCCTTGCCCAAAGGAAACCGCCGGCGCCTTGAACGCGATCTGCGTCAGCACATCGTGCTTCATCTTCAAGAGATAGCCGCGCCCGTACTTTTCCTTGCCCGTCGCATGCCCCATCAGGATATCGACCAGCTCATCCTTCACCCCGGCATCCCGCAGCCGATCCTTGAAGGCATGCCGCAATGAATAGAAGCTCTGCCCCTCACGCTGCAGAAGACTATTCTTCTTCAGGTGCTTGTTAACCGCCGCCGACAGCACATCAGCCTTGTCGCGGTAGTGCGGAAAGCCCTTCGGAAAGGCTTTCATCACCTCCAACGCGACGCCGACCAACGGAACGTCCCTGACCGAGTTGGCCGTCTTGAGCTCACGCCCTTCCTCCGTCAGTTGCACGAACGGAATCTCAGCATCGACATGGATGGTGCTCTCATCCAGTCCGCATACCTCCGAGGGACGCAGGCCCAACTCGGCAACAACGTAAAAGATGCCCCGCGCCTGGTCGTTCAACTTGTCCATCGCACCCGGCGCCAGGAGCACGTTCTGGATATGCTCGGCATCCATGGATTCTCGCTGCCTTTTCTCCCCGCCGCGGATGGTTTTCCGGTGGAAGATGTCCTCCATCTTCAGCCGCTGAAAATCATTGATCTCCCGAAACATCGCCGCCACATAGCCAATCTGCTTGTTGGCGCTGTCAATCAACACCTCACCCGCCAGCACACGCTTGTTCCAATAGTCCCGCAGCGCGAACGCATCGTCATGCGTCAGCTCCCTCACCAGTTTGGACTTACCCGCGATCCCGACAAGCACGCCAAGCGCCGTCTCCCGCGTTGTCCGCCAACGCTTCATTTGGGCCGGAGATTTCCTGAGCAACGATGCGCCAAGAATGCTCTCATACGTCGCCAGCATTTCGGTAACCTTGGTGCCCGTCTTCGGACTATCCACCTCACCGAGCAACGCTGGCCTCGCGGCGCGCTGGTCCACCGGCGAAAGCAGCTCCAGAGTCTCCATGCGCTTTATCAGCTCTGCCAGCTGCTCCTGCAGCGCGGCCTCCTCCACATACTCGCAGCCGAAACGCCTTGCCGTTTCCTGCGCCCATTGATGGCGCTGGACGCCTTCGGGATTCCGCCCGGCCTTCAAGTCCTTCCAGTAGAGGCGCAGCTCGGCATCCAGCCTCGCCACCACCTTGCGAGCCGCGACACCGCGGGGGTCATCCGCAATGCGGATGCGCGTGGTCATCGCCACCTTTTCCCGCCTATCCAGCTTCGCGTATTCGGCCGGCACGCGCCGGACCAGATACCAATAGCCGTTCACCTTCCGCGGCTGGGCCGGCTCGCCATATCTCGACATGCGAGGTTCCGTTGAAATTGCGACCGGCTCCCCATCAATCACACGGGGATTGGGTCGTCATTGGGAATGTACAAACCCCACCCTAGCTACGCTTTACCCCGCAGCAGACGGCGTTTGTTCCGCAATTTCAACGATGTAAGATCAAGAGGACTGGTGGAGGGGGCTGGATTCGAACCAGCGTAGGCGAAGCCAACGGATTTACAGTCCGTCCCCTTTAGCCACTCGGGCACCCCTCCGTGACCAATCCTGGGCAGCCAAGCATAGGGGCGCGCTTTACGCGTCGTGCCCTCGCATCCCGGCCTCTAAACGAAATCGCCCTGCGCTCGCCGAGCGGCAGGGCAATGCCCGTCCTTATGGTAATCCCCCCTGCCGATGTCAATTGGAAAAGCGCGAGAAAACCCGTATGGGTTCGCCTCCTTGAGCGGACCGGAGCACCACGGGCAATGGCAGGCGGCTTACCCGGCAGGAAAGGGGCGAAGATGCGCCCCTTCGGCGGCCCTAAGGGCGGCGGCGATCGGCGGAAAGGCGCCCATGGGCGCGCGGGCGGACGGGCCGAAATTCCGGACGACGACGGGCTCGTTCGTCTGTTCGGCAGCCATGCGGTGGAGGCGGCGCTCTGCAACCCGCGGCGACGGGTGCGGCGCCTGCTGGCGACCGAGAACGCCGAGCGCCGCCTTGCCGAGGTGATCGCCGCGCGGGGCGTCGTCATCGACCGGGCGACGCCCGGCGACCTCGACCACCTGCTCGGCGCCGATACGGTGCACCAGGGGTTGCTGCTCGAAGCGGAGCACCTGCCGGAGCCTAGTCTCGACGAGCTCGTCGCGCGCGCCGAGCGGATGGGTCCGCTCGTGCTGCTCGACCATGTCACGGACCCGCACAACGCCGGCGCGGTGCTCCGATCGGCCGCCGCATTCGGAGCAGCCGGACTCATCTTCACGCGCCGCCACAGCCCGCCGCTCAACGGCGTGCTGGCCAAGGCGGCGTCGGGTGCGCTCGATCTGGTGCCCGTGCTGCCGGTGCAGAACCTCGCGCGCACCATGCTCGAGCTCAAGGCGCTCGGCTTCCGGATGATCGGCCTCGAGGGCACGGCGGCCGATCCGCTCGAGGAGGAGACGTTCGCGGGGCTCAGCGCTCTGGTGCTCGGCGCCGAAGGCAAGGGGCTGCGCGCGCTCACGCAGGAAACCTGCGACCGGCTGGTCTCGATCACGACGGCCGACACGCTCGCGAGCCTCAACGTCTCCAACGCCGCGGCCGTGGCGCTGCATTGGGCGCTGCTGGCGCGCCGGCGGGCTCGGACATAGCAAAAAAAAGGCGGGGCCTGATGGCCGCCGCCTTCCCTTCAGCTATCCCGCGGCCACCGAGTGGCGCAGGGATCAATCGCAGTATGTCGGGCGCCAGCAGGTCCAGCGTCCACCGCGGCAGACGCGGTCACCCCAACTATTGGTGAAGCAGCGCCGGTTCTTCCAACCGCACTCCTCCGGGCCCGGGTAGCACTCGCCAGCGTACCGATAGTGACGGTCGCGCTCATGCGCATAGGCGCCGAGCAAGCCAAGGCCAATGATGCCGGCGGCAATGCCCGCGGCCACGCGCCCGCCGCGGCCCGCTTCCGCGGGCTGGATCGAAGAGGCGGTCACACCGACAACCAGAGCCAGCGCCATCAGCGCCTGCATAACCTTCTTGATCATGGGTCTCTCCCCATCTCGATAAAGTCTGCTTCCGCCCGATAACGCAGATCGGCGGTCACAAGTTTCAGACCTGCAGCGAATACATATGACGGATGAATAGGGCATGAACGCGGAGCGATGACGCCCGAAAAACGTCGAAAAGCCGCTGCGAAGGCGGCTTTTGGACGTCATGCGCATATGTTTGGCGCGTCAGATCACCAGTGATGGCGACGATGCCATTTGCGGTGGGCGTAGTAGCGCTTCGGGTAGCCCCAGGCTTGGTAGTAGGGCGGAAGCGACGCAAACGGCCGATAGTGATTGCGGCGGTAGCGGAGCTCGTAGGTCGGACGCCAGTAGCCCGAGTTGTAGTAGGGATAGTAGCGACGCGGGGCGTACTCGTACGCGTAGCGGTCGTACTCCCAGTCGGAACGATAGTGGCGGTGGTAGTACTTGTAGTGCCCGTGCGCGCCGTCGTGGTGGTGGCGGCGATGGCCGGCCTCGGCGGCGACCGGAATCAGGGCAAGGCCGATTGCGGCCGCAAGCAGGGCGATGACCCGTGAACGCATGACAAGCTCCTCGCTGTCGATCTCAGCAGATTTCCCCATCACCTTAGCGCGAAACGCATAACATTGCTTTAACTTCGTCGACCCATGGAACGCCTGCGGTCGCCCGGCTTGCTGCTGCATCGCGTCTCGTCCCGCCCTTGCCCGTGTGTGCTGCGGCACATTCTCCGTAAGCTGCCGACAGGCCCCGGACAGCACTGTTTGTGAACGACTTCCATGCTATGCGACGGCCATGACAATTCTCGTGACAGGCGGCGCCGGGTACATCGGCAGCCATATGGTGCTGGCGCTGCTTGATGCGGGCGAGCCGGTCGTCGTGGTCGACAATCTGTCGACCGGGTTTCGCTCGGCCGTGCCGGAGCCTGCGATCCTCGTTGAAGGCAATATCGGCAACCAGGACCTCGTGCGGCGCGTCATTGACGCGCATCGGGTACGGGCCATCATCCATTTCGCCGGCTCGATCGTCGTGCCGGACTCGGTCACCGATCCGCTCGGCTATTATCTGAACAACACCGTCAACTCGCGGGCGCTGATCGAGGTCGCCGTGCAAACGGGCGTCCGCTCGTTCATCTTCTCCTCGACCGCCGCCGTCTACGGAAATCCGACGGAGATCCCAGTCAAGGAGGACGCCGTCCTCAAGCCGGTTTCGCCCTACGGCACATCAAAGCTGATGACCGAGCTGATGCTCGCGGACACGGCTTTCGCGCACGATCTCCGCTATGTGGCGCTGCGCTATTTCAATGTCGCGGGCGCCGATCCCGCCGGCCGCGCCGGGCAATCGACGCCGCGCGCCACGCATCTGATCAAGGTCGCGTGCGAGACGGCGCTCGGCAAGCGCGCCTCCATGGACGTGTTCGGCACCGACTACCCGACTTCCGACGGTACGTGCATCCGCGACTACATTCACGTCTCGGATCTGGTGGCGGCGCACATGGTGGCACTGCGCTACCTCGAAGGCGGCGGCGCCTCGGACGTCTTCAACTGCGGGTATTCGTCCGGCTACTCGGTGCTCGAGGTCATCGAGGCCGTCAAGCGCGCGGCCGGCGGACCCTTCCCGGTCAACCTCGCTGCCCGCCGCCCGGGTGATCCGAAGGCCATCGTCGCGGACTCGACGAAAATCCGCAGTCGCCTCGGATGGGAGCCGAAGCTTGCGGACCTGGACCTGATCGTGACGCATGCGCTCGCCTGGGAGCGCTCGCTCAAGAGGTGAGTGCCCCGTTGCCCGGCTCTCAGTCTTCCACCTCGAACGTCACCTTGCAGGTTACGCGGTAGGTTGCGAGCTTGCCTTTGCCGTTCACGGTCGCCGAGAAGTCCTGCACCCAAACCGACCTGATGTTCTTCACGGACTTGGCGGCCTTGCTGACCGCCTTCTGGGCGGCGTCCTCCCAGGACGACGACGACTCCGACATCAGCTCGATGACTTTGTTCACGGACATGGTGCGCTCTCCTTTCGGAATTGCATCCCGCATCTCCCGCTCTCGCGGCGCCCCGCCCGTGCAAAGGCTATCGGCTATCCCGTTCGGGATCAAACGGCGCGGACCGGCCGGCCGCCGGGAGGGAAATCCGGCGCATCCGGCCAGCTCTCGGCGGCGCATGGGGCGCGGCGCGAGAAGGATGTTCCCTTGATAGATTTGTGATATTCGTCCGCTGCGTCGCAGCGCCATGCCGGCTTAGCTCAGTGGTAGAGCAGCGGTTTTGTAAACCGTTGGTCGGGAGTTCAAATCTCTCAGCCGGCACCAGCCGTCTTCTATATCTTTGATTGTGCTGACGCTTTCTCCTGGCGGCGTATGAAGCCGAAGGCCGGCGCGTCGGCGGTTCCAAGCGTCGCGTGAAGCTTGGCCAGTGGTCGACGGGCTGCCGACGGCCGGGCCGATGGGTGTGAATCCCGTCGGCTGGTTCACGATGCGCATCGACTGTTGACAAAGTGAACAGGGCGTTCTGCCGAAGTGTCAGTGCGGCCGCTCGAAATTCAACGTAACCATCCAGAATCCTTGCCACTCTGAGCTGGCCTGGGAATTGCCTGCCTTACCCTCGGTAGTTCTGACGTCAATCGCAGACCCAGAGGCAACGCGCGAGACGCAATCGACGGCCCTCAATTGTCGGGGCCATGGATCGGCGTTTGCGTCACGAACTGGGTCGCAATCATCTTGAGCAGGCAAAAGACTAGGATGGCGAAGATCATTCACAGCATGATCCGGGTTCTGGATGAGCAGAAATCGGTCGACTTCTATCGCACAGCGCTTGGACTCGAAGTCGCCGACCGGTTCCCGTTCGACGGCTTTACGCTGATCTATCTCCGGAACCCCGAGAACGACATGGAGCTGGAGCTGACGGTCAATCACGGCCGGGCGGAACCCTATGCGCAAGGCGAGGGCTACGGCCACGTGGCGGTCGCCGTCGACAATCTCGACGCCGAGCACCAGCGCCTGAGCGACGCCGGGCTCTCTCCGACGCCGATCAAGGAGTTCTTCCGGGAGGGGGCACTGATGGCCCGCTTCTTCTTCATCGTCGATCCCGACCAATACAAGATCGAGGTTCTGCAACGACACGGCCGCTACCAATAACGCGATCTGAAGCATCGCGAAAAAAATCGAGACGTAAATGGGAGGAATAACATCATGCGTGTTGTCGACAAAACCACGCGCGTCGGTCGCAGGGAGTTCCTGAGAACGACAGCCGGCGCTGCTGCCGTCGCCGCGGTGGCGCCGACGGTGAGCGGACAGGCACTCGCCGAGCCGCTGAAGACCGTTACTTCACCGGCAGCAGCCACGCTCGTCCAAATGGCGCGCGATCTCTATCCGCACGATGCGTTGCCCACCAAGTTCTACCAGAGCGCGGTCTCCATCATCGATACGGAGGTTTCCGGGAGCGCCGACACCATCAACCTGCTGGCCGATGGCGCCGTCGAACTCGACGCCGCTGCCAAGAAGTTGAAAGGCATGCCCTACGCGGCGATCGCGGACGAGGTGGAGAGGGTTGCCGTACTCAAGTCGATCGAGTCCACGCCGTTCTTCGCCAGGATGCGCTCGGGAATGGTGACGGCTCTCTATAACCAGCACGATCTCTGGATCAAGTTTGGCTACGAGGGGCCATCGTTCGAGAAAGGTGGGTATCTCCACCGCGGCTTCGACGATATTGACTGGCTGCCCTGAGCGGGAGGGAAACGCGATGGCCAAATTCGATCTGAACGACGATAGCGTCGTGGTTGTCATCGGCTCGGGTGCCGGTGGCGGAACTTTATCCAACGAGCTCGCACAGAAGGGCATCAAGGTGGTCTGCCTCGAAGCCGGCGGCCGCTTCGACACCAGCGATTTCATCAACGACGAATGGGCGAGCTACGCGCACCTCGCCTGGACGGACAAGCGGACGACGTCCGGCTCCTGGCGCGTGGCGCAGGATTTTCCGGAGCTGCCGGCCTGGATCGTCAAGGCCGTCGGCGGCACGACCACGCACTGGGCCGGCGCGTCGCTGCGCTTCCAGGATCACGAGTGGAAGGCGCGGAGCACCTACGGCGACATAAAGGGAGCCGCCCTTCTCGATTGGCCCATCGACGGTGCGGAGATGGCGCCTTGGTACGCGAAGGCCGAATCCAAGATGGGAACGACCGGCACCAACGACATTCCCAGGCTGCCGGGCAACAACAACTACAAGATCCTGCACGCCGGTGCCACGAAGCTGGGCTACAAGAAGGTCCACACCGGAAACATGTCCATCAACAGCCAGCCTCGCGATGACCGCGCGAGCTGCCAGCAGCTCGGATTCTGTTTCCAGGGCTGCAAGATGGGCGCCAAATGGTCGACGCTCTACTCCGAGATCCCGAAGGGAGAGGCGACGGGGAATCTCGAGGTGCGTGCCCACGCGTACGTCGTGCAGATCGAGCACGACGCGGGCGGGAAGGTTACTGGCGTCGTCTATGCCGACGGTGACGGCAAGATGCAGCGGCAGAAGGCGCGTCTCGTCGCGCTGGCTGGCAACTCGATCGAAAGCCCGCGCCTGCTCCTGAACTCGCACAGCGCGCTCTTTCCCCATGGCCTTGCCAACGGGGCGGGCCAGGTCGGACGACACTACATGCGGCACACGACCGGGTCCGTCTACGCGGTGTTCGACAAGCCGGTGCACATGTACCGGGGGACGACCATGGCCGGCATCGTCCAGGACGAGGCGCGCAACGACCCGTCACGCGGCTATGTCGGCGGCTACGAACTCGAGACGATATCGCTGGGGATCCCCTTCATGGCGGCGTTTCTTGAACCCGGGAGCTGGGGGCGCGATTTCACCGCAACGCTCGATGCCTACGACAACATGGCCGGGCTCTGGATCGTGGGAGAGGACATGCCGCAGGCGAGCAACCGCGTGAGCCTCAATACGGATTTCAAGGACAAGCACGGCATGTCGATCGCCAACGTCCACTATGACGATCACGCGAACGACGAGGCGATGCGCAGCCACGCATTCAAGCAAGGAGCCGCCATCTACGAAGCGGTCGGGGCTAGCAAGGTCCTGCTGACGCCGCCCTATCCCTCCACCCACAACCTCGGCACCAACCGCATGAGCGAGAAGCCGGAAGACGGTGTCGTCAACCGCTGGGGCCAGACCCATGAGGTGAAGAACCTGTTCATCTCAGACGGGAGCGTCTTCACGACGGGTGGGGCAGAGAACCCGACGCTGACGATCGTGGCCCTAGCCATCCGCCAGGCCGATCACCTCGCCGGCCTGATGAGCCGGAACGAGATCTAGCGGGGTACAGAGAAGGCCGTGACGGTTCTGCGAAACCTCCTCCGATCGAAGGAGGATGAGGGGCTTGTGCATGCGGGCGAGGCGCGGCAGCAGCATCGGGAGCTGCCCGCGCCTGCTTGTGCGCAGCAGGATGCCGCCACGCTGATCGGCCGCCTGCGCGCCATCGTGGGGCATGCCTACGTGCATGTCGGAAGCCGGGACACGAAGCGGTATGCGACGGGATACCGGTGTGGCTCAGGTCCCGTGGCCGCGGTCGTGAGACCGGGGACGTTGATCGAGCAGTGGCGCGTGCTGCAAGCCTGCATTTCCGCGAACGCCATCGTGATCATGCAGGGCGCCAACACGGGCCTGACCGGGGGATCCACGCCCAACGGCGTCTACGACCGTCCCATCGTCATCATCAACGCCATGAGAATTGCGGGCATTCATGTGCTCGGCGGCGGGGAGCAGGTCGTCTGTCTCCCCGGCGCGACGCTGCATGAACTGGAGAGAATTCTCGAGCCGCTCGCGCGCGAGCCCCATTCGGTGATTGGCTCTTCCTGCATCGGCGCGTCGGTGTTCGGCGGAATCTGCAACAACTCCGGAGGGGCACTGATCCGGCGCGGTCCGGCCTATACGGAGCTTGCGCTTTTCGCGCAACTCGACGGCCAGGGCGGGCTGCATCTCGTCAACCATCTCGGGATCGACCTCGGCGACGGCGTGGAGGGCATCCTGCGGCGCGTCGAGGCCGGAGACTTCGCCGAGGCCGATGTCAGCACCGCGAGCGGCCGGGCGGCGTCCGATCATCGCTATTGCGATCACGTTCGGCAGGTCGACGAGCCGACGCCGGCGCGGTTCAACGCCGACCCGTCGCGCCTGTTCGAGGCTTCCGGCTGTGCCGGCAAGGTCATGCTGCTCGCGGTCCGGCTCGATACGTTCCCCGCCGAGCGCCACACGACCACCTTCTACATCGGAACCAACGACGCCTCGGAGCTGAACGACCTGAGACGCCACATGCTGGCGCATTTCGCCGAGCTGCCGATCTCCGGCGAGTACCTGCACCGGGACGCATTCGACATCGCGGAGACCTACGGGAAGGACATGTTCCTCGCCATCCGCCATCTTGGCGCGAACCGCATTCCGACACTCATGGCATTGAAAAACCGGGTGGACCGCATTGCGGGCCGGCTCCCCGGCCAATTCCATCACGCGAGCGACCACATTCTCCAAACGCTGGCGCGGTTGTTTCCGGCGCATTTGCCCGCACGGATGAAACAATTTCGCGCGCGATTCGCGCATCATCTCCTGCTAAAAATGAGCGCTTCCGGAGCCGAGGAAACCCGCAGGCATTTGTCCGCGATGTTTCCCTCGGCGGGTGGCGACTTCTTCCAATGCACGCCGGACGAGGCGGAGAAAGCGTTCCTGCATCGCTTTGTGATTGCAGGCGCTGCGGTGCGGTATCGCGCCGTCCATGCGCGGGATGTCGAGGACATCGTCGCGCTCGACATTGCGCTACCGCGCAATGCAACGGACTGGTTCGAGACGCTGCCTGCGGAGCTGTCCCGATCGATCGTCAAATCGCTCTATTACGGCCACTTCTTCTGCCACGTGTTCCACCAGGACTACATCGTTGCGAAAGGGCACTGCCCGACGGCGCTCGAGGAGAAGATGTGGGCGCTGTTGGATGCGCGCGGCGCCGAATACCCCGCCGAGCACAACGTCGGACACCTGTATCATGCCAAGCCGGAGCTCGTGGCCCACTACCGTGCGCTCGATCCCTGCAATGTCTTCAATCCCGGCGTAGGACGCACCTCCAAGCAGGCACATTGGCTCTGACCGCACTGCAAATAGACCAACGTCTATAGCGAGCCTGCTGTGCAAGCGCGAAAACCGGCAACTTGCGGATGAGATTGCGGTCCATTGACATGCGCTCAATTGACACACAGCCCCGGCTAGATAAGAGTATCTGAAAAATTAATGAAACACGGCATAGCCGAGGCGTTATGGACGAAAGGGAGGTTCGAGGCGCCTGGGAGCGTTTTGTCAGCGGCAGCGATCCAATCGCCGCCGTTCGACCGGCCGTGAGTTCGTCGTGGCAGCGCTGCAAGGACTACAACGTCGAAGTGTCATGCCGTTCGGCGCCGCTCGTCTCGGAAGCCGAGCTCTATCGGCGCCGCTCCCAGAAAATCTCGCTCGCAGGCTTCGCCAGACCCGCGATGGAATGTGCGGCTCGCGCCCTCTCCGAGTCGTTCACGATGCTGAACCTCACGGATGAATCGGGTTTCATACTGGAGTCGTTCGGCGATCACAGAACAATCGATGCAGGCCGCAAGGTTCACCTGGAGGACGGCGGATGCTGGTCCGAGAAGGAGATGGGGACCAACGGCATCGGGACGGCATCAGCGACAAGGCAACCCGTTCAGATCCACGCCGCCGAGCATTTCTGTGAGGACGTCCAGACCTGGACATGCGCCGCGGCGCCGGTGCTTCACCCCCTCGACCGCGAGCTCCTGGCCGTTATCAACATCAGCGGCCCGCCGAAGACGTTCGGTTCCCAGAACCTGGCGCTCGTCATGTCCATTGCGGCACATGCCGAGTCCCTCATCGGGCAGGCGGTCAAAGGCGCCCATGACAAGCTCCTCTCGTTCTTTCACGACAAGCGGCGCAACTGGGCGAACCACGACATGATGCTGATCGATCGGCGCGCCGCGATCGTGCATGCCTCGTCCAATGCGCTGCGCAACCTGGCGGATCAGCAGCCAAGCGGCGGTGACCTTTCTTTCCTGCGGTCAGTCCCATTCCAGGATTGGGAAGCACGCCTCGCAGCGCGCCTCGCCAACGCGCGAACAGTGCTGATCGACGAGGGCGATTGCGAACTCGGCGCCATCATCGTTTTTTCAAGCAAGCAAAGCTTTGCCGGCGTCAAGGCGCGCCGGACGGCCGTCTCGACATCGTCGGATCGAGCGGCTGAACGAAGCGAGGATGTCACGGTCCCAGCTGCCGACGGCCCGTCCTGTGCATTCGTTGCCTCCGACGCGCGCGTGAGGACGATCTGCAGCCAGGTCGTGTCAGCAGCACGGATGCGCATGCCGATCCTCATCGGCGGACAGACCGGAACGGGCAAGGAGGAGCTCGCGCGCTTCATCCACAAGGCAAGCGGCCGCACCGGCGACTTCGTGCCCGTCAACTGCACCGCACTGCCCGAGGGCCTGATCGAGGCCGAGCTCTTCGGCTATGCGGACGGTGCATTCACGGGGGCCCGGAAGGGCGGTTCGGCGGGCCTTGCGCAAGAGGCCCATCAGGGAACCATGTTCCTCGACGAGATCGGGGATATGCCTCTTTCGCTGCAGTCTGTTCTTTTGCGCTTCCTCGATGACTTCACGGTGCGACCCATAGGCGGCAAGCCCAACAAGGTCGATCTCCTGCTCGTGTCGGCAACGAACGTGGATCTGCACGCGGCCGTGAGGGAGAAGCGCTTCCGTCCCGATCTTCTCTACCGCCTCAATACGCTGGAGGTGGTCTTGCCGCCGCTCCGCGAGCGCACGGATTTCCAGGAGATCGTCTGGCATCAGTTGCGGAAGATCAGCGCCACCGCCGACATCACGAGCGGCGCAATCGCCGCACTCGCGGGACAGTCCTGGCCGGGCAACGTGCGAGAGCTTCGCGCGGTGCTCTCCCGCCTCGTACTCATGGCTGGGGACAATGCCATAGACGAGACGATGGTTACGAGCACCCAGCCGGGCCAGCCCTATGTCTCCTTACGCAAGTCGCAACGGGCGCGGCTGCGTGCGGTCTATGAGGAGACTGGCGGAAACATCAGCGAGACGGCACGACGGCTTAACGTTTGCCGGAACACGGTCTACAGGGCCTTGAACGAGAAGGGCGACGACTAACCCCTTCTCCGTCTTCCTCTCTCGCAGTGCTACAAAAGTGAACATGGGCCTGCGGATGTGAGCAGAAGCGCAACATCCCGAGCGCTGTGCCGACGGTCAGCATCGATCGCTTAGGCATCCATTGGATGCCGATCCATACCTCGAAGAAAATCAATCGCGTATCGCGGCTCTCGCGTTCCGGTGCCTGCCGCGCGCACTTTGCGCCGCCATTGCTCCTGCCGATCACTGTGAATGTCCGAAGCGCCTAACATGGGCTGGCATAGCAATTGCCTGCCATTCTCGCGGCATGGATCGCGCGAAACGCTTGCTTTCGCTGAGATCGTGCGAGCGCGAACGAAGGGCGCCTCCTGTTCCGGGTCCCGCGCGCTTGGTCAGAAGAAAGAAGACTTTGAAAGGTGAGGAAATGCTGTCCAAGGGAAAAGTCAGGCTGACGAGATGGTCGCTCGCAGCGTGCATGGCGGTTTGCGCCAGCATGGCGCAGGCTGCGAACTGGACCGAATACGCCGGCGACAAGACGAGCTCGAGGTATGTTCCTGACGGCAAGGCGACGGCCGAGTCGGTGAAGAACATGAAGATCGTCTGGCGCCTTTCGCTGCCAGGCAACGATCTCTCTGCCGAGAACCCGGACCTGCGCACGTGGGTCAACGAGTCGACCCCGCTCGCGATCGACGGAACGGTCTACGCGACCTCGCCGCTCGGCATCGTCACGGCTGTCGACGGCTTGACCGGCAAGGAGAAGTGGCT
>NZ_JADZBI010000167.1 GCF_020852195.1 Hyphomicrobium sp. | reverse complement strand
GACGCCGAGCGCTTCCTGGCCGCACCCAACGTGGCGCGCCTGCCGGCCGACGTGACGGCGGCCATCCGCCGCCACGGCATCCGCAACGGCTGCCTCACCTCGATCGCACCGACCGGTACCATCTCGCTGTTCGCCGGCAACGTCTCCTCGGGCGTCGAGCCGGTGTTCGACTTCCACTACACCCGGCGCGTGCTCGGCAAGGACGGATCGGCCCACACCGAGGAGGTCGAGGACCTGGCGCACGCGCGCTTCCGGCGCGCCTTCGGCCCCGAGACGCCGCTGACGCCGGCCTTCGTCTCGACGGCGGATCTCACCCCCCACGAGCACCTCGTGATGCAGGCGGCGCTGCAGCGCCATGTCGACAGCTCGATCTCGAAGACCATCAACTGTCCGGAGGACATCACCTTCGAGGCGTTCCAGTCGATCTATCTCGACGCCTTCGATCTCGGCCTCAAGGGCTGCACCGTCTATCGCCCGAACCCGGTGACGGGCGCGGTCCTGTCGGCGATCGAGGCGTCGCCCGCGGAGACAACGGACGACACGGCGGAAGCCATCGCCGCGCCGTCGCCCGCCACCGCGCCCGAGGACGCGAAGCCGCGCCGCGGCGAAGTGGTAGTAGCGTCCATCGAAGCGTCGGCGCCGCGCCAGGGCGATGTCGTCTACATGGCGAAGCCGCTCGACCGCGACCCCGTGCTCGCCGGCTACACCTACAAGCTCAAATGGCCCGAGAGCGACCACGCCATCTACGTCACCATCAACGACATTGAATCGAATGGTCACGCCGGAGGCTTGCCCACAAAGAGGCGGCGCCCGTTCGAGATCTTCATCAACACGCGCAACCTCGAGCACTACGCCTGGACGGTGGCGCTGACGCGCATGATCAGCGCCGTGTTCCGCCGCGGCGGCGACGTGGCCTTCGTCGCCGAGGAGCTCAAGGCCGTGTTCGATCCCCAGGGTGGACGCTGGATGGGCGGCCGCTACGTGCCGAGCCTGCTCGCCGCCATCGGCGAGGTGATCGAGACGCACATGCGCCGGATCGGCTTCCTCACCGATCGCAACGAGCTCGCCGAGCTGCCCTTGGCAACACCGGTCGCTGCCGCCGCCCTTGGCGAGGAAGGCCAGGAGCATCCCGGCCGCGGCGCCGGCCCCGATGCACACACCCGTCATCGCGCACCCGGCCGCAGTTGCCCGCGCTGCGCCGCACAGGCGTTCGTGAAGGAGGAGGGCTGCTGGACCTGCCGCGCCTGTGGCTTCTCGCGCTGTGACTGAGCATGGCCCGGCGCGAACGTGACGGATCCGTGGCAACCGCCCCAAAACACCCCGCGCCACCGAAGCCCGCAGCATGGCCCGCGGCTTGGACAACGAGCGGCTAAGTCCATGACTCGTCGGGAGGGTTCCGCGCGGAACAGCGCGTCGGCAGCACGTAGCGGTAAGGTTGCCGCACGTCCGAATTGCCCAAAAATGACTGAGATCGGGCCATATTTAAGCTGAAAACGCTGAGCAATCTCAGGGGTAAGTTCAGTAGCGTCGAGAGCCGCGTAAACGGCAAAGGAATTTCGGTTATGGGAGCGCGTGTCATTCAACTCGCAGAGGCCAGAGCCCGCCGGGCAGCGCCGCAGCCCCAGTTGGCCACCCTGGACAGCACGTCCGAGCTAAACGACCGGGACCGCTTCCATTTCTGGAGCGGCGCCTCCGGCCAGCGCTACGTCCACACGGTCTACGACCTTTTCGAGTGCCCCGAGGTTCCGGCTGCGAACTTCCTGCTCGTGCGCCGCGACGCGTCGGGCCACCGCTCGGTGCTCGCCATCGGCCACCTGAAGCACAACGCGGGCTCGCTGAACCTCGCCGAGCTCCGCCATCGCGGCGCGCGCCTCGGCGCCAACGAGGTCCACGTTCATCTGCTTGCCCCGTCGGCTCACGAGCGCCGCGTCGTAGAACTCGACCTGCGCGCCGGCGGCATCGACCGCGTCGAGGACGAGCGCATCGCCGCCACGCGCCACTGAGTTACCCCGAGCTTCCCATTCCCGATCGCGCCGCTCATCTGAGTCGGCGCGATTTTCTTTTGCACCCTCAGCCGAGGGCGGCACGCATGGCCCAAAGCCCGAGAAACAGCCCGAGCACCGAGAGCACGACGCTGCCCACCACGTACGCCGCAGCCGACAGCATCTCGCCGCGCTCCATCAGCAGCGCCGTATCAAGCGAGAAGGCCGAAAACGTGGTGAAGCCACCGAGGATGCCGGTGGCGAGGAACAGCCGCAGCTCAGGCAGCAACTCGCCGCGGAACGCGAACCATCCGGCCACGAACCCCATGATCGTCGAGCCGACAACGTTGATCGCCAGGATGCCGTAGGGGAACGAGCTGCCCGCGAGCGCGGTGATGCCGATGTTCATGAAGTGGCGCATTACCCCGCCAATGCCCGCGCCAATGAACACGATCAGGGCCAACTTCATCTGAGCCTCCGCTTCTGACCTTGCCTCGGCTTTCACGCGGGAAGCCGGACAAGCTCCTACCCGCGCGAAAGCGCCTGGTAGGAGCCATCAGCCTTGCGGCGGTTGTCGGGAGACTCCATTCCCATCCCACGGGCGCCAGTCTGCGCGAAGCGCCGCGCCTTGGCAAGGATCAGCCGAGCTTGGCGCGAAAGCCGAACCGGTTGTCGCGCACGGTGCGTGGCGTCGTCACCGTCCGTGCCGCCCAGGCACGCGTCAGCGCCACCGTCGCCGAACCACCGTTGCCGTTGGCCGCGCTCCTGCTGGCCGCCAGCGCACCCGTCAGCGTGACGAGCCGGTCCAGCCGCGGCTCGCGGATACCGAGCTCCGTAAGATGCCGCAGCGTGCTGAAAAGATAGTCGAGGTTGGTGCCGCCGAAGCCGGCCGAGCGGCGAATGAGCTGCGCCTCGCGCACGAGCGGAAGGCAGCCAGCATAGGCCGGGTGCGCCCGCTCGGCGATATAGGCGACGGCCCACGCCGTGCGGCCCCCATCACCGGCGAGCGATTTATCGATCGATTCCGGGTAAGGGGGCGCGGACGTCGGATGAAGGTCCACCGGCACCAGCGCCTCGCGATAGACGCCATAGATGAGCTCGCGGCGGCGCACATAGTCCAGAACCGCCGCACCCTGCTCGGGCGCGATGCGAAACGCGATGCCCTCACACACGCCGCCGCGGTCGAGACCGAGCACCAAGCCGGGCTGCCGCACCGTGCCGCGATAGTGGATCGAGTAGATGCAGAAGGCGCGATGATAGCCGGTGAGGCGCGCGCGCCGCGCCTCGGCAAAGGCAAAGCCCGGGTTCCACATCAGCGACCCGTAGCCGAAGATCCAGGTCTCGGTCGGCTCGACCGGCATGCCGCGCCGCCTCCTCGCTCAGCCCTTCTTGTCGGCCGGCGCCGCCGCAGTCGCGCCCCGCGCCGGAACGCGGCCGAAATCCGGCGCCGCCGTATCCTGGCCGGCCTGGATGATGCCGCGCCGGATCGCGCGCGCTTCCGTAAAGAGCCGGTGCAGCGTATCGCCGTCGCCGAAACGGATCGCCCGCTGCAACATGGCGAGATCCTCGGTGAAGCGGCCGAGCATGTCGAGCACGGCTTCCCTGTTGTTGAGAAAGACGTCGCGCCACATCGTGGGATCGGAGGCGGCGATGCGCGTGAAATCTCGGAAGCCGCCGGCCGAGAACTTGATCACCTCGCTGTCCGTCACGCGCTCGAGGTGAGCCGCCGTATTGACGATGTTGTAGGCGATGAGGTGGGGCACATGGCTGGTGATGGCGAGCACGAGGTCGTGGTGCTCGGGCGTCATCACTTCGACCCTCGAGCCGAGCGCCTCCCAGAACGCGCTGAGCTTTTCGACGGCCTTTCCGTCCGTGTGCGGCTCCGGCGTCAGGATGCACCAGCGCCCGTCGAACAGCTCGGCGAAGCCGGACTCGGGGCCGGACTGCTCGGTGCCGGCGATCGGATGCCCTGGAACGAAGTGGACGCCCTGCGGCACGTGGGGGGCAACGTCGCGCACGATCGACGCCTTGACGGAGCCGACGTCGGTCAGGATCGCCCCGGGCCTGAGGCTGCGCGAGATGTCCTTGGCGATGGGGCCACAGAGCCCGACCGGCGTGCAAAGGATGACGAGATCGGCGCCCTCGGCCGCCTCGGCAGCGGAGACGAAGCCCTGCTCGATGAGCCCCAGGCGCACCGCCGTCTCGACCGTTGCCGGCGTGCGCGCCGAGCCGACGATCTCGCCCGCGAGCCCCGCGCGCCGCGCAGCATGGCTGATCGACGAGCCGATGAGCCCGATGCCGATCAGCGCGATGCGGTCGAACATGGGCTGGTTCTGTGGTTTGCTCTGCGGGCCGCTCATGCGCGCGCTCCGACAAAGGCGGCGAGCGCATCCACGACCGCGCGGTTCTCGGCCCCGGTGCCGATGGTGAGCCGAAGCGCGCCCGGCAGACCGTAGCCCATAACGCGGCGCAGGATGATGCCGCGTCCTTTGAGGAAGGCATCGCACGCAGCCGCATCCCGTCCTGGCTCTGTCGGGAAATGCACGAGGATGAAGTTGGCGACGCTCGGCGTCACCTTGAGACCGAGCCTCTCGATCTCGGCCGTGAGCCAGGGCAGCCATTCGTCGTTGTGGCGCACGGCCGCCTCGATATGCGCCCAGTCGTCCATGGCGGCGGCCCCGGCGGCAATCGACGGCGCCCCGAGGTTGAACGGACCGCGGATGCGGTTCAGCGCATCGGCGACGGCGGCCGGACAGTAGGCCCAGCCGATGCGCAGCCCTGCGAGCCCGAAGATCTTCGAGAACGTGCGCGTCATCACGGTATTCTCGCTGGTCGCGACCAACTCCAGCCCCGCCTCGTAGTCGTTCCGGCGCACATACTCGGCGTAAGCCGCATCGAGCACGAGCAACACGTCGGCCGGCAGACCGGCGCGCAGCCGGCGCACCTCGTCGATCGAGAGATAGGTGCCGGTCGGGTTGTTCGGATTGGCGAGGAAGACGACCTTCGTGCGCGCCGTCACGCGCGCCAGGATGGCGTCCACGTCGGCCTTGAGGTTGGTCTCGGGCGCGACGACGGGCGTCGCCCCGGCCGCCAGCACCACGATGCGGTAGAGCAGGAAGCCGTGCTCCGTGAACAAGCCCTCGTCGCCGGGACCGAGATAGGCATGAGCCAAGAGGCTGATCAGCTCGTCAGACCCGGCCCCGCACACGATACGGTCGGGATTGAGCCCGAAGCGGCGCGCGATGGCCTGGCGCAGCGCGGTGGCCTGGCCATCGGGGTAGCGCTCGAGGGCTGCGCCGGCCGCGGTGAAGGCGGCCACCGCCTTGGGACTCGGCCCCAGCGGCGTCTCGTTCGAGGAGAGCTTGATCGGCTTCACGCCGCCCGGCACCTGCGACTCGCCCGGGACGTAGGCATCGATGTCGAGCACACCGGCACGGGGTTTCGGAGCGGGAGCGGACATCGGAGGTCTTCCAGAAGCAGGATGACGGGAAGCGGGGGCAGCGCGGCGAGGCCCCGTGATACCGAGGGCATCGGAAAAGAGCAAAGGTTAAGAGGGCCGGGCGCTTAGCTTAGCCTGTACGGGCGATCGCCCATGACCGCCGGAGCCACCTCTGCGCAGGCGTACGCCCGAAACTTTACCAACTTTTAGTAGCAAACACTCAATGCTCAACCCATGATTGAATTCAAATGCACTTCTCTATTCTATATCGAATAGATATTCATGGCGGCGCAATTGAACGGTTTTAAAACGCGGTTTCACCCGGTTTTCGCAGGCGCATCCCTGGCCCTTTTGGCATGGAGCGCGAATGCCTACGCCGACAAGATCGGCGGCAGCAATCTGCCCCGGTCCACGCCTCCGCTCAAGGAACGCATCGCGGAAAATGATGGCGCATCGACAGCCATCCTGGTCAGCAGCGGCATCGGCGTCACGAACAATGCCGGCCCGACGCTCGAAGAGAAGCCAAGCGCGTTCGTCGAGCGGAGGCTCGGCTATGCACACGTGGCAACGACGCCCGCGGGACGCCTGGACCTCGGCATCAGCCTCTCGGATCAGCGTTACAAAGACTTCAGCGAGGCCGACGAGTGGTCGGGGCGCGCCGCAGCCTCCCTGACCAGGGACTGGGGCGGGCAGCAAACCATCCTGGCTTTTACCGCCGCCTCCGCACGCGATGTCGAGGAGCGTCTGACGGAGACGAGCTTCGCGCTCCAACACGCATGGACCAGCGCCAACGTCGCGCCGTACCTCAAGGCGGACATGGCCCTGCTCGACTACGGCGACGTAGGCGACAAGCTGCCGCCGTTCGGAAATCAGGACGACCGCGACCGCATATCGTCGCGCGCCGAAGCCGGCCTGCGCCTGACGCTAACCGAGCACGTCGAGCTGCAGGTAGGCGCCGGCCTCGACACCAAGCGCTATCTCGCCCGCCACGACGATTTCGGCCTCAGGCGCGACAGCGTATCGGTCTATCCCGCCGTTGGCCTTGCCTACACCGGCGAGGTCGGCACACTGCGCGCCGTCTACATGCCGTTCCGCCGCAACTATCGGGAGCCTCTGTTCCGCGATGCGTGGAGCCAAGGCTACGCGCTCGAGGGGCACATCACGCTTTCCGAGCACGTAAGGGCATTCGCGATTTCGCGGCGAGGGTTCGAGGAGACCGATTTCCTGATCGCAAGCTCGGCCTACGAAGCGGCGGCCGTTGCGGGTCTTGCACTGACGCTCAAGAGCGGGACGTTCACGTTATCGGCCTCCGAGACGCAGCGGGAGTACGACGGGCTCAACATGATCGGGCTCGTCCGCGATGATCGGAAATTCGAGTTCGCCCTCGACGGAGAGATGCCCCTTTTCGACAACATCTCGCTCACCGGACGCGTGAGCTACATGGACTATCAAAGCTCCTTCGCGCGTATCCGCACCGACGAGCTGGCCGCGTCCCTCGGCCTCACCTATCTCGCGACCCAATGAGAAAGGCGCCCGATCCGGTCCCGCCAGATCGAACGCCAGAAGCTTTCCCGAACGCGGCGTCTTAACGACCGCCGATACCGAGGCCGAGACCGACGCCGGCCCCGAGCTTGACGATGTTGAGCACGTTGAGCTTGGCACCGACGGCCGCGCCGGCACCGATGCCGACCTTCGAACCGGTGCCGTGTCCACCGTGATTCGACGATCCGTGCCCGCCGTGGGCCTGACCGTGACCGTGGCCGCCGTGGCCACCGAACCCCTTGCCGCCGCGACCGGACGCCTCGGCTGGAACAGCCATCGCCAATGCCAGGGCCGACGCGAGTGCAATGCAAGCCAATTTCATGAATTTACTCCAGAATGCTTTCTCTGATTTTCAAAATGCTGCCGAAGCAGAACAATGAATTATTAGTGCGTGCGATAAATGGGCGCAAAGCAATCGGCTTTTAACGGTGAAACATGCCAATAACAAATATCAATCCTGCAAAGGATTTTGCCGCCTAGGATATTCGGCGGTTTTCTTTGGGCGAGGTCCTCCCGCAGCGCGGGAACGGCACGCGGCTGCGGCAGCCACCGGCCACCGTGGACCTCGCGCCGCAGGAGGGGCTTGCCGCCTGCGCAAAATTCCGTCGCATTCCCTGCGTCTGCTTGCCCCGCCAATGTCTTCGCCGGCGGCGGTAAGGTCGGGCTCAAACCACCGATGGCGCGAGGGGATGACGACGTACTACGACTACCTCAGGGATAGGGTTCTGCAGTCGTCCGCATCCGGTCAGGCGCAAGTGGAGCACCTGATCCATTCGGAGCGGAACGCGCTTTGGCAACGCATCGTCTCCAATCCCGTATATGACGAGCACGCACGCATGGCGGCGCTGGCTGCGTTCGACGAGGCGGCCTCCCACGTTCTGTCCGAGCACGGCGCGCGCTTCGCCAGGGGGCCTGGCCCGGCCTGGAGCGGCCAAGCCGGCCCCAACGGAAATGGCCTGCAGGCGGATCCTCAGGTCACGCCGAGGGAGCCAGCCCCCACTGGCACGCGCTCCATCGCCCGCGATGTCCTTTTCCTCCTGCTCGGCGCAGCGCTTGGCTTCATCGTGGCGTATTTCGCCAGGGACAGCGTTGCGCGACTGCTGTCGTTTGCCACCGGCGCACCCACGGAGCTCGGCGTCCAGGGCCTCTCGCCCTCGCCGAAATCGTTCAAGTTCGTCAAGAGCCAGCCGAGCCCGCTGGAGGGAGAGATAGCGGTCGAGTATGCGCTCGGAGCGCCGTCGCAGAGCTACGCCTGCGAGGTCGAGGCGACCTATCAGCAGATCCTGCAGTACGTGAGGTTCGAGAACGACTGCCAGACCGTGGCCTTCAAATTCCGACCGTTGCCGGAGCTTTGGGCCAACTTCAATTATCTTGAAGGGTACATGGTCTTCTCGGCGACCATAAAATCGCCCGCGGGCGGCAACTGGACCGGCTCCGCGAGCGTCTACTTTTCCATCGATGGAACGACGTAAGCGGCAGAGCCGGCGTAGCGGCCCCGCGCCATCCTACTGCATGTAGGGGCTGTCGCCGCCGTGAGGCGCGTTCGGCGTCGAGAAGAAGAAGCCGCTGTCGAACGGCCCGGACCGGGTCTGGCTGGTGATGGTCGGATCGGTGAACTTCCGCGTGTCCGTGCCCTGCAGGTATTTGTACGAATACCCACCCCGGCGCGGGGCCGGACGCACGACGCCGCGCAACGGCTTTTCCTTGGCTCCGGACTGAGCAAAGGCCGGGGCCGGCACCATGGGCAGCGCGAGCAGGGCCGAGGTCACCACGATTTTCAAGAGATCAAGATTTTTCATGGGCGTAGACTAACCCGGATCGGGGTGGCATGTCGATGTGGGGCGTCACTTTCGGCGCCCCGGTGTGGCTTTTGTGGCCTCAGGAGGCTTGCCCCCGGTCCACGGGTAAACAACAAAATTCCGTCAGCCGAGTTCCGGCGAGCATCGCGCCGACATGTTGAGACGCCGTTAACCCGCTGGAGTCCCAGTCACCCCCCAGCAACCGCAAACGACGAGCTGCCCTTGACCCTGGCCGCCAAGCTCCGATATTGAGGGGCGCGTTCTCGCTCGTGGTGATTTGGCCGGCCGGCTTGCAGCCACGTTAAACAAGTCGCTAAATGGGCCGTCGCGCACCCTGACATATCGGTGGGCCGGCCGGATCAGGCCGGTGTCGAAAGCCCGCAGAGCTAGGCGGGCCGGGAGCACGTTGCATGGGCTCGCCCACCGCGGTGTCCGCAGGACAGGATCATCAGAAGGACAGGCCCGAAGGCGAGCCGCGCCGCTCCGAGGTGCTGAGCCCATCGAGCCCGGTCGTCGTCTTCCCCGAGGATGCGCCCCTCAAGCTCGAGTCCGGCCAGCTTCTGGCCCCCCTCTCGATCGCCTACGAGACCTACGGCACGCTCAACGCCGCGAAATCGAACGCGATCCTGATCTGCCACGCGCTGACCGGCGACCAGTATGCCGCAAGCGTCCATCCCGTGACCGGCAAGCCCGGCTGGTGGGAGCGCCTGATCGGCCCCGGCAAGCCGATCGACACCGACCGCTTCTTCGTCATCTGCCCGAACATCCTCGGCGGCTGCATGGGCTCGACGGGACCGGCCTCCCTGAACCCGAGGACCGGTAAGCCCTACGGCCTCGATTTCCCCGTCATCACCATCGGCGACATGGTGGACGCGCAGGTGCGCCTCATCGACCACCTGGGCATCGACGAACTGTTCTCGGTCGTCGGCGGCTCCATGGGCGGCATGCAGGTGCTCGAGTGGACCGCGCGGCAGAAGACGCGCGTCGCGACCGCCATTCCCATTGCGGCCGCGCCCTGGCATTCGGCGCAGAACATCGCCTTCCACGAGGTCGGCCGACAGGCGGTGATGGCCGATCCTGACTGGCGCAACGGCAGCTACTACGAGCACGGGGTCGTTCCCAAGAACGGCCTCTCGGTCGCGCGCATGGCAGCCCACATCACCTACCTGTCGGAGAAGGCGCTGCAGGGCAAGTTCGGCCGCAACCTGCAGGACCGGGCCGCGCGCTCGTTCTCGTTCGATGCCGACTTCAAGATCGAGAGCTACCTGCGCCACCAGGGCTCGACCTTCGTCGACCGCTTCGACGCCAACAGCTACCTCTACATCACGCGCGCTATGGACTACTTCGACCTCGAAGCCGCCCACGGCGGCAAGCTCGCCAACGCCTTCCTCGGCACCAGGACGCAGTTCTGCGTGGTGTCGTTCACCAGCGACTGGCTCTATCCGACGCGCGACAGCAAGGCCATCGTCAACGCCTTGAACGCGGTCGCCGCCAACGTGTCTTTCGTCGAGATAGAAAGCGACAAGGGCCACGACGCCTTCCTGCTCGAGGAGCCCGAGTTCCACGCCACCGTGCGCGGCTTCCTCACGGCGGCGGCGGTGAAGAGAGGTCTCGCCTGATGCAGAAGGCCGTACCCTTCACGGGCGAGCAGCGAGCCGACCACCTGCTGAGTGCGGAGATGGTGGCGCCGGGCTCGCGCGTGCTCGACGTTGGCTGCGGCGACGGCGCGCTTCTGAAGCTGCTCGCCGAGACCAAGGGCGTCGACGGACGCGGCGTCGAGCTCTCGCGCGAGAAGGTCAACATGTGCGTGAAGAGCGGCCTCTCCGTCATCCAGGGCGACGCCGACCGCGACCTTGCCGACTATCCCGACCAGGCCTTCGACTACGCCGTCCTGTCGCTGACCATCCAGGCCACGCGCGACCCCAAGACCGTGCTCGAGAACCTGCTCCGCATCGGCCGCTTCGCCATCGTCTCGTTTCCGAACTTCGGGCACTGGCGCGTGCGCGCCGCATTGCTGTTGACCGGCCGCATGCCGGTAACGCCCAATCTGCCGGAGCCCTGGTACGCGACCGCCGACGCGCATCTCTGCACGATCAAGGACTTCGTCGACCTCGTCTCGCTGGTCGACGCCGAGGTGGAAGCGGCCGTCGCCTTCAACAGCAAGGGCCAGCGCCGTCCCAGCAAGAACTCGCTCTCGCTGCAGAACCTTCTCGGCGAGAAGGCGGTGTTCAAGCTGAAGCGGCGCACCTGACCTCAGACGTGTCTGGCCTCCGGCGGAGGCCGGAGACACGTCGCAATAGAATTGCTCCCTTACCTCCGGATCAACGGATCGGCACCAGCACACGCAGCGCCTTGGCGCGCGCCGGCGTGCCCTTGATCGGCGCCACCATCTCCTTGCGCGCCTCGACGATGAGCACGCCGCCGAGCCCCGGCGAAACTCGCGCGCCCACGCGCTCCCAGGCCGTGGCGGAGCGCACGAGCATGCCGCGGTCGAGCGGCGGCAGATGCAGAGCGGTGCCGAACGTCAGCGGCGTGAACAGGCACTGGCTGAGAAGACTGTCGAGCTGCGAGCGGCTGTAGGGGCTTCCGTATCCGAACGGCGTCGTGTCCACGTGCGCCCACAGCCCGCGCCGGTTGGGAACAACGATGAGCAGGCGCCCCTCGGGCTTCAGGACCCGCCACAACTCGCGCAGGAGCGGCGTCACCTGCTCCGCAACCTCGAGGCAATGAACGACCAGAAGACGATCGACGGAGTTGTCGGGCAGCGGAAGCTGATCCTCCTCGACCAAAGTCGATAGGATCGGCGCGGCCGAGGGCCAGATCAGCGCACCCTGGCTCGCCGGCATGAAGGCGCCGAGCCGCCGAGCCTCGCTGCGATAGGCGCCGATGAAAGGCGTGCCAAAGCCGAGGCTTGCGATCGTTTCGCCGGCGGTCGTTCCCCAGTGCGACCGGATGCGGCGCGCGAGAATCCGCCGCGCGATCTGGCCGAGCGGCGTCGCGTAGAAGTCCCTTAGAGTTGCGACATCGAGATGCATGCGCCTCAAGAGATCCGGGTTCGGGACCACATTTCGCCCGGCCGGCATTGAAATGGCAAGGGCACGCGGCTAGCCTCCGCCTGGATCTGCTCGGCACCAACGCGGGCGGGTCAGGCAAACATGGCCCAACCTGAAATTCATCAATTCCCCTGCCTCAAGGACAACTATGGCGTCCTGGTCCACGATCCGGACCGGAACGTCACGCTGTCGATCGATGCGCCGGACGCCGACGCCGTCGGCCATGCGCTTGCCGAGCGCGGCTGGCGGCTGACACACATCCTTGCGACCCACCATCACGCCGATCATACGGCCGGCATTCCCGCGCTCAAGGCCGAAACGCAGTGCAAGATCATCGGCCCGAAGGCCGAAGCGGCGCGCATTCCCGGGCTCGATCTCGTCATCGCCGAGCCGGATGCGCTGATGCTCGGCGGCCTCGCGATCGCGGTGATCGACACACCGGGACACACCATAGGGCATGTTGCGTACTGGATCCCCGAAGCCAAGGTGGCGTTCGTGGGCGACACGCTGTTCGCCATGGGCTGCGGGCGCGTGCTCGAGGGCACGGCGGAAATGATGTGGGCTTCTCTCGAGAAGCTCGCGCGCCTGCCGCCCGACACCGCTATCTACTGTGGACACGAGTACACGGTCTCCAACGGCAAGTTCGGCGTCACAATCGAGCCCGAGAACACGCGGCTCGCCGAGCGCCTTGCCGAAGCCGAGGCGGCCCGCGCCGCGGGGCAGCCGACACTGCCGACACGCATCGATCTCGAGCTCGAGACCAACGTGTTCCTGCGCGCCGACCGCGAGGACGTGCGCGCGCATGTCGGTTTGCCAGTTGCACCGACCTGGAAGGTCTTCGCCAACCTACGCGAGCGCAAGAACCGGTTCTGACGCGTTTTCCGTGTGGCACCCCCTCACCCGCCGCTCGGGCTTACGCCCTCGCGTCGACCTCTCCCCATTGGGGAGAGGTAAAAAGGAGCGCGGACCCACTACACCTCTCCCCGATGGGGAGAGGTCGCGCAGCGCAAGCTGCGCGGGTGAGGGGGCGCGACACGCACGCCGGCACATCGAAGGACCACACGCATGGACGCAGACCGCATCATCGCCGAGCTGGGCCTTCAGCCGCACCCCGAGGGTGGCCAATTCCGCGAGACGTTCCGCGATGCCGAGCCCGCAGGCGGCCGCGCCCATTCGACGGCCATCTACTTCCTGCTCAAGGCCGGCGAGGTCTCGCGCTGGCATCGCGTGGATGCCGTCGAGATCTGGCACTGGTATGCGGGCGCGCCCCTGATGCTGGCCACGCTCCTGCCCGGCGGCATGCGGAGCACGCACCGGCTCGGCCCTGCGGTGCTCGACGGCGAGCGTCCGCAAGGCGTTGTCGAGAAAGGACATTGGCAGCAGGCGTGGTCGCTGGGGGCGTGGACCCTCGTCGGCTGCACGGTCGCGCCGGGTTTCGAGTTTGCGGGCTTCGAGCTGGCACCCCAGGACTTCGAGCCCGATTCCGGCAACGTTCGGAGCTGAAGGCGGCCACACCGCAGCAGCCGCGGAGTTTTCCACCACTCATTGTTGCAGGCGAACCGGCCAAGCCCCTTGTTTTCGCACACCTTCGAGCAATTCCTGGGGACCGGGTCCGCCCTACGCTTGCCGCTCAAACACGACTCGTGAAAAGTGCGAATCACTCAAGAAAAGCGTGCGCGCAGCGGGGGTTGCAAAAATGAAGGTGGAGTCCACCGGGGCTGTTCTCAGTACGGTATTCGTCGACTACGACAACATCTACCTGTCGCTGAAACGGAAGAACGAAGAGGCCGCCAAGAGGTTCGCCAAGGATGCCGCGCTGTGGCTGCGCGAAATCGAGAGCGGGCGCCTCATCACGCCGACCAACGGCTCGAACTTCACGCTTCCCCGGCGCATCGTGATGACACGCTGCTACGGAAACCCCGTGCCGCGCCGCAACACCAGCGACAACTCGACGGACATGAACTCGTTTCCGTTCGTGCGCCATCACTTCCTGCGCGCCGGCTTTGAGGTGGTCGACTGCCCCCCGCTGACAGCCCAGCTCAAGAACTCGGCCGACATCCGCATGGTGATGGACGTGCGCGACGTCCTGAACCACGAGACGCGCTTCGACGAGTTCATCCTCTTGTCGGGCGACGCCGATTTCACGCCCGTTCTGCACCGCCTGCGCGCGCACGCGCGCCGCACCGTGGTGTTCGCCAACGACCACACGGCACAGCCTTACACCGCCATCAGCGACGGCGAGATCCGCGAAGCCGACCTGATCTCGCTGCTGCTTGAAGGCCGCATCGAGAGCGAGCCGAGGTCCGGCGGGGAGCTGCGCGAGCCGACGGCGGCAGAGCTTGAAGGCATGCGCAAGTCCATCGTCGCCGAGGTGGTGGGCACCGTGCGCTCCGCCGGCCAGCCCGTGCCGCTCGAGGCACTGGCCGACCGTGCCGTGCGCACACTCGGCCACGAGAAGACGGTGGGATCGGCCTGGGGCGGCGCCGGCAGCTTCCGCGACCTCCTCGCCCGTGCGCTGCCCAAGGACGTCCGCCTCACGGACCAGCCGCCCTACTTCGCCTACGAGCCGACGCGCCAGATCGCCCGCGAGATCGAGGCGCGTCCCGAGGCCCCGGCACAGCGCGAGCGCCGGCCCGAAACGCAGGAGAGCCGCTACGAGCCGCGCTTCGACGCGCCTCCGGCCCGCACCGCGGAGGCCCGCCCGGATTTCACGCGGGAGAGCCGTCCGGAGCCGCAGCCGCAGTACGCGCCGCAGCGTGCCGAGCGCGCCCCCGCGCCGCGCTACGACGACCCGCGCTTTGCCCCGCCGCGCGACGAGCCCGCCCGCCCCCCGCAGCAGGCCAGCCGACCGGATGCCGCGATGCCGACTTATGGTCAGTCGGGGTTCTTCGCCCCGCCGCCGGACCGGGCGCCGCTTGGCATGCCCGCACCGCGTGGCCAGGATATCCCCGCCTACGGCGCGCCGCCCCCGCCTCCGGCCGCCGATACCGCTGCCCGCCAGCGTACGGGCACGGCGCCGCTCACGCGCTCGGCCGATCAGGCCTCGCAGATCCAGCAGTCGATCGCGCGCATCCATGAGGCCTGCCAGGCCCCGCCGCTCTCGCCGCCCGAATATCGCGTGCTGTTCGAGGTGATGGCCGAGGAGATCACGACCAACAACCTCTCCGGCCAGCAGACGCTGATCAACATCATGGAGCGCGCCCGCGAGATGGGGCTCGAGGTGCGCCGTGACGACGTGCGCTTCGTGCTCGAGGTGGTAAGCGAGGCTGATCCGTGGTTCGAGCAGGGCGCCTCCGCCAACCTGTTCGCGAGCCGCTTCCGCAACTTCGTCGTCGCGCGCTGCCGCTCGCAGGGGCTCAACCTGTCGGCTGACGAGATCGACCTGATCGACGCCTGGTTCGGCGGTGCACCGGCCTCCCAGCGCGCAGCGCAGGGCGCTCAGCAGCCGGCTCGTCCTGCGGCTCCTCCGCCGCAGGCCTACGGCACACCGCCGCCGCCGCCCGCCGCCGACCGCTGGTCATCGCCCCCGAGCGCGCCGCCTGCCTCCCAGTTCGGCGCAGAGAACGAAGAGGAGTTCCCCCGCATCGTGCGCTCGCGCCTGCGCGGCTAACCGGGATCAGCGACAGCATCCAACGCAAGCCGACGGCCTGTCGAGGCCGTCGGCTTCTTCGTTTCGAGACACGATTGAAGCCATGCTCCGGATCAACCGGGAAGAATGCGGCGTGAACGGCAGATCATCGCACACCCCAAAAAGAAAAGGGCGGCGGAGGGTAACCTCCGCCGCCCTTTTCTTTGGAAGGCGTGCCCGCTCAGAGCGCGATGTAGTGGCCGCCGTTGACGTCGAGACACGCGCCCGTGATGAAGCCGGCTTCGTCGGCAGCGACGAAGACCACCGCACGCGCGATCTCCTCGGCCTCGCCGAGCCGGCCGACCGGGATCTGCGGGATGATCTTGGTGTCGAGCACCTCTTTCGGCACGGCGGCGACCATCTCGGTGTTGATGTAGCCCGGCGCGATGGTGTTGACCGTGATGCCCTTGGCCGCCGTCTCGAAGGCCAGCGCCTTGGTGAAGCCGTGCATGCCGGCCTTGGCGGCGGAGTAGTTGGTCTGGCCCATCTGGCCCTTGCGGCCGTTGATCGACGAGATGTTGATAATGCGGCCGAAGTTGCGGCTGCGCATGGAGTCGATGACCAGGCGGCTCAGGTAGAACACGGAATCGAGGTCGACGCTGATCACCTCGCGCCATTGCTCCGGTGTCATCTTGTGCAGCATGGCATCGCGCGTGATGCCCGCGTTGTTCACGAGAACGTCGATCGGACCCAGCGCCTTGGTCACCTCGGCGATGCCCTTGGCGCAGGCGTCGTAGTCCCCCACGTTCCACTTGTAGACGGGAATGCCTGTCTCGACCTGGAACTGCTGTGCAGCCGCGTCGTTGCCGGCGTAGTTCGCGGCGACGCGATAGCCCTTGTTCTTGAGTGCGATGGAGATGGCGTGGCCGATGCCACGCGTGCCCCCGGTAACCAAAGCGACGCGCGTCATAAGTGAAGTCTCCCTAGAGCCGGTTTCTGGTTGATTTCGGTGTTGGTGGTTACCTCCCCGTTCTCGTCGCGGGGAGTGAGCAGAATGAAGCTGTGTCGAAACGCCGCCGCGCGGCCGATGGATGGAAGGTGATGCCCTCCCCCGCGATCGGGGAAGGGCACAAGCACGTCAGTCCCGAGCCACGCACAAGGCAACGCCCATGCCGCCGCCGATGCACAGCGTCGCGAGGCCCTTCTTGGCGTCGCGGCGCTGCATCTCGTAGAGCAGCGTGGTGAGGATGCGCGCACCCGAGGCCCCGATCGGGTGACCGATGGCGATGGCGCCGCCGTTGACGTTGACTTTGTCGGTGTCCCAGCCGAGGCCCTTGTTGACCGAGATCGCCTGAGCGGCGAAGGCCTCGTTGGCCTCGATGAGATCCAGATCCTCGATCTTCCAGCCGGCCTTCTCGAGCGCCTTTTTGGAAGCCGGGATCGGCCCCGTGCCCATGATGGACGGATCGACGCCCGACGTCGCCCACGACACGATGCGCGCGAGCGGCTTCACGCCGCGCTTCTTGGCCTCCTCGGCGGTCATGAGCACCACGGCGGCCGCGCCGTCGTTGATGCCCGACGCGTTAGCCGCGGTGACCGTGCCCTCCTTGGGATCGAACGCGGGGCGCAGCTTGGAGATGCCCTCCACCGTCACGCCGTCCTTGATATATTCGTCGGTATCGACGACGACGTCACCCTTCTTGCCCTTGATGGTGACCGGCGCGATCTCGTCCTTGAACTTGCCGGCCTTGCGTGCGGCCTCGGCCTTGTTCTGCGAGGCGGCGGCGAAGGCGTCCTGCTCGGCGCGCGAGATCTGCCACTGCTTGGCCACGTTCTCCGCCGTGGTGCCCATGTGATAGTTGTTGAAGGCGTCCCAGAGGCCGTCCTTGACCATGGTGTCGATGAACTTGACGTCGCCCATCTTGGTGCCGTCGCGCAGGTGGGCGGCGTGCATGGCCTTGCTCATGCTTTCCTGGCCCCCGGCGACGACGATCGTCGCATCGCCGGTCTGAATCTGCTGCGCGCCGAGCGCCACCGCGCGCAGGCCCGAGCCGCAGATCTGGTTCACGCTCCAGGCCGGCGCATCGACGGGAATTCCGGCCGCGATGGAGGCCTGGCGCGCGGGACCCTGGCCCTGACCGGCGGTGAGGATCTGGCCGAGGATGACCTCGGACACGTCGCCGGGCGGCACGCCGGCGCGCTCGAGGGCGGCCGTGATGGCAACCTTGCCAAGCTCGTGGGCGGGCAGGCTCGCGAGTGTTCCGTTGAAAGATCCGACAGGGGTCCTGGCGGCGCTTGCGATGACGACTGTGGTGCTGTCCGCACTCATAGATGCTTCCTCCTCGGGGGGAAAATCAGGGCGTTTCTTGGCATTGGGGCGAGCGAGCCGCCTTTGACATGCATCAACGGAAGGGCACCCCCGAAATACGATAGCAGCAGCGTATCTCCGCCCGCAATTAGCTCTTTGCCTAAGAACTTTGCTTGGCAGGTATGCAGTTAGGTCTGGATGCGCATCTCATGCCTGTGCTACGATGCCGCAGTGCAACGAGGTAAGTTTGATGGCTCAGCCGATGCTTAACAAATCCGACGTCCAGCCCGACAAGAAAGAGGCGGTAGTCATCAAGAAGTACGCGAACCGGCGTCTCTACAATACCGAGACCAGCACCTATGTGACCCTCGACGACCTGGCGCAGATGGTTCGCAACGACAAGGATTTCGTCGTCTACGACGCCAAGTCCGGTGACGATCTGACTCACGCCGTGCTGACGCAGATTATCGTCGAGCAGGAGAGCCGCGAGGGCGGCCAGACGCTGCTTCCGATCCCGTTCCTGCGCCAGCTCATCCGCTTCTATGACGACAACATCGGCACCATGGTGCCGAGCTATCTGCAGTTCAGCCTCGAGAACCTCGTCAAGGAGCAGGAGAAGTTCCGCTCCATGTTCGCCAACGCCTTTGCCAATCCGGCCGCGGCCTTCGAGGCCTATCAGGACCAGGCGCGCAAGAACATGGCTATGTTCGAGCAGGCCATGAAGATGTGGACGTCGTTCGGTGGCGCGGCGAACCTGCAGGGCAAGAAGGACGATGATGCCGCGTCGGGAGCGGGCACCGAGGCGCCCAAGGGCGAGATCGACGAGCTCAAGGCACAGCTCACCGCCATGCAGCAGCGCATCGAGCGCCTCGCCAAGGACCGCGAGTAGAGCCCGCCGCCGCGCCGCTCAAAGCAGGCCTTTCTTATTAAGCTCGTCGACGGCCATCGGCGGCCCGTAAAGGTAGCCCTGGAGATACGTGGCGCCCGCGGCCTCGAGAAACGCGGCCCCCTCCTCGTCGGCGACCCATTCCGCGACCGTCTCGAGCCCGAGCCCCTTGGCCATCTCGATCATCGACTTGACCAGCACGCGCGCCTGCGGATCGCTCGCCAGATGCGCGACGAACGACCCGTCGATCTTGAGCATGTCCACGTTGAGCGCACGCAAGTGGCGGAAGGACGTGTAGCCGGCGCCGAAATCGTCGATGCCAACCTTGCATCCGAGATCCCGCAGCCGGTCCAAGAAGGCCGCCGCCGCATCGAAGTCGTGAACCATGGCCGTCTCGGTCATCTCGACGATGAGGCGCGCCCGCACGTCCGGGCGGCCCTCCGTGAGCGATTGCAAGGTGGCGATCCAGTCCTCGTCCCCAGCCGTCAGGCTGGAGATGTTGATCGACAGCTTGAGCTGCGGATGCTCCTTCAACAGCGCGATCCCCAGCTCGAGCGAGCGCCGGTCGACGAGCCGGGCGAGGCCGAGCTGCTCCGCCTCCTCGATGAAGTCCGCGGCCGATATGAGCGTCCCGTCGCGCCGGCTGAGGCGCAGAAGCCCTTCGTAGAAGGCAAGCCTGCGTCCGGCTGCGGTGACGACCGGCTGCAGCATAAGCAGCATGCGCCCTTCATTGAGCGCCTCCATCACCGAGCTGGAGATCGCCTTCTCGCGCTCGAGTGCCCGCTCCGCGGCGGCGTTTGGATCGTACGCGACGAAGACACCCGACGGCTGCTGCTTGGCGAGCTCGAGCGCGCCGAGAGCATTCCGGATGGCGTCCGTGGCGGTGGCCGCATGCTCGGGGAGTATGACGCCGCCGACCGAGATCGACGCGGCCAGCGGGCCGGCGGACGTGGCGATGGTGGCATTGCGGATCAATTCGATCATCGACTCAGCCGTCTGCCGCAGCGACGCGGCTCCGCAGTTGTCGACGATGATCGCGAAGGTGTTGGACCCATAACGCCCGATGGTATCGGAGCCGGAAAGGCTCGACTTGATGAGACGTCCGGTCTCCGCGATGAGCGCGTCGCCGACATCGATCCCGAGCCGCGTGTTGATGGCGCCGAGTGTGTTCACCGACGCCATGAGGAGCGCGCTCGGCCGCCCGGTACGCTCGGCGCGGCGGAGCACGGCGCCGAGAGCCTCGAACAGCCGGATGCGGTTGAGCGAGGCGGGTTCCCGATCGGGCACGGCCTCATCCTGCGCGATGGGCCGCACGCCTGACCGGGCGCTGCGGCACGGGTTTGCCGAGGAAAGGCGCGGAGCGCTTCACGGCGGAGCGCACGGAAGCGCCCACGGATCGATAACGCGTGCAAATCATGCAAAGATCAAAAGATTTCGGGGGCGCAGCGAAGAGAAGGCCGCACCCCAGGCCATCAGTTTACATATCATATCAGATATTCCGCGTTCGCACCAACGTGGCGCGGCGCATGCCGCCGCTTCGAGCAGCACGCGCCGGACAGCAGGCGAACGGCGGTCGCAGGACTAGTGGTCGATACCGCCGAATCCGATATCGCGGCGAGCGACACGGATGCTGATGATGGCGCCCGCGACGACGTCGATCAGAAGCGCGATCAGGAGCAGGAAGAAGACCGATGTCGCCGCCTGCGGAACGACGAGGAACTCGATCAGCACGGCAACGAACACGAGCATGGAGAGACCATGGTCGATCAGGCCCGACGCCGACGTGTAGGTCGCCTTCACGATCTCGACGAACAGAATGATGAGCGTGACGAGCAGGATGAGATCACCCCAGGTGAAGTCCCAGGTGCCGCCACTGATCATTTTGACGCTGAAGATGGTGGTCGCGAGCAGCGCGCGCGCCGCCTGTCCGCCGTCTGCGGTTGGATCTGTGGTTCCGAGCCCGGAGAAGAGAACGACGACATTGTAGAGGACGAAGGCGATGATCGTAAGCGGGATAGCTCTCAGCGACATGGTTCACTCCTGCAGGGCCAAGACCTGTGCCTCGTACCCTATCCTCCGGGAGATTGCGACCTCAAGCAAAACGACAGCGCCCGGAGTCCGGGCGCTGTCGCCTTTTTCATATTCATTTGTGGCGAGCTGGCCTCAAATGTCGGATCGGTGACAATCCGACGAACGGCGCCTACGCGTCTGACTTCGGCTCGAGAATCTGCCGGCCACGATACTTGCCGGTCTTGAGGTCGATATGATGCGGACGGCGGCGCTCGCCGCTATCCTTGTCCTCGACATAGGCCGGAGCGCTCAGCGCATCATGCGACTGGCGTTGTCCCTTCTTCATGGGCGACGTCTTTTTCCTAGGAACAGCCATGGGTTAACTCCCGTGATGGCGGCGCCGCGAGGGGGCGCACGCAAGGTCTCGTGCAGATGGAATGGGTGTAGGGCCCGCTTTGGTCCATCCCGGCGGCGCACCCGCGACGCGGGGATTCGGCCCACCAAAACAAACCGCAACGTCCAACCGCTCGATCGGGCGCCGCAGGCTCCAAGACCAAAGATCGCGGCCTTATAGCGGCAATCCCCTGCCTATGCCAGACCATTTTGGACCGTTTGGCCGCCCCGGGGCCACCCCACCCGGCACGGCGGCCGGCGCCGAAAAATTAAGCAGGGCCTCAAGGGGTCCCGAAATTGAGGATCGGCGCCCAATCGTTGGCCGGTTGCTGCTTCTTCTTGGCAGGGGCGGGGCGCGTCGCGGGAGCCTTGCGGATCGTCCGCGGGATGGTGCCACGCGGGGTTGTCGCCGCGGGTGCCGTGGCCGCGGGCGGACGCGCCGCCGCCGAGGCCACGCAGGACGCCACGGCCCCATACGCCTTGACGCGGGCCTGCACCACGCGCGCCTTGGCGGACGTGCGCGGGCCGGGCGAGCCGGCATCGCGAACCACGGGATTGGGAAGCACGGCCGCCAGCAGCGCCGCCTCCCGCTCGCTGAGCCGCGCGGCCGACTTGTTGAAATGGCGCTGCGCCGCAGCCTCCGCACCGAACACGCCAGGGGCCCATTCGGCGATGTTGAGATAGACCTCGAGGATACGGCTCTTCGGCCAGACGAGCTCCATGGCGAGCGTGAGCGGGATCTCGATCACCTTGCGCACGTAGCTCTTGGCGTTCCAGAGGAACAGGTTCTTGGTCACCTGCATGGAAATGGTGCTGGCGCCGCGCGGCGTGCCGCGCGCCGCACGCTCAATGGCCTCCTTGATGGCCGCCGTATCGATGCCGCTGTGCTCGCAGAAGCGCCCGTCCTCCGACACAATGACGGCGCGCACCAGGTTCGCGGAGATGGAGCCCAGTGGCACCCATGTACGATCGATCGCTGTGCCGGTGAGGAGCTGCCCCAGCATGTACGACGATCCCGGCGGATTGACGAAGCGAAAGAGGACGATGAGCACCAGTACCAACGCCAAGTAGCCCCCGATGGCATAGGCCGCATAGCGCGCGGCGGTGCGCAGGTGCTGTCCCCACGGCGCTGTCTTCCACCACGGCTCCTGCACGCGTGCCGGCTCGGCCCGCGGCTCGATATCCGGCGCAAGGGGACGCGGTATGCGCAGGGCGGGGTCGAGCCGCCGTCCGATCGTGATGAGATGCGGGTCCCGTATCGTCTCCGGCGGGCGGAAAAGATCCTCAGCCGCGGCCGTGAACGAAGCGGCGTCGGCGTCGGCCGCAGTCGCGGGTGGCGCGGCTGCAGGAGCTTCAACGCCAATGCTCGGCGCGCCGCCGTCCGCCCAGGCATCCCCGGTGCGGAGCGGCGCGAGCTTCGGCTCCGCCGACGGCTTGGCAGGTTCGGATCCTGGCCCGATATCAAACGGATCCGCACCTTCAACCGGAGCCGGCGGAACGACATCGGGCGGCTCCGCCAAGGCATCCGCGATGGCATTGCGCCACGGCTCGGCATCGCGAGCATCGGCTTCCGGTAGCGCGCGCTCGTCGCTTGCAACAGGCCCGAAGGCGTCCGCCACATCCTCGATCGAGGGAGCAGCCGCGAGTAGCTCCTCCGGTACCTCCGAAACGAAAGCCGCCTGCTCGTCGTGGTAGGTCACATCCTCGGGCTCCGAGAACGTCTCGTCGACCACGACGACGGGCGGCTCGTCGCCCCCGCCCGCCAAGACCTCGTGCGCAGGAGACTGCTGCGGCTTGAAATCGGATGGCAGCGAAGCGTCGACAATATCCTCGGCGGCCTCGCTCACCGCATCCAGAACCGCGTCGTCGATGACGGCCGGATCGGCGACCGGCGCCTCGAAGAGGGCAGGCCGGTCGCCCGCGGCGTCGGCATGAGGCTCGAAACCGGACAACAGAGAAACCTCGGCCGGCTCGTCGGCGACGTCACCCACCGCATCGGGAACCGCGTCGACACCTACTGGCTCCGCGGCCGGCGCTTCGAAGACAGCAGGCGGGTCATCCGCACCGTCAGCAGCGGGCTCGGGCTCGCGCGTGACGGGACCGCCCTCCGAGCGGGGGCCATCGGGCAGCGGCAGCACCTCGCCGGGTGTCCCGTCATCCTCACGGGTGTCCTTGTCCGCCACGGATGCTATATCCCGCGCCACGCGTCACGTCCCACAGATAGTCTTAGGTACTTCGTCCATGACCTTCGCGCAAAGGCTCGATCGGATCAGAGGGCTAACGGAAGCCCGCCTGGGTTCGCTCGTAGGGGCAAAAACGGAGCGGCGCGAAGGACATGACCGGCCCCCGCAACGGCTCCTGGACGCGGTCGGCCATGCGACGCTCGGCGGCGGAAAAAGGTTCCGCCCGTTTCTTGTCGTGGAGAGTGCGGCCCTTTTCGGGCTGCCCGAGCGCGAAGCTCTGGATACGGCGGCCGCCATCGAGTGCGTTCATTGCTACTCCCTTGCGCACGACGACCTGCCCGCGATGGATAACGACGCCGTGCGGCGCGGGCTGCCGACGGTATGGAAGGCGTTCGACGAATGGACGGCGATCCTCGCCGGGGACGCACTCCTCACGGTTGCATTCGAAACCCTGAGCAAGCCCGAGGTGCATCCACGCCCAGAGGTCCGCCTCGAGCTGATCTCGGGTCTTGCCAGAGCGGCGGGCATGGCGGGCATGGTCGGCGGACAGGCTCTCGATCTCGAGGCCGAGCGCCTGCCGCGCACCGCGCCGACCACCCTCGAGGAGATCCTGCACCTGCAGAGCCTCAAGACCGGAGCCCTGATCCGCTTTGCCTGCGAGGCCGGCGCCATCCTCGGGCAGGCGGAGCCCGAGGCGCGGGCGGCACTGCACCGCTACGGCAAGGAGCTCGGCCTCGCCTTCCAGATCGCCGACGACCTGCTCGACGCGGAAGGCGACGCCGCAACCGTCGGCAAGGCGGTGAGCAAAGACGCCGCTGCCGGCAAGGCCACGCTGGTATCGCTCATGGGGCGCGACGCCGCCCGCACCGAGCTGAAGCGGGTCGAGCAGGCAGCCGTCGATGCGCTTCGCCTCTTCGGCGCGCGCGCCGCAACGCTGATCGAGGCCGCCCACTTCGTCGCCAGCCGCAACCGTTAACCGTCGAACCTGTCGCTGTCTGTCATCCCCCGACCGAGCTGCGCAAGCCGCGAGATCCGGGACCCAGGAGCAACAAACACCGCCCTTACGCCGTGCCTGGGACATTGCATCCCTGAACGGGGAGGAAAACCATCGCTTTTGCATTTCTTGCGGTTTCAGGCCATAAGCCGCGCTTCCACGAGAGCACACCGAGATGACCCCCAAGATCGCCATCGTGGGCCGGCCCAACGTGGGCAAGTCCACGCTCTTCAATCGTCTGACCGGCACCCGCGCCGCGCTGGTCTCCGACCTGCCGGGGCTGACGCGCGACCGCAAGGAAGGCGAGGCGGAGCTCGGCGGCCATCCCATCATCATCATCGACACCGCCGGCCTCGAGGTCGCGGCCAAAGGCTCCATCGCAGACCGCATGCGCCAGCAGACCGAGGCGGCGATCACACTCGCCGACCTCGTCCTGTTCGTCATCGACGCCCGCGACGGCGTCACCGCCACCGACGAGACCTTCGCCCGCATCGTGCGCGCCTCGGGCCGCCCTGTCGTGCTCATCGCCAACAAGTGCGAGGGCCGCTCCTCCGACGAGGGTTTCTACGATGCGTTCAAGCTCGGTCTCGGCGAGCCGGTCGCCATCTCCGCCGAGCACGGCCTCGGACTCGGCGATCTCGAGCGCGACGCACTCGCCGCCCTCGGGCTCAAGCCGAAACCGAAGGCGCGCAAAGCCGACGGCGAGGAAGGCGAGGCACCCGAAACGCGCGAGCGCCCGCTGCGCGTCGCCATCGTCGGCCGCCCCAACGCCGGCAAGTCCACGCTCGTCAATGCACTGCTCGGCGAGGAGCGCATGATCGTCGGCCCCGAGCCGGGCCTCACGCGCGATTCGGTTTCGAGCGACATCACATGGCAGGGCCGGACCATTCGCCTGTTCGACACCGCGGGCCTGCGCCGCAAGGCCAAGGTCACCGAGCTTGCCGAGAAGCTCTCGACCAGCGACACGGTGCGCGCCATCCGTTTCGCCGAGGTCGTCGTGCTCCTGCTCGATGCCGAGCGCGGCCTCGAGCACCAGGACTTGAGCATCGGCGACCTCGTCACGGAGGAGGGGCGTGCGCTGGTGATCGCGCTCAACAAGTGGGACCGCATCGAGGAGAAGCAGAAGGTCCTGAAGGAGCTTCACCGCAAGATCGCGGAGGGCCTGGCCCAGGTGCCCGGCGTCGCCGTGGTGCCGATATCGGCCGCGAGCGAGAAGGGCCTCGACAAGCTGCTGCGCGCCATAACCACCGCCGCCGAGATCTGGAACCGCCGCGTGGCGACGCACGAGCTGAACCGCTGGCTCGAGGAGGCGCTCGCACGGCATGCTCCACCCGCGCCGTCCGGCCGGCGCCTCAAGATCCGCTACATGACCCAGCCGTCGACGCGGCCGCCGACCTTCGTGGCGTTCTGCTCGCGCCCGGACGCGCTGCCGAAAACCTACCAGAAGTACCTGACCAACAGCCTGCGCGAGGCGTTCGACCTTCCGGGCGTTCCCATCCGCCTGAACCTGCGGGGTGGCGACAATCCGTTTGCGCCGACGCGCCGACGCCGTTAACCCAACAGCCTTCCGGAACCCGTCCAGGACCAAGGAATCGGCTGGCGCCAGCCAACCGAGCGCGATAGGGTCCCGCCGGGGATCATGCCGGTCAAGCCGAGTAGAAACGTCAAAGGGAATGCGTGATGTCCAAGGTCCTCCCCACGAGCCTCAAGCCTGCTGTTTTTCGCGCCGCATCGGTGCTGCCGGCAGTTGTCGCCGCATTGGCACTCGCGATGCCGAGCGAGGCGGCGGCTTACAGCAAGAAGGTCGAGAACGCCTGCCGGGCCGACTACAAGACGCATTGCCCCGCCTACAAGGAAGGCTCGTCCGCGCTCCGCAACTGCATGTCGCTGGCCGGCCGCAGGGGGAACCTCAGCAAGCGCTGCGTCAACGCCCTGACGGACGCCGGCTTGGTGCCGCGCAAGTATCGCAAGCGCTGAGAGCAGGGGCTGGAATCGCAGCGGGCGGGAGTCCCGCAGCGAACCCGAAGATGCTGCTGAACGTCACCGCCCGCACGGGCGTCACCCTTGATGGCGCCGCACCGGACTCGCAGAGATAGGCGAGGGTGCCATCGACATCAAGTCCCTTAAGTGATCTTTTCTCTTTCGCATGTGCGTCTGTTGCGGCGCGCCAACGCGGAAGGCTGAGCAGCATCAATGACCGAGCCTGCCGAGGTCCTGTTCTATCATCTCGAGCGCGTGCCGCTCGAGCGCGTACTGCCGTCGCTCCTGGAGCGCACGCTCGAGCGCGGCTGGCGCGCCGTCGTACAATCGGGAAGCCCCGAGCGTCTCGAAGCGCTCGACCTCGCGCTCTGGACGTACAGCGACGCGAGCTTCCTTCCCCACGGTACCGCGCGCGACGGCGATCCCGCGCGCCAGCCAGTCTATCTCACCACCGGCGACGAGACGCCGAACGGCGCCGGCGTGCGCTTCCTGGTCGACGGCGCGGAAATCCCGGCCTTCACCGGCTTCGTGCGCATCGTCTGCCTGTTCGACGGCCACGATCCCGACGCGACCGGCAAGGCACGCCAGCAATGGCAAGCCGCAAAGGCCGCCGGCTGCGCCGTCACCTACTGGCGCCAGTCCGACAGCGGCCGCTGGGAGAAGCAGGGGTGATATCCCAGTGGTCGATGCGTCAGCTTGCTCTCGTTCGTCACAACCGTGGCGGCTTTTACGGGGAGAAGCGATACCTCTCTCCATCCTAGGTCGTCGTGCATGAGGCATCCGGCGGAGGAAGCGCCTTCGCTCTACTGCGACGTGTCTGGATCCCGGTCTTCGTCGGGGTGACGCTTTTCTTGGGCAGGCCGCCCACCTCCCCACATACCGTCATCCCGGCGGAGGCCGGGATCCACGCCAGCCTGCCAAGGCCGAGCCGGAAGCGTGCATCGCGCAGCGTGGTTCTGGCGTCGTCGTCCCAACGAGAGCCGTCGCATTTTCGGAAGCTTGCGTGGGTGCCGGCCTCCGCCGGCATGACGGCATGTTGTAGGCGCGCCGCGCATCCAAATTCAACGTCATCCCGGCGGAGGCCGGGATCTAGACACGTCTCCACACACACGCGTTGTGGCAGCGAGGAACTCCGCGAGGTCCAGCGTCATGTGGTGGATGTGGTCCGGCAGTTCGGTCCACGTCTTCATCTGCTCCTGCACCGGATGATCGAGGTAGCTCGAATGCACGAGCACCGTCGTCATGCCGAGGTCGTGCGGCGCGGTGAGGTTCATCGGCATGTCCTCGAACATCGCCGCGCGCTCCGCCGCCACGCCATGCCGGCGGACCATGCGCTGGAACGCGTCCGCCTCGGGCTTCGGCACGTAGTCGCACGCCGCGATATCACAGATGTCCTCGAAGAGGTCGAGCACGCCAAGCTTCTCGGCCACCCGCTCCGCATGCCGCCGCGAGCCGTTGGTGTAGATCAACCGCCGCCCCGGCAGCGCCGCAATGGCGGCGCGAAGCTCCGGCGCCTCCGGCACCACCGAAAGGTCGATGTCGTGCACGTAGGCGAGGAACGCCGCGGGATCGAGCTTGTGCACGGCCATCAGCCCCGCGAGTGTGGTGCCGAACTGACGGTAGTAGGTCTTCTGCAGGTGCCGGGCCTGCGCATAGGACACACCGAGATAGTGGGCGATGAACGCCCCCATGCGGTGATCGACCTGCGCGAACAGATTGCATTCGGCCGGATAGAGCGTGTTGTCGAGATCGAAGATCCACGCATCCGTGTGCGCAAACCCGCGCGGCGGCGCGCCGGATCGCGACTGCAGCACCCTCGGAGCCTCACCGACGTCGGCCGCCGCACGCGAGACCTTGCGCTCCGCGCTCATGCGCTCTTCTTCTCTTTCGGCTTGCGCCGTCCGACCAGCGTGCCCGCGCCGTGATCGGTCAGGAGCTCGAGCAGCACGCTGTGCGGCACGCGGCCGTTGATGATGACGACGGCCTCGACGCCCGCCTCCACGACCTCGATGCAGCCCTCGATCTTGGGGATCATGCCGCCGGTGATCGTGCCGTTGCGGATCAGCTCCTGCGCTTCCGTGATGGTGAGATCGGCGATCAGGTTGCCGTCCTTGTCGAGCACGCCTTCGACGTCCGTGAGCAGCAGCAGGCGCTTGGCCTGCAGCCGCGCGGCGAGCGCGGAAGCGAACGTATCGGCATTGATGTTGAGCGTTTCCCCTTGGGGCGAGATGCCGATCGGCGCGATCACGGGGATGAGGTCGGACTTCGAGATCACGTCGACGATGTGCGGGTTAACGTGCAGCGGGTCGCCCACGTAGCCGATGTCGACGTCCTTCATCTCGCTGCTCGCAGGATCCGCCATCTGCGTGATCTTGCGCGCGATCATGAGGTTGGCATCCTTGCCGCAGATGCCGACCGCCTTGCCGCCCTGCTTGTTGATCGCCGAGACGATGTCCTTGTTGATGCGCCCGGCGAGCACCATTTCGACGACTTCGACCGTCGGCTTGTCGGTGACGCGCAGCCCGTTGACGAACTCCGACTTGATCTCGAGCTTGTTGAGCATGCTGGCGATCTGCGGCCCGCCGCCGTGCACGACGATGGGGTTCACGCCCGACTGCTTGAGATAAACGATGTCCTTGGCGAAGGCATCCGCGAGCGCCTGGTCACCCATGGCGTGGCCACCGAACTTCACGACCACGATCTGCTCGTCGTAGCGCAGCATGTTGGGCAGCGCCTCCGCCAGGATGCGCGCCTGCACGTGCGCCGAGATCTCCTTCGGATCGAATGCGCCCTGGGTCGCCCGTTGCGTATCGGTCACCTTCGCCATGGTCCCCTGCGATCCCTACTTCTGCCGCTTCCACGTCGATCCGGGGCGGCTTTCGCGGCCGGCCCCGTCACGGCGAGCACATATAACCTGTGGAGGGCCGGCCTCAACGGAATTCCCACACATTCGCGCGCCAAGATTACACGTTGAGTTCCCGCGCATTGAGGTCCAACCTTGCCCGGCCCCTCATCATAACGTCATATCCCGCATGAAAGATTCGACTGCGGGGCTCGGCCCGGGGCATGGGGCCGATGACGACGCGGGCCGTGCGGCCCCCGAGAGGACTCCTGAATGACGACGATGATCGTCGACGACCTCGGCAGAATTCCCATGTCGCCGTACCTGACGGCGACGCTGACCCGTGCCGCCGACTACGCGACAGCCCAGGCGCACCGCGAGGTGACGCTGGAGCATCTGCTGCTGGCGCTCGCCGAGGACCCGGAGGCGACCGTTGTCCTGAAGTCGAGCAACATCGACCTCGCGCGCCTGACGGCCGAGGTCTCGGACTTTCTCGGCCACTCCGACGACCGCGTCGACCCGGCAAGCGGCCAGACCGTCGCCATCTCTGCCGACCTGAGGCGCATCCTCGAGGCCGCCGCCGCCGCCGCGCGGCAGGGCCGGCGCCGCGAGATCAACGGCGCCATCGTGCTGGCCGCCATCGTCGGCGACGGTAAGAGCACGGCCGCCCATCTGCTCCGCATGCAGGGCCTGACGTTCGAGGAGGCGATCCGCGCGCTGCAGCGCGCCACGCCCGCTCAGCCTCAGCCCCCGGCGCCACAGCCTGCCCCGGCACCGGTGCCGCAGCCGCCGCAACATCGGCCGGAGCCGCAGCCGGTGCCTGACCTGGGCCCGCCGCCGCCACCCGATCTAACGCGGCCCGCAAGCACGGAGGAGATTCTGACATCCGCCCGCGAGCGTCTGCAGCAGGGCCGCCAGGAGCCGCCGCCGGCCGCTCCGGCGACGCTGCCGCGCGCCAACTATCCGGACCTCGGCGGGCCGCCCCAGCGGCCGGCACCGCCCCCGGCGCCCGCTCCTGCAGAGCCGGCATTCGAACGCGACCATCCGATATCGGATGAGCGCTTCGCGCCCCAGGCCGACGCGACACCGGGCTCGTTCCCGCCGTTCGGCGACGAGTATCCCGGCGCCTTATCGGGCGGACATCCTGAGCCGCAGCCTCCCGCCTGGCCGTCGCCGGCATTGGCCGACCAGCATGTGCCGACTCCGCCGGCGCCACCCTCTGAGGCCGCGGCCAGCACCCGCTGGGGCGCACCGCCCCGCGCCGCACCCCCGCAAACCGAGCGCCGCCGGGCCGCGTCCTCCGGCCCCTTCGTCGGCTCATGGCCGCTGATCGAGGCCGGCCAGCTCGTCGAGAACATCCCGCGGCGCATGCGCATCGGCGTGCCGGTCGTGGCGGAAGCACGCATCGCACGCGCAGATGTCAAGGCGCTGGCCGAGGGCCTTGCGGGCGGCGGCGCCGCGTTCCGTCACGAGGTGGTTGTCACCAAGGCCATGTCGGTGCGCCTGCGCGCACCCGACGGCGGCTTCACCATCGAGAACCGCTCGCCCGAGACGCAGTGGATCGAGAACGTGCTGGGCCTCGGCGCCGACGACTACGCGAGCTGGCGCTGGACCGTGACCCCGCGCTCCCGCGGCCGCCGGCAGCTTCAGCTCATCGTTTCCGCCCGCACGGTCGGCGCCGACGGCATGACGGCGGAGACGGCGCTGCCCGACCAGATCGTCGACGTGAAGGTGTCGATCAACATCGCGCGCACGGCCGCCCGCTGGATCGGCTGGATCGCTGCCGCCATCATCGGTGGCCTGCTCGCCAAGTTCGGCGAGACGGTGTGGGTGATCCTCAAGCTCATGATCGCCCGCCAATTCGGCAGCTGAGCGACGGCCTCCGCCGGGATGACGTTGATTGCATGAAAACCGGTAGCGTCCTCTCGACGTCACTCCGGCGAAGGCCGGAGTCCAGACACTTGACAACCATAGCTGTGAAGTTCCCACCTTGGGTCCGTAGCATTCTAGAACGGCCGCTCGGCCGTTTGAAACTTGGCCGAGACGTCGCCCGAAAGATCGATATCGTCCGGATCGAGCAGCATCACCGGCGCGCCGGGCGAGAGATCGAACTTTGCGAGATCGGCCCAGACCACGTTGGGGCTCGTCGTCAGCTCGAAGAAGTAGCGCCTGTTGGTGAGGTCCATCGCCGTCCGATATTCGGTGTTGTAGATGCCGAAGCCCTTGTAGGGCGCACCGAACGGCACGGAGACGTTGCGGATGATGGCCAGAATGCCGGCGACCGCCGCCCGCTCGTCCTTCGGCTCGGGAAGCAACGCCGCGTAATAGGCGGCACGCTGGAAGCGGTCTCTGGCGTTGACGTTTCCCGGCAGCGGCATGTCGCTGCTCGGCTTCGAGAAATCCTGGGCTTTGAGCAGCGCGAGCTGCTCGTCGTAGGTCGGATCGTTGGTCATGATGCGGAACTCACGCCCATGATGCACGCGCCGCTCGCCCGCGACGTACTCGACGATCGCCGAATCTCCGCTCGCATCCTCGAGGGCGAGATGCACCGTCCCCTGACGTCCGCGCGCTTCCGCCATGATGATCTGCACGTCTTCGAGCAGCGCCAGCGCCTCGGCAACCGTCGCCGCGTTGTCGAGCAGGTATTGCGCCCAGAGGTTGACGGCAATGCCCGGCTTGCCCGCATCGCGCGGCCCGAAGTCCGTGGCCGTGAGATAGAGCATGTGCGTGCCGAGCCCACGCTCGTTGATCCCGTCAACCGTGCCGATGCCGTAGACCGTCGTAACGATGCTTCCATACTCCGAGGTCCACGTTGCGGGGTTGTCCGCAACGACAACGGCCGGACCGACCTTGCCCCCGTTCCGCTGCAAACCGCGGGGGAACACCGTAAGCTTGGGCTCCGTGCTCTCGGGCCAGTCCATGCTGCGGCCGCTGACGACCGCGAGTTTGTTTTCGTTCCAGAGCACGCGCGTGCAGGCCGGCGCCGGAGCGACGGACAGGCCGAGCACGGCACCGATCGTGACGCACGAGACGACGGAATGCACTGTTTTGCCCATGTGAGCCTCCGGGTAGGGTAGGAACGCAGTGCATACGACGCTACATCCGCACCGCGGTCTCTCAAGAAAAAGGGGCCGAGCTGATTAAAATTTGCGGGTCTCAAGGACGTCATATGAAGGTTGCAACGCAACAAGGGCGTGCCACGGACACCGCCATCGTTCGCAGCTTCGCGCCGATTGCCTCGCCTGACGCGCGCGTGCTGATCCTCGGCAGCATGCCCGGCATGGCCTCGCTCGCAGCCGGGCAGTATTACGCTCACCCGCACAACGCGTTCTGGCGCATCATGGGCGAGCTTATCGGCGCCGGCCCCGACAAACCCTACGAGGAGCGCACGCGCATCCTGCTCGCGCACGGCATCGCCGTTTGGGACGTGCTGCAATCCTGCATCCGCCCGGGCAGCCTGGACTCGAGCATCCGCGACGAGGTGCCGAACGACTTCGCGACGTTCTTCGCGCGCCATCGGCATCTCACGCACATCGGTCTCAACGGCGGCAAGGCGGCGGCGAGTTTCAGGAAGCACGCGGCGCGACACTGTCCCGCGCACGTGGTCTTGGCGACGCTGCCGTCGACGAGTCCTGCACACGCGGCCCGCAGCTTCGCCGAGAAGTGCGCCCTCTGGCGCGCCGCACTTGCGACGTGATCTTCCCACCACTCCGATGCACGTCGGCTCTAGACCAAACTCCCGGCCGCATTGTACGCTGGCTGACGTCATACCTGCAGATCGATATTCTTTAATACTTTTGTTTCGGGGGGGGGGCATCATGGCCTGGCACGCGCGATTGCCAGCGCTATTGGCGCTCGCAATTCAGTTCTTCACAACATCAAGTATTGGCGCAGCCGAAGTCGAACTGGTTGACCGCCCTTATTGCAACATCCGCTTGGACGGCCCAATCGAGCCCGGCGATGTGAGGAAAATCGAGTCCGCGGTCGATCAGTCGTTGTCAGAAAATCTGCCAGCGCGAACGAACGACAGGATCAACGGATCCACCTCGATCTGTTTGAACAGCCAAGGCGGCAACTTCGACGAGGCCGTACGGATCATCGATTACTTCGGATCAAGCGTCGTTGGAACCACGATTGACGCCGGAGATTCCTGCACAGCAGTCTGCGCCTTTGTGTTCATGGCCGGACGTTACATGTTCTACCATGGGATCACCCACCCTATTCGCAGGTTGCATGTCGCCGGAACCCTGAGCTTTCACCCGCCCGTTGGGAACGCCCACACGGCCGGCACCGACCTCGAATCCGCTTATACCGAAAGCGTTCGCAAGATGGCCGCCCTTTTGCGCCATGCATCGCAGGCCGAGTTTTTCGGGCGCCGCAGCGTCCTGCCACGTACCTTGCTGCTTGATGTGCTGGGTCTGGAGGCGGGAGCATTCTTGGATGTGGAGACGGTGGGACAGGCCGGTGAGTGGGACATCGCGATCATAGGCTTCAGGGAACCAGCAACGATCACTCAGGCAATGCTGCGCCGGGCCTGCAGCAACAAGGCAATGTGGAACAATCAAATCCCACCCGAGACTGAAGCGGCCGGAAACCCCGACACGGAAGCACCCGTCGAATTCTCGAACGGCCGGCACCGGGCGAGGCTCGAGAAATTGGGAGCAGCGCAAAACGTCAGTTGTGTCGTCGACGCGTTCTATGCATCGGACAGCAGATACTACGTCGATGCCTCGATCAACTTGCCAGGCGAGAAGCCGTACGAATTCGATCCAGGATGTCTCGAGGAACAGGTCCGAGACAACGGAGGCGAGCAGACACGGGTGGGATTGAGCCCCGGAGATCCGATCTGGCACGTGTTCGAGCCGACCCAGAAACTGGCTGACCTCGTGCCATGATGACCGTTCGACAAAGCGGAATGGCACTGTTGATGCTAGCGGTCGCGATGACCGCGTCCTGGCCTTGCGGCGCGGCGGAGATCCAACCCCAAGCCGAAGGGATCTGCACCATCCTGTTAACCGGAGAGATCGAAGCGGGAGACCTGGAGAAACTGAAGCCGGCCCTGCAGTCCGGCAGAGGCACGACGCGCATAAATCTATGCCTGGATAGCCCAGGCGGCAGCTATGGCGAAGCCCTGAAGATCATCGAATACTTGCTCTCCAGCGGCGGGACGGTGCGCACGATCATCGACGCGGGCGCCGAATGCTTCTCCGCCTGTGCGCTCGTATTCATGGCAGGCGGCGTGGATACCGGTGCCAGACCTGATCGAAAGCTCCACGTAAACGGTGTGTTGGGCTTTCATGCGCCCTTCATCAGGGCGGCCCAGGGAGCAGCCACGCCCGAGCTTATTGGCTTGGGTCACCGCGCCGGACTACGCGCCATTCGCCGCCTCCTGGATCTCAACGCCAGCCGAACAGCCTGGTCGTCAAATCTGCAAGGAAAAAGCTTCCTGCCGGACGACCTCGTCGCCGCCTTCCTTCTGAAGCGGCCGGATGAGTTTCTGCTCGTCGATACCGTTGGCCGCGCCGGATCTTGGCAAATCGATCTCTTCGGGTACCGCAAGCTCAAAACAGTGTCTCCCAAGCAGCTGGACAAGGTCTGCAGCAATGACATGGAATGGGCAATCGGCAACGGTGGAGAAAACGACCTGCCGAGCAAACCTTTGAAATTAAACAATGGCAAAGCACGCTATGTGATTCCGGGATTTGGCGACGAAGGCGCATGGGAGTGTGTCGTCGACATCTACCAAAGTCCTTCAAAAGGGCTGTTCCTGAGCCTTGTCTTTGCCAGCACGCCGCTTGATGACGGCGGCGACGAGGAGACAGCCGACGAAAGGCCCGACGAAAACCATCTGAAAGAAGTCGTCGATTCATTGGACGACCCACTGGCGGTACCAGGCGTCCCGCTGTGGTACGCGTTCGATGGCGACACGCCGATCAAGAAGCTCACCAGCAATTGAAGTGGGGCCCATGGCATGAAACTCACGTCATCGATTTCGCGTCGCACCTTCTCGAGAGGTGCAGCGACGAGCCTGCTGACCGCCGCCGCGACCGGGACGCTGCCGAGATTGGCCACAGCTGTGCCCAAACCTGGCTTTTCCGGTAGTGTGGTTGCTGAATGGCTTGACGACGGACGCAGCATGAAGATCGTCCGGCCGATCGAGTACGTCAGCACGGACGGAAGACGATGGCCGGTGCCGGCGGAAACCGTCGTTGACGGCGCGTCCATTCCAAGCCCCTTCTGGAGCATCGTGGGAGGGCCGTTCGAAGGGCTGTACCGGGCGCCGTCGGTCGTTCATGACTATTATTGCGAGGTTCGAACCCGGCCCAGTGACGATGTGCATCGCGTTTTCCATGAGGCAATGCTAACGGCAGGCGTCGGCAAACAGCGCGCCTGGCTCATGTTTCAGGCTGTAGCCAGGTTCGGTCCGCGGTGGCCCGCTCCCCGAATTGACCCACGTTGCGAGGTCGTCGACGAGAACTTCGATTTCGAGCTTTGCGCTCGAAATTCGTCCAAGCCGCGGTCAACGATCCCTAAAATCGACGATGCGGCCCTGCTGCAATTTTCTAAGGATCTCGAAGGCTCTGCGGACCCGGCCGATCTCGAGACGCTGCGCTCGCAAATCGGTGCGGCGCGGTGAACTATTGCGCCGGCAGTAACGCCGCGAGCGTCGCACGCAAGTCTTCGATGCCAGTGCCTTTCTCGGACGAGGTGACGAGCACGATCGGAAACGCGGCTGGATGGTCCGTGAGGGCCTTCTCCGTCGCGGCTAACACGGCGTCGAGCGCCGGCACGCTGATCTTGTCCGCCTTCGTGAGCACGATCTGGTAAGGCACCGCCGTTGTGTCGAGCATCTTCATGATCTCGCGATCGGGCGGCTTGATCCCGTGCCGGCTGTCGATCAGCAGGAACACGCGCCGGAGCGTCGGCCGCCCGCTCAAGTAGGCACGAACCAGCGCCCCCCACGCCGCGACTTTGTCCTTCGGCGCCTTGGCGAAGCCATAACCCGGCATGTCGACCAGATAGAGCGCATCCTCGGCCGGCGCAAAGAAGTTGAGCTCCTGCGTGCGTCCCGGCGTGTTGGACGTGCGGGCAAGCCCGCCGTTGCGCACCATCGCGTTGATGAGGCTCGACTTGCCGACGTTGGAGCGCCCGGCGAAAGCGACCTCGGTCCACCCGTCATCCGGCAAACCGTCGAGCGCCACCACGCCCTTCACGAAGCGCCAGGGTCTGGCGACGAGACGCTCGCCCGCCGCGAGATCCTCGGGGCTGAAGAGCGCCGCGTCGGTCATCCCTTCGTTTCGGATTTCGACTCGGCCTTGCCGAGGCCGACAAGCCGCCCCAACGGCGCGAACGTCCGCTTGAGATTGTCCACGAGATGAACCTCGACGCCCTGCCGATGGGAGATGTACCACTGCTGCGCGACCGACAGCACGTTGTTCCAGGCCCAGTAGATCACGAGGCCCGCCGGGAACGACGCGAGCAGGAACGTGAACAGCAGCGGCATCCAGCTGAAGATCTGCTGCTGGATCGGGTCCGGCTGCGGCGGGTTGAGCTGCATCTGGACCCACATCGTGATTCCCATGATGATCGGCCACACGCCGACGTGCAGGAACTCCGGCACCGCAAAGGGCAACAGACCGAACAGGTTGAAGATGGAGGTCGGATCCGCCGCCGAGAGATCGCGGATCCAGCCGAAGAACGGCGCGTGCCGCAT
>NZ_JADZBI010000261.1 GCF_020852195.1 Hyphomicrobium sp. | reverse complement strand
GAGGACGCGTCGAGCTGCGGCGGCGCGGCCGCCTCGTCGCCGGCAACGGCGCTCGCGGGGACGAGGACGGTGGTGGCGAGCGCAGCCAGCAGCGTCAGCCGGAGGCGGAACGCGACCGCCGGTCGGGTGGCTGCCGTCATCTAGCGGATCTTCAGTTCCTGCCCGGCGCCGATCGTCTGCGGATCGATGTCCGGGTTGAGCCGCTCGAGGCGCTTCACGGAAACATCGAACTTCGCCGCGATGCCGCTCAGGGTGTCGCCTTCCTCGACGACGTAGGTCTTCGGGTTCTCGGGCCCGCTCTTTTCCTTGCCCTCGTCGGCGATCTTCGCCTTCGTGTCCTGTTCGGCCTTGTCGCTGTCGCCGGTGTTGGACGCGACGATCACGAAGATCGCGGCGAGGACCGCGAGCAGGGCAAGCGGCGCGAGCACCCGGTTGAACCACGAGATGCGGTCGGAGGGGTCGCGCGGGGCACTGATCGTCGGCACGCCGGAATGGTACGGAACGGGAGCCGACCCGGCCGGGCAAATCCCCTGCGTGCCGGAGGAATTGCGGATCGGGCCGGGCTCATCCGGAGGCGGTGGCGACGACCGCGACCCGGGACCCGCCGAGCAACGCGGCGGCGTGTTCGAGATCGGTCGCCGTCAACCCCGAGCCGACCACCGGCACGACCTCGGCGACCGAGGCGATGACCGCGTCGCCGCCGCCGAGAATCGGCGCCGCCGCGTAGAGGACGACGTCGTGGACCCGCCCGAGTCGCTCGACGAGCGCCGCGAATCGCGGCCCGTCGAACCGCGCGCCGGGACCGGCCCGCCCGGCGGGCAGGACCGCGAGCTCGCCGCCGTTCGCCACCACGATGCTGCGCAGCACGTCGCGCGGGCCGGCGCGACCGTCGACGTACTCCTGCAGCCCCGGCGCCGGCTCGACGCCGAGCCGCTCGGCCAGGACGGGGCGGGCGAGATCGGCGTCGACGAGCAGCACCCGCAACCCCGCCTCCGCTGCGACGACGGCGACCGCCGCGGCGAGGCCGACGGCATCTGCGGGCGCG
>NZ_JADZBI010000166.1 GCF_020852195.1 Hyphomicrobium sp. | reverse complement strand
GGCGACAGAACCGGCAACAGCGACGGCAGCACCATCTCCTTGATCGCAGCGCGCGTCAGCATGTCGACCGCGCGGGCATAATCCGGGCGCTCGGTGCCCTTCATGATGCCCGGCTTCTCCTTGAACTGGCGGCGCACCTCCTCGACGATGGCGGAGCCGGCGCGGCCGACGGCCGTCATGGCGATGCCACCGAACAGATAGGGGATGAGGCCGCCGAGCAGGAGGCCGACCACGACATACGGATTGTCGAGGCCGAAGTTCGTCTCCACGCCCTTGAAGAACTGATACGAGGTCGAGCCTGCCTCGTTCGCCTTCTGGATGAAGTACTGAAGATCGTAGTTGTAAGCCGCAAACAGCACGAGCGCGCCGAGGCCCGCCGAGCCAATGGCATAGCCCTTGGTGACGGCCTTGGTGGTGTTGCCGACGGCGTCGAGCGCGTCCGTCGAGCGGCGCACCTCCTTCGGCAGGCCCGACATCTCGGCGATGCCGCCGGCGTTGTCGGTGACCGGGCCGAAGGCATCGAGCGCCACGACGACGCCCGCGAGGCCGAGCATGGTCGTGGTGGCGATGGCGGTGCCGAAGAGGCCGGCGAGGTTGTAGGTGATCAGGATGCCGGCGACGATGACGAGCGTCGGCAGCGCCGTCGCCTCGAGCGAGACCGCGAGGCCCTGGATCACGTTGGTTCCGTGGCCGGTGACGGAGGCCTGGCTGATCGAGCGCACGGGGCGGTAGCCGATACCCGTGTAGTACTCGGTGATCCAGACGATGAGGCCCGTCACCGCAAGGCCCACGAGGCCGCAGAAGAACAGGCTCGCGCCGGAGATCACGAGACCCGACGAGGTGGTGAAGACCGAGCCGAGGCCGCCGAGCACGACGTACGTCGCTGCCCACAGACCGGCCACGGAGAGCACGGCGGAGGCAATGAAGCCCTTGTAGAGCGCGCCCATGATCGAGTTGTTGGCGCCGAGCTTGACGAAGAACGTGCCGATGATCGAGGTCACGATGCAGGCCGCGCAGATGGCGAGCGGATAGACCATCAGCGACGCGAGGCTCGTCTGGTCGTGGAAGAAGATCGCCGCGAGCACCATGGTGGCGACGACGGTCACGGCGTAGGTCTCGAACAGGTCGGCCGCCATGCCGGCGCAATCGCCGACGTTGTCGCCGACGTTGTCGGCAATGGTGGCCGGGTTGCGCGGGTCGTCCTCCGGGATGCCGGCCTCGACCTTGCCGACGAGATCACCGCCGACGTCCGCACCCTTGGTGAAGATGCCACCGCCGAGACGGGCGAAGATCGAGATCAGCGAGGCGCCGAAGCCCAGCGCGACCAGCGCGTCGATCACGGTGCGGTCAGCGGTGGCGTAACCCAGGAGCTCGGTCAGAATGTAATAATAGATGGCAACGCCGAGGAGGGCGAGGCCAGCCACCAGCATTCCGGTGACCGCTCCCGCCTTGAAGGCGATGTCGAGGCCCTTGCCGAGCGACACGGTGGCGGCCTGCGCGGTGCGCACGTTGGCGCGCACGGAGACGTTCATGCCGATATAGCCGGCGAGGCCCGAGAGCACGGCGCCGATCAGGAAGCCGAAGGCAACTGCCGCTCCGAGCAGGATCCAGGCGAGCAGGAAGATGACGGCGCCGACGATGGCGATGGTCTGGTACTGGCGGTTGAGATAGGCCTGGGCGCCCTCGCGGATGGCACCAGCGATCTCCTGCATGCGCGCGTTGCCGGCGTCGGCCTTCATCACCGACTGAACCGTGAAAACGGCATAGAGGATCGAGAGCGCCCCGCAGGCGACGATCCCCCAAAGAATCTCTGTCATTGAAACTTTCCCCTATCTGGCCAGCTCGTTGGCTGCGACCTCGCACGGTTGTGCGCCGGCATCAACCGAAACTCGCAGTTCGCCCCCGTTCGAGACGCGCGCGGGACCATGCCAAAAGAGCGCATGCGTTGCAATACAGGCACAGGTGCAAAAAAGTAGGGGCCGCGGTTCCAGAACCGCGGCCTCCCAGCCCACATTTATTTCTTTATTTCAAAAGGATAGAATACCTTATTTACAGGGTCGGGCCTCGATCTGGCAGGAGACGCTGCCCGCCGATCCCGAGCACGAAATGCTCTTGCTGGCCGCGCGCGAGAATCGGGCCCAGTCGCTGCCGTACTCGAAATCCGTGAAGCTCGCCCACGAGCCGATGGCGTCCTTCTGCGCGGCAGCCTTCGTCGCTCCCGAGCCGTTGCCATAGTGATAGTGATCGGTGAAGCAGGTCTTGCCGCCTTCGCGGCGCAGGTCGTGCATGTAGGCGAAGCCCGTATCATCCGCCACTGCAGGAGCGGCAAGCGCGGCCATCAAGGCCGCCGCAGCCGACGTTTTCAGAATTCCGATTGCCGACATGGTCGCCTCTTTCGATTTCAACCGTGCGAGGCCGAGTGTGCCCGATTCACCCGGGAGGCTCGATAGGCGTCGCGAAGCCTGCCGGCGAATCGGGATTCGCCGAGGCAAACACGTCACAGGAAAGCCTAAGTGGAGCGGAGAAGTCGGAAAAATGCAGGGTGCAGCTTCGCTGTGTCCTTACGTGGCCACGGCTTCGTGGCTCCCATTCTTTTGCGGTTGCTTTCTGACTTGCGTCAGTTGCGCTTGGCAGTCCTTGCTCGCGCTCCTTCGCAATTTTTGTTTGCGCTACTTCGTAGCGACGACACTGATCTCCACCAGCATGCGCGGATCGACCAGCTTGGCCTCGACGCAGGCCCGCACCGGCGTGTCCTTGCCGCCGGTCCACGCCTTGTAGGCCTCGTTCATCTGCTCGCGATGGCGGATGTCGGCAAGCCAGATGGTGGCCTGCACCACGTTCGATTTCGACGTGCCGGCGAGCGCCAGAAGGCGGTCGATCTCGCCCAGCACCTCCTCGGTCTGGCCTTTGACGTCGCGCGTGAGATCGGATGGCACGATGCCGGCCGTGAAGACGAAGCCGTTTGCTTCGGCGGCCTTGGAATAGATCTCCGTCGTCTCGTAACGCGTGATGCTCATGGCGGGGTGGGCTCCGTTCAGATGAATTCTCGCCCGTCCGCTTAGCAAAGGACCGTGCGCCGCGCCAGCCGTGCGCTGCGCGTGGTCGGCTGCTGCCCCTTTCCCCGCAAGGACGGCGGAGGGAAAGAGGAAGAGCTAGAACCACGGCTCCTGGTGTACGCGCTGGCCGTCGACGATGAGCGCCTTGATGGCCACGTCGCCGTCCGAGCCGACCGCGAGCGCGGCCGAGATTTTTTTGTCCTGCACCTGCTTCTCGAGCTCGCGTCCCGTTCCCTCCGGCACGAAGTAGCTCTCGATGCCGTAGCGCACGGATGCCTTCGGCGCCTCGTTCTGGGCACGGTAGACGTAGTCGACGATGCCTTTGAGGACGACGTGCGACGGATCGGAGGGCTGCTGCCACGTGGATGACGTGCCGACCACCTCCCACTGCGTGGGCGCGGCCTCGCGCAGCGTGACGTAGATCCTGTCGCCCTGATTGATGTCCTCGGGCACCGTCACTTGCGCGCGGCCGAATGTATAGCCGAGGATGACGTAGTCGCCGCGGAAGAGGTCGCGCGGGTCGACCGGGATCACCTCGGCGACGATCTCGCGGCCGTCGCGCAGCAGCGCGACGCGGCCGTAGACCATGCTAGCGAGCGCGACCGTCTGCACGAGGGCGACGATGGCGACGGCGAGCCAGGACGCGGGCGACAGCTTGATCATGGCGCGGCTCCGGTCATCGATTGCGGGTCACGGCGTTGCGGGCTGAGGCTCGCCTCGCGCGTGGAGGCGGTAAGCGACGGCGGCGAGGCCCGACACGATCAGGCCTGCCACCAGGAAGAATAGAGAGGTGTTGAGCAGCGTGCCGATGGTCTTGCCGTAGATGGCCAGGATCTCCACCGAGAAGCCGACATAGCCGAGCCACAGCGCGCCGCGGTTGCCGGACCTCAGGCCCCAGAAAATCGCGGCGATCAGCAAGGCCAGCGCCAGCACGGCGAGGAGGATGAAGACATCGAGTGCGGGCTCCTCGAAGAACTGCAGGGCCCACAGCCCCGCGAGCGCGATGACGAGGCCGTAGTTCAAGGCGCCCGACCAGAGCGCGGGCCGGTCCGGCTGCAGGCGCTCGCCCGCGATCGCGGCCGCCATGACGGCAAGGCCCGCCGCGACCACGAGGCCATGGGCGTGACCGTCGTTCAGCCGGTAGCCGAGACTGATGACGAAGCCGGCGAGCGCGAGGCCGGAGAGGTGCAGGCCCGGCCGCCAGCGCTGCCAATAGTAGGCCGCGGAGATGAGCGCCCATGGGATGAGGAACGGCCAGAACACCTTTTCGAGCCGCAGCGCCTCGGAGACGCCCCAGTAGATGACCAGCACCATGGCAAAGGCGAGCGAAGGGTTCGAGCGCAGCATGACACCGGCAAGCAGCGCGCCGCCGGCCCACAGCAGCACGGCGTCGGCCGGATTGCCGTGCATGTGGTACATCTGCGAGATCAGCATGATCGAACCGCCGAAGATGCCGACGCCGAGCAGGATGGCGGCGTTGGCGAAGCCCGTCATGCCGCGGCGCGCGAGCAGGCCGGCCAGTCCATAGGAGCCCCACAGCGCGGCGAGCATCAGAGACAACCGCAGAATGCGAGGCATCGTCTGCCAGTTGGCGGCGACGAAGCTCATGACCGCAAAGCCGATCAGCACCGCGGAAAGAATGGCGAGCGCATTGGCGAGGCCCAGGGTGCGCACGCCCTTCTCGAGGTCCTGGCGGATGGCCGTTTCGCCCTCGGGCGTGACCCAGCCCGCCTCGCGCCAGCGCACGAGGTCCTGGTCGATGCGTTTGCGGTAGCTCCACATGTTATTTTTTGGGGGGTCCAAGTTTCTGTTTGCGATCTCCGGGTGGGTGCCCGGAGATCGCATCGCGAGACTTGTTTATGTCATGAGCATGACCGGATGCCGCGCCGACGCGTGAAAAGACGTTAACAGAGCATTCCGCGTTTTCGGCCAGGGTGCAGACGCAATATCCCGCCTCCGGAATCTGTTCCCAGAGCCAACCTCAAGATATCTCAGGCCATTCCCTCGGATACGCTTAGGGAGTGGTGGACGGCGTCTCGGTCGACGGTGCTTCCGGCGTCGGAGACGGAGCAGCAGACGGCTCGCTCGCAGGCGGCGGGGTCGGCGCGGGCGTGGTCTCCGCCGAGGGCGCCGGGCTCGGCGCTGCGGTCGGAGACGCAGCTTCGGGCGTCGTGGTCTCCGTGGACGGCGACAATGCCGTGTAAGCGATGACCGCCAGGGCGATGGCGGCCGCAATAGCAACTACGACTTTTGTATCCATGGGTTTTTCCTCCGTGCTCCTGAACAAACACGAGCCGGTGTCATACCACGCTTTGAACCCTCAAGCCAGAAAACGGGGCCGCGTTCCGCCCCTAGGGGCTCGACGCGCCGAGCGATGCGCGCCAGAATGCGGCGGTGATCGGCGTGTTTGCGTGCTGCGCTGCATCAACCTTCATAGCGAAACGGTGCTCCATGGATTTCGACGCGACATTCCTGGCGCGCATTCAGTTCGCCTTCACCGTCTCCTTCCACATCATCTTCCCGAGCTTCACGATCGGGCTCGCCGCCTTCATCGCCACGCTGCTCGTGCGCTGGCGTATGACCGGCCAGGAGCACCTGCACCGGCTGGCGCGCTTCTGGACGAAAATCTTCGCGGTCAGCTTCGCCATGGGCGTGGTGTCCGGCATCGTCCTCTCCTACGAGTTCGGCACCAACTGGAGCGGCTTCTCGCGCGTGGTCGGCAACGTGCTGGGCCCGCTGCTCGGCTACGAGGTGCTGACGGCGTTCTTCCTCGAGGCCTCCTTCCTCGGCATCATGCTGTTCGGCTGGAACCGCGTGCCGCCCGGCCTGCACGTCACGTCGGCGGTGCTGGTGGCGATCGGAACCTCGCTCTCCGCGTTCTGGATCCTGGCTGCCAATAGCTGGATGCACACGCCGGCCGGGCACGAGATCCGCGACGGCATCGCCTATCCCGTGAGCTGGCTCGAGATCATCTTCAACCCGAGCTTCCCCTACCGTTTCGCGCACATGTTCACGGCCGCCTTTCTCACCACCTCGCTTGTGGTGGCCGCCGTGGGGGCGCGTTACCTGCTCAAGGGCCGCTTCCTCGAGGAGGCGAAGACGATGCTGCGTATGGGCATCGGCATGGTGGCGCTGCTGGCGCCGCTGCAGCTCTTCATCGGCGACCAGCACGGTCTCAACACGCTCGAGCACCAGCCGGCCAAGGTGGCTGCGATGGAGGCCCACTGGGACGGCAGCAAGCCCGCCGACCTCGTGCTCTTCGCCTGGCCCTCGGAGACCGAGGAGCGGAACCTTTTTGAAATCTCCATTCCCAACATCGCGAGCCTGATCCTCACGCATCAGCTGGACGGCCGCATCCAGGGCCTCAAGGACTTCGCGCCCGAGGACCGGCCGCCGGTGAAGCCCGTATTCTTCGCCTTCCGCGTCATGGTGGGGCTCGGCCTCCTGATGATCGCGGCCGGGCTCGTGGGCGCGTTCCTGTGGTGGCGCGGCCGGCTGTTCGAGACGCGCTGGTTCCTCTATCCGTTGTCGCTCTCGTGGCCCGCCGGCTTCATCGCCATCCTGGCCGGATGGTGGGTGACGGAGACCGGGCGGCAGCCCTGGCTCGCGCACGGCATCCTGCGCACGGCGGACGCCGCCTCGCCGGTGTCTGCGGGTGCCGTGCTGACGACGCTGATCCTGTTCGTGATCGTCTACTCTGTCGTGTTCTCGATGGGCGTCTACTACATCAACCGCCTGATCGAGAAAGGGCCGATCGGCGCCGCGGTGAAGACATCCGAGGGCGTGCCGTCGCGGCCGCTGTCGGCTGCGGAGGAAGCGGCCCACGAAGCCATCGAAGGAACGAGGTGAGCGATGGAGGGCCTTGCCTACTGGTTGCCGCTGATCTGGGTCGTCGTGCTCGGCGTGGCGGTGGCGCTGTACGTCGTGCTCGACGGCTTTGACCTCGGCATCGGCATCCTGTTCCCGGCGAGCCCGGAGGAAGCGCACCGCGACCAGATGATGAACTCGGTGGCGCCGTTCTGGGACGGCAACGAGACGTGGCTCGTGCTCGGCGGCGGCGGGCTCCTGGTCGCTTTTCCGCTCGCCTATTCGATCATCATGCCGGCCGTGTATCTGCCGGTGCTGATCATGCTGCTCGCGCTCGTGTTCCGCGGCGTCGCCTTCGAGTTCCGCTGGGTGGCGAAGCCGCATCACCAGATGTGGGACCTCGCGTTCGCCGGCGGCTCGATCACCGCCGCGTTCACGCAGGGCATCATTCTCGGCCACCTCCTCGAAGGCATTACGGTCGGCGACAACGCGTTCGCGGGCGGCACGTTCGACTGGCTGTCGCCGTTCTCACTTTTGACCGGAATCGCCGTCGTGGCCGGCTATGCGCTCTTGGGCGCGACCTGGCTCGTGATGAAGACCGACGGCGCGGTGCAGGAGAAAGCACGCAGGCAGGCCAAGCTGCTGCTGCCCGTGGTGCTGGCGGCGCTCGCCATCGTCAGCCTGTGGACTCCGCTCGCCATCCCGCGCATCTTCGAGCGCTGGTTCACGATGCCGAACTTCCTGTTGCTGGCGCCGGTGCCGCTGCTCACGGCCTACGCCGCATGGCGCTGCTGGTCGGGCCTGCAGAAGGAGCATGAGACGGCGCCGTTCGTCGCCACCATTGCGCTCTTTCTGCTCGGCTTCCTCGGGCTTGCGGTCTCGAACCTGCCTTATATCGTGCCGCCCACGCTGGACGTCTGGCAGGCGGCAGCGCATCCGTCGTCGCAGCTCTTCATGCTGGTCGGCGTGCTCATCCTGCTGCCGATCATCCTCGCCTATACGGTGTTCGTTTACTACACGTTCCGCGGCAAGGTGCGGCATGGCGAGGGGTACCACTGACCGGTCCCGCTGTCGCAGGTTGACGAGCCCCGGCGCGAGCTGTGATAGGCTCGGCACATGACAACCTTCAGTCCCATTCACGTGATCGGTGGGGGCCTTGCCGGCTCCGAGGCCGCCTGGCAGATCGCCGAGGCCGGCGTGCCGGTCGTGCTGCACGAGATGCGCCCGATCCGCATGACCGACGCGCACAAGACCGACGGGCTCGCAGAGCTCGTGTGCTCGAACTCGTTCCGGTCCGACGAGTGGGAGACCAACGCCGTTGGCCTGCTCCACGCCGAGATGCGGCGCATGGGCTCGCTCATTCTCGCCGCGGGCGACCTGCACAAGTTGCCCGCCGGCGGCGCGCTCGCCGTCGACCGCGACGGCTTCTCCGCCGAGGTCACGGAGCGGCTTGCCGCGCATCCGCTGGTGACGATCGCGCGCGAAGAGGTGGCGGGACTGCCGCCCGCGGACTGGGACAGCGTCATCGTGGCGACGGGACCGCTGACGTCGCCGGCGCTCAGCGAGGCCGTGCGCGCGCTTACCGGCGAAGGCGAGCTCGCGTTCTTCGACGCCATCGCGCCGGTCATGCATCTCGACAGCATCGACCAGACGATCGTCTGGCGGCAATCGCGCTACGACAAGGCGGGACCCGGTGGCACCGGTGCCGACTACCTCAACTGCCCGATGTCGAAGGAGGAGTACGAGGCGTTCATCGATGCGCTGCTCGCGGGCGAGAAGACCTCGTTCAAGGAGTGGGAGGCGTCCACGCCTTACTTCGACGGCTGTCTGCCCGTGGAGGTGATGGCTGAGCGCGGGCGCGACACGCTGCGTTTCGGGCCTATGAAGCCGGTGGGGCTCACCGATCCGCGAACGGGGCGGCGGCCCTATGCCGTCGTGCAGCTTCGACAGGACAACGCGCACGGCACACTGTGGAACATGGTCGGCTTCCAGACCAAGCTCAAGCACGGCGAGCAGGCGCGCGTGTTCCGCATGATCCCGGGGCTCGCGGAAGCCGAGTTCGCGCGGCTCGGCGGGCTGCATCGCAACACGTTCCTCAACTCGCCGAAGCTGCTCGACGGAGCGCTACGCCTCAAGGCCGCGCCTTGGCTGCGCTTCGCCGGGCAGATCACCGGCGTCGAGGGCTATGTGGAGAGCGCAGCGATCGGGCTGCTGGCGGGGCGCTTCGCCGCGGCCGAGCGCAAGGGCGAATCCCTGCGGCCGCCGCCGCCGACCACTGCACTCGGCGCGCTCCTTTCCCATATTACCGGCGGGCACCTTCTGGATGCGGGCTCGGCCTCCTTCCAGCCCATGAACATCAACTACGGCCTCTTGCCGCCGCTCGAGACGGCGCCTGTCGCGGGCGCGGAAGGACGCAAGCTCAAGGGCAAGGAGCGCGGGACGGAAAAGAAACGTCTCATGTCGCGGCGTGCGCTCAGCGACCTCGACGCGTGGCTGGCGCAGGCTGCGCACGCCTCCCCCGTCATGGCCGGGCTTGACCCGGCCATCCGGGGGCAAACACGCTAACGTTCGAGCATTGGCTCCTGGATGGCTGCCTCAGGGGGCGGCCATGACGATGAAAGGGATGCACAAGGAGTTTGCGTTGGGCGATGCCGAGCAGATGATCGTGAAGGCCGTGCCGCGCATCGATGTCATCGACGCCGAGGCGTGGGATGCGTGTGCGAACCCCGATGCCGCGACCTACAATCCCTTTCTCGCGCACGCCTTCCTCGATGCGCTGGAAAAAGCCGGGACGGTCGGGCAGGGAACGGGATGGGTGCCGCACCACCTCGTGCTCGAGGGACCGGGCGGCACGGTCGCGGGCGTGATGCCGCTCTATGCCAAATCGCACAGCCAGGGCGAGTACGTGTTCGATCACGCTTGGGCCGAGGCGCTGCATCGGGTGGGCGGCCGCTACTATCCGAAGCTGCAGGGGGCGGTTCCGTTCACTCCCGTGCCGGGGCGGCGGTTCCTCGCGCGCCCCGGCCCGATGCAGGCCGAGACCGAGAAGCTGCTCGCGCACGCGGCGGTCGCGGTGGCGGATCGGATCGGCGCCTCGTCGGTGCATGTCACGTTCCTCACCGAAGGCGAATGGAGCCGGCTCGGCGGCGAGGGGTTCCTCAAGCGCACCGGCCAGCAATTCCACTGGTGCAACGCAGGCTACCGGTCGTTCGAAGATTTCCTCGGCACGCTCTCGTCGCGCAAGCGCAAGCAGATCCGCAAGGAGCGCGCGGAGGCGCAGGCGGCGGTCAAGATTTTCTCCGTCAGCGGGCCGGAGATCACGGAAGCGCACTGGGATGCGTTCTTCGCCTTCTACATGGATACGGGCTCGCGCAAGTGGGGGCGGCCGTATCTCAACCGGCGCTTCTTCTCGCTGCTCGGCGCGGCGATGGCGGACCGGTGCCTCCTCATCCTTGCGCGGCGCGCGGGAAAGCTCGTGGCGGGCGCCTTGAACCTCATCGGTGGCGATTGCCTCTATGGGCGCTACTGGGGCGCGAACGAGCACCATCCGTTCCTGCATTTCGAGCTCTGCTATTACCAAGCCATCGACTACGCGATCGCGCACGGGCTCGCGCGTGCGGAAGCCGGCGCGCAAGGCGAGCACAAGCTGGCGCGCGGATATCTGCCGGAGACGACCTATTCGCTGCACTGGCTTGCCGACCCGCGCCTCGAGGCAGCGGTGGCGCGCTATCTCGCGGAGGAGCGCGGCGAGGTGGCGGAGATCAACGCGCTTCTGCGCGAGCATGGGCCGTTCAAGAAGGACGGTTGATCCAGCCTTTTGTGTTGCGGCGTCGCGCAACGTCCGCCGTCGAGGCGTGGAGACTTGCGTGGGTGCCGGCCTACGCCGGCATGACGTCTCTTGTATGCTGGCCGAGTGCCCAATCTGGCCGTCATCCCGACGCAGGTCGGGATCTACGCCAGCTTCAGCGAACGCTACGGTCGGACGAGGGGCTTGCGCAGCCCAAACGACGGTGCTTAGAGAGCCAGCATTCGACCGCAGCCTGGGGGCACGCACGATGGCCTATGATGAGAGCAACGTCTTCGCCAAGATCCTGCGCGGGGAGATCCCGGCGCACAAGGTGCTCGAAGACGACGACGTGATCGTGTTCATGGACGTCATGCCTCAGGGGCCGGGGCATACGCTGGTCGTGCCCAAGGCCGCCTCGCGCAACCTGCTCGACGCCGACGGCGCCGTGCTCGCGAAGCTCCTGCCCGTCGTGCAGAAGGTGGCGCGCGCCGTGAAGGAGGCGTTCGCGGCCGACGGCGTCAGCATCTTCCAGTACAACGAGCCGGCCGGCGGGCAGAGCGTGTCCCACCTGCACATCCACGTGGTGCCGCGCTTCGAGGGCGTGGCGCTCAAGCCGCACTCCGGCAAGATGGAAGATCCCGCCGTTCTTGCCGCAAACGCGGAGAAAGTGCGCAAGGCGCTGGCCGCGTAAGGCTCCGCCGGCACAAGATGGGTTAGCGAACGGGGGAGAGCACGTCGCGCGGAGGGGCGGCCATGCGCTCGACGGGGATCGGACGGCGTCCGGCCGAGACCGAGTGCTTCACGGTCGTGCCGCCATAGCAGCCGGCGACGCAGGCGATGCCGGCCGAAGCGGACGCTGCGAACGTGCGATCTTCGCCTGAGGTCGGCACCATCATGCCTTCGCGGGACTCGGTCGCGACTACGTGCCGGCGCGCGAAGACCACGTGCGCGCCTCTCCGATCCGGGCAGCCGGCCTCGCAGACGACGATGTCCATTCCGGGATAGGAGGCCGCAAGGGGATGCGGCTTGGCAGCCGCGGCCTTCTCAGCATCGAGAATGCTTCTGGCGCGGCGCGTGTAGTAATCGTCGCGGGCGGGCGCCGCCGTGGGGCTCGTTTCGGCAGGAGATGCCGCTGCCAGCTCGGCGGCGACGGGGCCTTGCACAGAAAAGAGAATCGCCACCGTACTCACGCCAGCGAGCAGCGATCCTCGAACTCCGACGCCACGCATCCTGCTACGCTCCCACTTGGCGACTGCTCCGGGATCAGCAACAGTCGCAAAGCGGGGTTAAGGAATCCCTGTCGATGCGGTTACGGCCGGGCGACGGGATAGCGCCAGTAGGCGCCGCGGTCGGTGATGACCTCCTCGAGCGTCGGCGTGCGCAGACGCGGCGGGCGCACGCCGCTCGCGATCAAGGCCGCGATGTCCTGCAGCAGGGCGTTGTTCTCCGCGTAGCCCGAATGGTTGAGCCCCAGGCTGTCCATGCTCGAGGCCGAGACGTCGATGGTGTCGATGCCCGGCAGCACGAGAGGGCCGGTTGCCGGAACGTCGCCGGCACGCGGGATGCCGCCGTAGAAGTTCCGCGACACGGTGAGTGCGCGGTCGTTGCCGGCGGCGTAGAGCGTCACGCCGGAGGCCAGCCCCTGGATCTCGCGCGCGATGTTCTCGAAGTTGTCACGATCGACGTCGGGGGCGGCGAGGATGATCTGGCTGATCTGGACGCCATCGGGCTTGGCGCGGCGCAGGTCGCGCAATACCTGCAGCGTCGGCTGGTTGCCCATGCTGTGGGCGATGACGCTCACCGACTTGGCTCCGGTCTTGTTGATGACCAGCTCCATGAATTGCTTGAGGTAAGGCTCGGCCTGGCCGGAGCTTTCTCGGTCGTAGGTGTAGCTCGCGAGGCCGCCGCCCGACGGCCAGCTATAGGCGAAGGGCGCGCCGTCAAACTTCAGATCGTAGGCGATCTGCGCCGTGCGATAGACGGCGTAGTCGAAGCTCGTGTTGTAGCCGTGCACGAAGATGAAGGCGTGATCCTTGTAACGGGCCGAGGTCGCGAGGCGCTCACGCACGAGCGCCAGGAACTCTTCCTCCGAAAGGGCCTTGATCTCATCCATGGTGAAATGGCGGTTCGGGTCCTCGGCCTCCTCGTAGAGCGTGATGTTGAAGACGCGGATGGCCCAGGGCCGCTCGATGGAGGGCACCTTGTGGACCTTCGGAACGGTGACGAGCGCGCGCCCGAGCTCGAGACGGCGGCCGCGCTCGCTACCGTAGTCGACGCGTTTCTCGTTCTGCTTCTGCGCGCGGTCGGTGCCATAGAAGACCGGCACGACATCCCAATCGCCCTGGGTTGCTGCGGCAGGGGGCGGAGCCGAGCCCGCGGGTGGCGGTGCGCCGCTTCCAACCGGATCGGGCGGCGGCGCACCTCGTCCGGCAGCGTCGGGCAAGGAAGCGGCTGGAGGAGGTGGCGGCGCTGGCATGGGCTCAGGCGGCGGTGCAGCGGAGCGCGGGGCGCCGAAGCTCGGGCGTCTCGTCGTGTCGTCGCTCGGCGCTTCCGCAGCCGGAAGCTCATACTCGAACCTGTCGGAGTCCGGTGTCGCGCTTTCCGTCGCACCGCCCCCATTCGCGGATGGGGGCGCGCCGCCGGGCGCGGGAGCCCCCGGCTTCATATCCTCTATATCGGAAGGCGCCTCGGCAGTGGGCGGCGGGGCGCTGCTCTTCTTCTTCGGCGCCTCTCCACACGAAGCCAAAGCCACTGCCGAAAGACAGAGAGCCAGAACACCGAACCTGCGCAAAGCCGCCTCCCCCAATCCGCACGTTACGTGGCGCCATTGAAGGACCGCAATCGCATTCCCACCTGTCGCATGCGGCCACAAAAGCGCAGCAAAGCGTAATTCCGATCTCGCCACGGATCAACGAGATCGCGCAAGCTTCATTCTTTCAACCCGCTTTTCAAGTGGCTATCACCGAAGCGATGCGGCGGCATGACACCATACTTCTGACGGGCTTCGGGCCATTTCCTGGCGTTGTCGACAACGCCAGCCAGAGGTTCGTGCCCAAGCTCGCCCACCTTGCGGCGCGGCGCTTCAGCGCCCATCGCGTGGTGGCGCGCATCCTGCCGACGGAGTGGGAGCGGGCGCCCCAAAGGCTCGAGGATCTTTACGAGCGCGAGCGGCCGAAGCTCGTTCTGCAGTTCGGCGTTTCGCCCAATGCGGACTCCTACGTGATCGAGACCCTGGCCCGCAACGCGCGCCGGCCCGCCGAGGATGCGTCCGGCGCGCTGCCCCGCGACAGCGCCGTCCTGCGCGGCGGACCCGAGACGCTCGCCGCCCGCCTTCCGGCCGTGGACATCCAGAACCGGCTGCACGCGCTCTCCGTTCCGGCCGTTACGTCGGACAATGCCGGCAGCTACCTGTGCAACGCCATCCTCTACCGGTCGCTCATCTGCGCCGAGCAGATTTCCGAGCCCGAGGCGGTCGGCTTCTTCCATATCCCGCAGGTTATCCCGCCGGCCCTGCTCAAGGCGCATGTCGATCCGAACACGATGCGGTTCGACTGGGGCACGGCGCTGATCGGCGGGCTCGAGATCATCCGCACCTGCCTCGGCAGGCCGCCCCCTTCGCGCCGGCGCGTCAAGGACCGTTAACCCGGCGGCGGCATAGTGGCGGCCCGGAGCTACCCCATGCCACTCGATCGCCGCACGCTTCTGTCCGCCGGACTCGCCTCGACCGGCTTCGCCGCCGCAGCGGCTGCCGGCCCGCGCGCCGCGGAGAGCACGGCGGAGCCGGCGTCCCTCACCATCGCGCCCGGCGACGGAGCCGATCAGACGGCGGCGCTGCAGGCAGCGATCGATCATGCCGCCGAGCGCGGCGTTGCGCTGACGCTCGCGCCAGGCACGTTCCGCGTCGGACCGCTCAAACTAAGGGCAAACACGCACCTGGTCGGTGCCGGGCGCCAGACCGTGATCGAATTCGCGGGCGGCGCGACCTTCCTCACGGCCCATAAGGCGCCGGGCGTGCGGCTCGAGCGTCTCACGATCGACGGCAACGGGCTCGGCATGGATGCCCATCTCGCCACGGGGCTCATTACCCTCGAGGACTGCGACGGCCTCTCGCTCTCCGGTCTCGAGGTGCGGCGCGGTCTCATCAACGGCATCTCGCTTCTGCGGTCGTCCGGCAGCGTGACGGACTGTATGCTCAAGGAGATGTCGCAAGCGGGCCTCATGAGCCTCGACGCCGAGGGACTTATGATCGCGCACAACGCGGTTGCCGAGTGCGCCAACAACGGCATCCAGATCTGGCGCAGCACGCCGGGCGACGACGGCAGCGTGGTGACGGCCAACCGCATCGAGCGGATCGCGGCAAAGGGTGGCGGCAGCGGCCAGAACGGCAACGGTATCAATGTGTTCCGCGCGGGCGGCGTGCTCGTCTCCGGCAACCGCATCGCCGAATGCCTCTACTCCGCCATCCGCGCCAACAGTGCCGGCAACATCCAGATGATCGGCAACGCCTGCCGGACCGTCGGCGAGGTGGCGCTCTATGCCGAGTTCGCCTTCGAGGGGGCGCTGATCGCCGGCAACCTCGTCGACGGGGCGGCGAGCGGCATCGCGGTCACCAACTTCAACGAGGGCGGACGGCTCGCGGTGGTGCAGGGCAACCTCGTGCGCAACCTGTTCCGGCGCGAGGCCGAGCCTGTCGACACGCGCGGCGTAGGCATCAGCGTGGAGGCGGACGCGGCGGTCACCGGCAACGTCATCGAAGGCGCGCCGACGGCCGGCATCGTGGCCGGCTGGGGGGCCTACTTACGCGACGTGGCGATCACGGGCAACCTTATCCGCACGGCGGGTGTCGGCATCCTGGTCTCGGCCGATCCGGCGGCGGGAGCATGCCTCATCAGTCAGAACATGATCTCGGGTGCGCGTGACGGCGCCATCCGCGCCATGGACCATGGCATTCCGCAGGGACCGGACCTCGCGGCGGGCGGCGGGCAGACCGTCGGCCGCCTGTCTGTCAGCGGCAACTTCGCGGTGTGACACCGTCGAGTTCGAGACCGCTCGACCAGCGGCGGCCGAACCGTATCCAGCATACGTGTCTGGATCCCGGCCCCCCGGCCTTCGCCGGGGCAGGCTTTGCCGGGATGACGTTATAAAAGATCGAGCGGCTTTGCCGACATTTCCACCGTCACCCCGACGTAGGTCGGGGTCCAGACACGCATCAGAAAAGATGACGCGCCAAGCCGCTGAGGATGCGGCTGCCCCCTATGGCGCGGGCGGGGTGGCGCGGATCAGCTTCAAAAGATCGCTGTCCTTGGAGATCTGCGTCGTGTCGCGGCACTCGTCCTTGGCCTGCTCGGTGCACTCGACCGTCACCGTGTACGGTACGCCGTACTTGGTGATTGTGTACTCGGCCAGGTAGCCTTCCTCGCCGCCCTGGTCGCGGTCGTCGAACACGGACACGGTGGGTCCCGACTGGGGCGCCGCGCCGCGGGCCGTGTTCTCGTAGACTGGGAACTTGTCCGGCGCGAACGTGTGCTGGACGCGCAAATCGCCCGAAACCGAGACCGTCACGTCGCCATAGTTCTCGACGATCTGATACCAGACAGGATTTTCCTCATCCATTACGACATCGCGCTCCGTCGCGGGGCGCGGGCCCAGGCGGAACGTGTTCTCCACGACGCCCGGCGTTGCGTCGAAGGCCAGCACGGGAAGCTTGAGCTTGCTGAGCTTGTCGTCCGCCGTGGGACCGAGCGAGCGCGGCGTCGCGTTGGCGGCGACGAAGCTCTTGATCTCGGGGTCCGACCACTGGACCTCGATCAACTTGTCGGCGGCCTGGGCCAGCGTTGCGGCACAGGCAAACGCCGAGACCGCGACACCTGCCAATAGAGTGCGTATCGGAGCCGCTCGAACGGACAGGCCACTACGCGACATGGGACACATCCTTGTTTTCCAAGCCAACTTTCGCTTGCGCGGCTGCAGGACGGTGACCGAGACGCAGCCGACGCTGCGCCCCGACGATTGCGGCCGGACTCTACCCGCCGCTGCCGTTCACGATCAAGTCCAACTCGGCGCGAGAGAGCCGCTCGTGTGCCACGCACCTCCGCACAAGCACGTCGGCGGTGCCGTGCCGGTTGAATGGCCTCGCCGCAGATAGTATTCCGCTTGCACGGCTGCTCCCGTGGGGGGAGTGGCCACGATGCATCGGCGCAGCCGTCATAATAGCGGTCGGGTGCTCCGGTAGATTCGTGGTCAGACGTGTTGCGTGGAGACCCGCATGGCTACAGATCCGGGGGCGGCGGCCGAGGAGCCTCGCACGAAACGTAGCACGGTGTGGCGCATCGTCCGTCTGGTGCTGATCGGCGCGCTGGTGTCGGTAGCGCTTTTGATCGCGTTCCCGCCGCTCGGCCTCATCAAGGATCATCTTGCGAAAAGCATCGGCCAGTCGATCGGCCGCACGGTGACGATCGGCGCCATGCGCCTCACCTACTGGCCGCAGTTCGGTGTCGCATTCGACGAGGTGGCGGTCTCCAATCCCGAAGGGATGCCCGAGCGCGACGTGTTCCGCGCCGAGACCGTGCAATCCACCATGGAGTTCTTCCCGCTGCTCAAGGGACGAGTGCGCCTCAAGGACCTCGACCTGATCAAGCCCACGTTCGCGCTCGAGGAGGGCGCCGACGGCACGCGGAACTGGGTGTTCGACACCGAGGGCGCGGCCACGTCCGGCGCGGCGCCCGCGGCCTTCAGCCTGCCGCCGGTGTCGACGATCAAGGACGGCACGCTCACCTTCCAGAGCGCCGCGACCGGCGCCCAGCGCTCCGCAAGCGACATCAACGCGGTGCAGAACCTCGATCCGGCGTCGGGCGCGCTCGTCTCCAAGGGAAGCCTCGTCGCGGGCGGGGAGACGGTGACCTTCGACGCGGCGGTCGGAGACTTCAATGCGGTGGTCACCGGTGCCTCCACCACGCTCAAGGCCAGCATGGACGCGCGCCCGTTGCGGGCGTCCGTGGACGGCGACGCGCTGTTCGCGGCGGCGGCGGAGTTCAATGGCGCAGTGACGGCCTCCTCGCCGTCGCTGATCGCGCTCGCGCAATGGCTCGGCTCCGACATCACGGCGTCGGGCACGCCGCTCAGGGGCTCGCTCGAAGGCAAGATCAAAGGCACGACGCGCGACATCACGTTCTCGGAAACCGACGTGATGGTCGATACCACGAGCGCGCGCTTCGACGGGACGCTCGACCTCGGCGGCGTCAGGCCGAAGCTCGCCGGCAACGTGTCGAGCGAGCACATCGACCTCGGGCGGATGACGGGCGCGGCGCGCCAACCGCTCGCGCCCACAGCACAGGCCGACTTTGAGCCGCTGATCGCGCCGGGCTGGGAGCAGCTCCTCTCCGACCTCGATGCGCTCGAGAAGGGGCAGCAGGCGGCGCCCGAGCCCGCGCGTTCCGCGGCCGCCACCGCCGCGCCCGGCTGGAGCGAACAGCCGTTCAACCTCAAGGCGCTGCAGGCCTTCGACCTCGACGTGCTGATCGACGCGGCGGCCATCACCTACGGCGCGCTCGATCTCAAGCGCGGCCGCGTCAAGGCCGGCATCACCGAGGGTGTGCTCGATGCGAAGCTCGAGGAGCTGGCGGTCGGCGAGGGCAAGGCGATCGGCACGTTCAACATCGACAGCCGTGCCGCGCCGCCGCGCGCCGCCGCGCAACTGACGCTGACGGACGTCGCCGCGGAGCCGATTGTCACCGAGCTCACCGGCAAGCCGCTGCTCGCCGGCGCCTCGAACGTCGAGATCACGGCCAACGCCGCGGGCCAGAACCAGGCCCAGCTCACCTCCACCCTCGACGGCAAGGCTCATTTCCGCATGGGCAAGGGCGCGCTGCGCGGCTTCGACGTGCGGCGCATGATCTTCGAATGGTGGAAGAGCTGGAAGTTCGACCTCGCCATGCGAACGGCCTTCGAACGCCTCGAGGCGACGTACGACATCAAGAAGGGGATCATGCAGAGCCGGCCGGGCCTCGCCATGGGCGGCTCGGAAGTGGAGATCAACTCGGAGGGAACCGTCAACGTCCCCAAGAAGAGCCTCAATCAGGAGATCCGGGTCAAGGCGATCCCGCCGCCGACGGCGTTCCCGATCCCCGTGCGCATCTCCGGCGACTGGACCAAGCCGTCGATCGGCGTCGACTGGTGGGGCCTCTTCTCGGCGGGGCCTGGGCTCGGCGGACCACAGGCGCTTGCCGCTTCTCCCGAGCCGACGCCAGCCAACGTGCAGGCGGCAATCCGGCGCGTGCTGGCGGCGGATCTGCCCGCCGACCGCCTGACGCCCGAAGCGCGACGCATGCTCGAGCAACTGCTGCCGGCGGAGCAGGTGCCATGATTATGCTCGGAACCGATGTAGTGGGCTTCGTTGCCAGGGATGAGCGAGTTCGGCATTATCCCTGCGGGATCCAAAAGCACTCCGAAGCTGCAATGGATACGGGGGATGTGGCGTGAGGAAAGCTCTCCAACTTGTGCTGTGCGTCGCTCTCGCTGCCGGTGGCGTCCTCCTCGCACTTCCCTCCCGTCTTCCCGCGCAGGATCACACGCGCACGGCCGCGGCCTCGCATCTGTTCGGCCGCGATCTCGCGACCTACGCGCTCGTGCAGAGCATCGCGGGTCCGAGCGCGGGCATCGGCGCCGCGCGCCGCGGCGGGGCGTCGGACACCCCGTGTTTCAGCCACGACGCGAGCGGAAGTCTGGTCCAGCTCGCGCGCTGCAGCCTGCTTCCGCCTGAAGGCACGCCGACGCCTCCCACACCTGAGCAGCCGACGACCGGCGAAGGACCGGCGCCCGAGCCGACGCCGACGCCGACACCCACGCCGACCGGCGATCCCGCCTACACCGACCCGGCGAAGGCCGGCTTTGCCTATTACCCCCCGGGCAACCTCTTCGAGCGCGATCAGGGCCGCGGACGCGCGGACCGCTACGTGTACATGCCGAACATGATCTTCCCGCTGAAGCTCAGCGACGGCCTCTTTCCGCACATGAACTCGCAGATCTGGGGCTACGGCGGCGGCGGCTACGGCGGCAAGGGTGCGGCCGGCGGCAGCGAGAACGATCCGCGCAACTTCGATCCGATGAAGCAGCGCGACAACTATTGCGAGATCCGTAGCTGGGACATGCCGCTCTGCCCGGGCGGCGCTGGACATCAGGGCCAGGACATCCGGCCGCCGTCCTGGAAGGACAACTACTGGGAGGCAGTGGCCGCAGAGGACGGGCAGATCGTCAACGTCACGTCGAACACGACGGTGCAGCTCAAGTCCAACAACGGCACCGACTACTACTACCTCCACATGCACCCCAAATCGATCACCGTGAAGACGGGCGCCAAGGTCAAGCAAGGCCAGGTGCTCGGCAAGGTCTCGCGGTACATGGGTGGCAAGGTGGCAACGAGCCTGCACCTGCACCTGCAGGTGCGCCAGCGCATCCAGGTTGGCGGCAAGACGCTGCAGGTCTATGTGCCGACCTTCCCGTCGCTGATCGCCGCGTTGCGCCGCGCCAAGGGCCTCGACCCCGGCATCGGCCCCGACGGCAACCTGCTCGTCGATGCCGGACTCGAGATCGGTGCGCCGAAGCCGCCGCCGGCACCGGAGCCGACACCCACTCCAGCTCCGGAACCCACGCCAACACCGACTCCGACCCCGGCGCCCGAGCCGACTCCAGCGCCGCAACCCGAGCCTGCGCCTGCTCCCGAGCCTGCCCCCACGCCGACACCGGAGCCTACGCCTGCACCGGAGCCCACGCCGCAGCCCGAACCCGCGCCAACGCCGGCCCCCGCACCGGAGCCTGCTCCCGTGCCTGAGCCCGAACCCACACCGGCGCCCCAGCCGGAGCCGGCACCGGCCCCCGAGCCCGCTCCGGCGCCGCAACCCGAACCCGCGCCGCCACCGGAGCCTACACCCGCGCCTGCGCCAGAACCCACACCTGCACCGACGCCGGCACCCGAGCCCGCGCCGGCCGAGCAGCAGGGATGGTGGGACTGGATCAAGGGCAAATGGAACAATTGGTGGCAGTAGGCTGCGCGCTGCGCGGCCTTCGTGCCCTGTCATGTTGTATGAGTTAGGAGCAGCAACGATGCCGAGACATACGCCAGCCTATGCCGCGGCGGTGCTCGTGGCGCTTAGCGCGTCTTCCGTCTCCACCGCGTACGCCCAGTTGCCACCGTCGCAGTACGACCGGCTGCAACGCACGCTCGAGGACAAGTTCGCGCCCAAGAAGCAGGCACCCGCCCCTGCGCCTCCTCGGACGCGGAGCCTCGGCGAGAAGCAGGACGACTTCATCTATGTCGATCCGAACAAAAGCAAGGCGCCTCCAAGCCCGAACCAGAAGCGCTCCGATGCGTCGTGGGGCGAGTCCCTCTACGCGCTGATCACGTCGACGTTCGGCAGCAAGGAGACGCCGGAGCCCAAAGTCAAAGGCGCGTTCAGCGGCAACGTGGCCCAGGCCGATACGGCCTATTCCCGCTACAGGGAGCGGCGACGCCGTGCCCGCGCGAGCGGAGGGACCTCCGAACGGGCCGGGCGCCGCGTGCCCGTCGCCAAGCCGAACAGCTTTGTGATCCAGCTCAGTCCCGACGCGACCGACAAGGACATCGAGGCGCTGCTTAAGAAATACAACCTCACGATCACGAAGATGATCGCGCCCCTCGGCGTGATCACCGTGGAGGTCGCCGACGGACCGGCGACGCGCTCGCTGCAGCCGGCACCTGCCGCAGGCGCCGCCGCCCAGGACAGCAAGGAGCAGCTTCGCAACGCGCTCGAGCCGCCGCTGATCAAGGAGCTCCGCGCCGAAAAGGTTGTCGAAGGCGCGTTCGTCAACTCGACCATGGAGGCCAAGCAGCTTCGCAAGGGCACCGGCGCCAGCATCGCGGTGGGCGACGAGGTGTTCGCCTGGCGCTGGCACGCGGGAGACAGCCAGGACGGGAACTGGGGCCTCAAGGCGATCCGCATGCCGCCGGTGTGGTCCATCCTCGATCGGCACCGCAAGGCGAACCCCAGTGCGCAGCGGCCGAAGATCGCCGTCATCGACAGCGGATTCGGCACCGACCCCATGGTGCCGTTCGCCTCGATGCAGAACGTCACCCCTGCGATCTACCACACGCCCAGTTGCGGCACGCATCACGGCATGCACGTGGCCGGTATCATCGGCGCGCGGCCCGGCGACCAGCCCGGCATCGACGGCATCATCCCGGAGGCGCGGATGGACGCCATCGCCGTCGATGACGCGATCGTCGGCGACTCCGGGGTCGTGGGCGTCGACGAGGGCTGGCAGGTGCACGCGCTACTCTTCGACGACGTGCTCGCGAAGACGCTCGACTACGTCTATGCCAACCTGCTCACGCCCGACGGGCTGCGCGTGATCAACATCAGCCTCGGATACAATTTCGTGGCCTCGAACCTGCTCGGCGACGACGACCCGGAGGACGTGCCGGGGCTGGCGCTGCACGTCATGCATCAAGCGAACCTCATCCGGCTGATGGCGAGCCGTGTGCAGGATCACGTGCTGTTCGTGGTGGCGGCCGGCAACGATTCCGAGGATCGCGCAACGCCGATCGCGGCCAAGTGGGCCTCGCCGTTCGCCTGGGCCGGCACACAGACTTCGGCGGCCGGCGACAGCCCGCCCAACATCGTCGTCGTCGAGGCCATCGACCGCGACGGGCTCAGGGCCGAGTTCTCCAACACCGGCGGACACCTCGCGGCGCCGGGCGTCGACATCATGAGCACGCTCGCCGCCGACAAGCTGCCGATCGGCGTGTGCAGCGGTACCTCGCAGGCGGCGCCGCACGTGGCGGCGCTGGCCGGCATTCTGTTCGAGCTCGCGCCCGACAAGAAGCCCGCGGAGATCGCCGAGGTGCTGCGCAAGAGCGCGACGGCGGCGCCCGGGGGTGCGGCGCAAGCCCCGACCATCGACGCGCTCGAAGCGGTGGCGGCCGTGGCACCCGAGGTCATGCCGCTGCTCGGCGATCTCGACGGCGACGGCGTCGTCTCGGCGAGCGATCTCGCCATTTTCTCGCGCCAACTCGCGGCGCTCAAAAATGCGGCGACGGCCAACGCAGCGTTCACCGAGGATCTTAATGGCGACGGCGTGATCGACGACAACGAGTGCTTCTGGCCGCGCATCGATCTCAACGGCAGCGGGTTCGGAACGCTCTCGGCAAGCGACGCACGCAACCTCGCAGGCAACGCCAAGACGGACCTCGCCGCGATGGAGCACCTGTGGTCCGACACCGCGACGCCGTTCTCGATCGCGGCAGCCTACGGGGGCCTGACGACGCCGGCCGAGGTTCAACCTGCCTCGAGCACCCCTGCCGGACCAATCACGCAATGCCGCGGATTGGCCGCCCCCGCCATCACGGTGGCGACCGGCGATACCGCCGTGGCCCCGTCGGCTCAGACACGGTCCAGCTCGTCCCTCGTTACGGCTGCCCACGCGGGCGGCACGTCGTCGCCATCCAATGCCGAAGCGGCCGAGACGCGGGCCGAGGTCGAGCGCGCGGTCGAGGAGCTGCGCAAGACGCATCCGAACCTGCGCGTGACGATCAACCCGGCCACGGGCTTGCCGAGCACTGTGATGGGCCTCTCTCCGCAGGCGGGAGCTGGATCGCGCTCTCTCGGCGCGGGCGACGGCGACCGGGAGCAGACGGAAGAGGAGACGAAGCGCGCCGTCGAGAACTATTTCGGCACGGGTGGGCTCAGATCGCTCTATCCGGCGAAGAACAAGAGCGCGAAGCCCGAGTACGTGCGCCGGCGCAAGGATCCCGACCTGCCGAACCGCTACATCGCGGAGGTCGAGCAGCGCGTGGAGGGCGTGCCGGTGTTCGGCTCGACCGCCAAGCTCAGCGTGGACCGGTCGCTCGGCGTGACCAAGTTCAGCGGCACCATCTCCACCGTGGCGCTCGACGACACCAAGCCCAAGATCGCGGAGGGCGAGGCCGTCGCCGCCGCGCGCGCGAAGCTCGCCGACGTGCTGCGCAGTGCGCCGGATGCCTCGCGCGCGTTCCCGCTGGCGCCGAGCCCGGACAAGGCCGAGGTCGGCAAGCCCGATCTCGTCGTGTTCGACCCGGCGCTGGTCGGCAAGGCGAAGGCAGGCACAGGATCGACGACGCGCCTGGCATGGCTGGTGACGATCGACGCGTTCCGCATCTTCGTCGACGCGACCACGGGCGAAGCGTTCTACTACTATCGCGACCAGCCCTCGGGCGGCATGCTCAGGCGCATCTACGATCTGGCGCAAACGACGAGCTTTCCCGGCAGCGTCGGCATCGACGAGGAAAAGCGCGCGCGGGCGGAGACGCTGGCGCCCGAGGCGCTGATAGCCTTCCGCAACGCGGGCATTGTGCGCGATTACTTCTTCCTGACCTTCGGCCGCGACGGGTTCGACGACAACGAAGGCCAGGGCGGCTCGCCGATGGAAGCCTATGTGCGCCACGGGCGGACTCAGAACGCCTACTGGTGCACCACGAAGTCGTACGACTGCCCAAAGGGCAACGTGATGGTGTACGGGCCGGGCTATGCAGGCGCGCTCGACATCGTGGCGCACGAGATGACACACGGCATCATCGCGCATGAGAAGAACCTGCTCTATCTCAACGAGCCCGGCGCCGTGAACGAGTCGCTCTCAGACATCTTCGGGGCGCTGATCGAGCTCGACGCGCGCGGCGACGGCGGCAATTGGCTGATCGGGGAAGCCTCGCCGGGCTTCTCCATCACCGCGCCGCTTAGGAGCCTCGCGGACCCCAACCTTCGCGACGCGAACGGCAGGGCGATGTTCGACCGGAAGGCCAAGTTCTCGCTCTCGAACCGCGGGCAGCCGGACCATTACTCCGAGGTGCTGACGCCGGATGACCTGATATGCGGGTCGACCGCCTATAACGACAACGGCTGCGTGCACTTCAACAGCGGCATCCTAAACAAGTTCGCCTTTCTCATCTCCGAGGGCGGAACGCATCGCGGCGCCACGGTGACGGGCGTCGGCCGCTACAAGCTTGCGCGCATCACCTATCGGTCGATGACGGTCGGGCTCAACCAGAGCTCCACGCTCTCTCACGCCGCGAACGTGTTCGTCGAAAGCTGCTTCGAGCTGGCGAGCGCGGAGCTCGGCGGGATCACCCCGGTCGACTGCGAGCAGGTGATCGCCGCGCAGCGGGCGGTCGGGCTCGAGGTGCCTTCGAGCTGACAACAGTCGCGGAAACACGGTGCAACGATGACGAGGAAGCGAGCATGAAACGGGTCAAGCTGGACCGCCGCCAGGTCGGCGCAGGGTTTGCGGCCACGCTGGCGATGCCATTCGTCGTCCGGCTCGGCGCCGTCCCGGCAGTAGCGCAAGACGGAAGCGGCACGTGGCGTCAGCTCGGCACGCTCTCGGAGGAGGCGCAGCGGCTCGGACTCTCGGTGCCGCGCATGGGGCTTGCGCCGGCGTCGGCCACGGAGGACTTCACCGAGATCCAGCCCGCGATCGTGGACTTCATGGACGGGATCACGGCGTCGGCCCCCGACGCACCTGGTGCGACCTCATCCGATATCGACAGTCTGCTCGAGCGCGCCTCGGAGCTCCTGCGCACGGCGCGCAACGCCGAGCGCGTGCCGCGTGACATTCCGGAGGGGCCGCAGGCGGCCGCCGTCACGCCGCCCAAGTTCGAGGACGTGGCCGACGAGTACCGCCGGCTGTTCGAGACGTGCCAGATCCGGTCGGAGAACCGTTCCACGGTGCAGTGGTACGTATCGAAGATCACGGATTCCGCGCGGCGGAAGTCCTACGAGGACGCTTTCATCGAGACGTGCGTGCCGTGGTACGCGGTCGCCATCATCCACGGCATGGAGTGCAGCTTCGACTTCAACTCCCACCTCCACAACGGCGACTCGCTCAAGGCCAAGACCAAGCAGGTGCCGGCCGGACGACCGAACCCGTGGCTGCCGCCGTCGGACTGGGTGTCGAGCGCCGTCGACGCGCTGCGCTACGACAAGCTGCACGAGCAGGCCGACTGGAGCCTGCCGCGGATGCTCTACCGCTGGGAGGGCTACAACGGCTGGCGCAGCCGGCTGCTCTACAAGATCAACACGCCGTATCTCTGGAGCTTCTCGAACCACTACACCAAGGGCAAGTTCGTGGCAGACAACAAGTGGGACCCGAACGCCGTCTCCAAGCAGTGCGGCGCGGCCGTGATGCTCAAGGCGCTGGTCGAAGGCGGCTTCATTACGGCGCCGGCGTAGGCGCGGAGGTGGAGGAGACCATCGCCTGTAAGCGTTTGCTAAGGGCCAGGAAACACGTCTCTTGGAGCGATCTCAAAGCGTCGCGATTGGCTCGACCTCCGCTCGCGCAGCTTGGGGCCGAGTGTGCCAGCCCTCGGAAACTTATCTCGCCTCACCTGTCAGGCCACGGCAGTGATAGATAGCTCGCCTGCATCCAGCCAGGCATGGATGGCCTTCCTGTAGAGAGGGGATGACGAGACTTGTTAAGTGGTCGGCTTCTTCGCACCGCATCATTCGACCGTTTCGTCATCCCCTTAAGATCATGCGTTTCTGGGAACCGGTGTGTTGAGCAACTGCTGCTCCCACAGGTACGCAATGCCGCTGCCGCCGAAGTGCTGGATGAGAATCTCGGTCAGCTCTTCGACATGCTCGGTGCGCGCCCAGTCGCGCTGCCATTCGCCAGCGAGCGCCATCACGGTCATCATGTTTGCGCCAGCCGCGATCATCCGCTGGATGGCGATCTGGTGGGACTCGGTCGAAACTCCGCCCGACGCATCGGTGATCACGGACACGTCCCAGCCTTCGCCGAGGGCTTGGATGACAGGCATCGCGACGCAGACTTCGGTCCAAAGGCCTGCGATAATCAGTTGTTTGCGGCCGGTCGCCTTGACCACGTCCACCACCTTCTCGTCCTGCCAGGTGTTCACCCAAGTCCGGTCGATCACTTCCTGCTCCGGGAAGACGTCAGTGATCTGCTTGAAGAGAAGTCCACCGCGCGCCGCGATCACGCTGGTGAGAATGGTCGGAACATTGAAGGCTTTTGCTAGCTTCGCCAGCGCGGTCGTGTTGTTGACCACAGCTTGCGGATCGTGGCTGTTCAGGTTCGCGAGCTGATAGGGCTGGTGGTCGATCAGAACGAGGACCGAGTCTTCGGGGCGAAGAAGCGATGCAAGGCCGTTACGAAACGTCATTGGTTCATCCTCTGCTTTCGTTGTGGGGAAGGCTCTCTTGCCGGCGACATGCGCCAACTGCGCGTTGCCTGGAGGGCCATTTGCCATTGCGATTTGTGATACGGTAGTGCGTCTTTGTGCTACGCCGTGTCCCGAAATGGGGAACGCCGAGTTGGACATCGAAGACCTGATGACATTCGTCGAGGTTGCTGATGCCGGGGGAGTTTCGGCCGCTGCGCGCCGGCTCGGTGTCTCCAAGTCAATCGTCAGCCGGCGGCTATTCCGGCTTGAAGCGGAACTCGGTGTCCAGCTGCTCGCACGCACCACCCGTGGCGCCGCTCTTACGGAAGCCGGGGTCACGTTCCGAGACCATGCAGCCAGAGTCAGCGCCGAGATCGACGTGGCCAGGGAAACAATCCTGCCCGCCGGTGACCTTCGCGGCCGCTTGCGAGTTGCTGTGCCACTGACTTTCGGTCCGACCCACTTCGCTCACGTGCTCGCGGACATGGCGCGGCGCCACCCGAAGCTACACATCCATACCTCCTACAGTGATCGCTTCGTCGATCTCATCGCAGAGGGTTTCGATTGTGCGATCCGGGTTGGCTATCTTCCGGACTCCAACCTGATCGCAAGCCGCATCGGGCCGATCTATGGGAAGCTTGTCGCGAGCCCGGACTATATCAAAGCGCACGGTTCACCGGAGACGCCGGACGAGCTCGTTGCCCATCAGGCTCTCATGCAGGGCACCGAAACCTGGCAGTTTATGGATGGCGACAAGATCCTCACGGTTCGTCCCCAGGGGCGCTTCAAGGCCGACAACGGCACAGCGCTCGTTGCCGCCGCGGCAGCAGGCCTCGGCATCGCTTGGGTCCCCGATGGCATTACCCGTGAATATCTGGCCTCCGGCGCGCTTGTTCCGGTCATGCCGCGGTATCCACCGCCTCCGGCGGGTGTGTACGTCATCCGCCCGCCAGGTCAGCACCCTTCACGGAAGGTGCGGATCCTCACCGAGCTTCTGCTCGAGTGTTTTGAAGAGGATCCGCGCCGTGCGTGAGCTGTCCTATCCGCGTGCTCCGTCGACTATGATGGTTGGATCGTGGAAGGGACGACGCATGCCGAGCAGCGAGTTCGCGCGTTGAGATGAACGAATCACGGCTCTCGGGAGAGTTCTTCGGTCGGCAGAACGACGACAACTGCGTGCTGAGCTGCCGCTCACCTCGCGCACCGCGAGGTCCGCTTAGAGTCAGAAGCAGTCGTCGAGCCTCCCGTCGAAGTCAGCCCAGCGTGACGTCGCAAGCCGAGGGCCACGAGAGGCCGGCGAGCGTCGCGCCGCGCGGCTTGTACTCGCAGCCGATCCAGCCCGCGTAGCCCGAAGCGTCGATGATCCGGAAAATGCGGGCGTAGTCCAGGACCGCGGTGCCGGGCTCGCCACGGTCGGGCGGATCGGCGCACTGGTAGTGGCGCGCGAGGGGGCCGAACTCAGCGATCGCGCCCTCCACGTCACCCTCCATGACATGACGGTGATAGAGGTCGAACTGCAGGCCAAGATTGGGAGCGCCGACATCCATGATCACATCGCGCGCGTCGGCCGTGCGGGAAAGGAAATAGTCCGGCATGTCGCGCGTGTTGATGGGCTCGATCAGGATGTCGATGCCGAGGGGGGCTGCCCAGTCGGCCGCGAGGCGGAGATTTGCGACGTACGTCTCGCGCGTCGCGCCGTGGCCGGCGAGCCCGGCCATGACGTGCAGGCGCGGACAGCCGAGCGCCTCGGCGTAATTGAGCGCCAAGTCGACGGCGGAGGCGAACTCGTCCTCGCGGCCGGGCAGCGCCGCGAAACCGCGCTCGCCCTTGTCCCAGTGGCCGGGCGGCAGATTGAAGAGCGCAAGCGCGAGGCCGGTCGCGTCGAGGCGCGTGCGTATCTCGTCGGCGGGCACGGCGTAGGGAAACATGAACTCGACGCCCTTGAAGCCCGCGCGCGCCGCCGCCTCGAAGCGGTCGAGAAAAGGCAGCTCGGTGAAGAGAAAACTCAGGTTCGCGGCGAAGCGCGGCATGGCGGCACTCGATCCAAGAACGGTTGAACGGGATTAATCGAACGACGGACGGGACTGGCGCAGCTTCTTCACGCTGCCGCGCTTGACCTTGCTGTCGACGCGGCGGGCCTTGGCGGCGCGGCTCGGCTTGGTGGCGACGCGTTTTTTCGGAACATAGAGCGCCTCGCGCACGAGATCGGCCAGACGGGCGCGGGCATCTTCCCGGTTGCGCTCCTGCGTGCGATGGCGCTCGGCACGGATGACGAGCACGCCGTCGTCGGTCATACGGCGGCCGGCGAGGCGCGCGAGTCGGTCGCGGACGGCCGCGGGCAGGCTCGGCGAGTGGCGCACGTCGAAACGCAGCTCGACCGCGGTCGAGACCTTGTTGACATTCTGCCCGCCGGGGCCTGAGGCGCGGATGAAGCGCTCCTCGAGCTCGCGCTCGTCGATCGAGAGGGTGTCCGTGATCTCCAGCATGGCGGGGGTGTAGCAGAGATTTCGCCGCCGCGCGTCAAAGAAGCGAGACGAAAGCCAGCGCGACGGCGAGCACGATGGCGGCATCGAGCCAGCCCTCGCCGCCCATGACCAGCGCCGCGAGCCCGGCGAGCAGGACCAGGACGGGCAGCACGAGGTCGGCGACGACAAACGCCGTGACCTTTACCGACAGCGGCTCTCCCAGCGCACGCCGGCGCTCGGGCCAGGCATCCGCGAGGACCACGACGGCCAGCACGGCCCCGATCAGGACCATCCACCACCATGCTGGAGACGAGCTCTCGCCATAGGCGAAGATGCAGAGCGCCAGCACCGCGAAGGCCAATATCATCTGGACGGTCAGGGTCTGCGGCACTCGGATTCCTTTCTCAGGCGCACAAGCACCCGGAGTTATAGGGCGAGATGATCCGGGAGGCGACCAGTCAGGCCGACACGAGCCGCTCGACGCAGGCTGCCACGCCTTGCTGCCAGGGCGGCAGGCTAAACCCGAAAGTGCGCGCGAAGAGCGTGCAATCGAGCTCGGAGTTGATTGGCCGTGACGCCCTTGCCGGATAGTCGGCGGATGCGATGGGCTCGAGCGGTGCTCCGGCCGTGCCGTGGCCGGCGGCGCAGGCAAGGATCTCGCTCGCCAGGTCAAGCCATGACGCGGCGCCCGTGCCTGCGGCGTGGTAAGTGCCCCACACGGGCGTGTCGCGCGTGTCGGCGGTGAGCTTGCCGGCGAGGTCCAGGATCGCGGCTGCCAGATGGGGTGCATAGGTGGGGTTGCCCCGCTGGTCGGACACCACGCGCAAGGGCGCGCCGCCGACGGCCGCTCCCATGATCCGGGTGGCGAAGTTCTGCCCCGCGGGGCCGAAGACCCAGCCGGTGCGGATGATGACGTGATGTGGGTTCGCAGCCCGCACGGCCGCCTCTCCCGCGAGCTTCGAGCGCCCATAGACGGTTGCAGGGCAGGGCTCGTCGCTCTCGTCGTAGGGCGCCTGTTTCGTGCCGTCGAAGACGTAGTGCGTCGAGAGGTGGATAAGCGGGACGTTGCGGCGCGCGGCGGCCTGGGCGAGCAACCTCGCGCCGTCCCTATTGAGCGCGAAGGCGGCGTCCGGGTCCGTCTCGGCCTGGTCGACAGCCGTGTAGGCGGCGGTGTTGATGACGACGGTCGGCGACAAGTCGCCAAAGGCGCGCTCGATGGAGCGCGGGTCGCGCACGTCGAGAGCCGGGCGTCCGGCAGCGAGCGCCTTGATCTCAGATCGGGACGGCGCCAGCTCGATCAGAGCGCGCGCCACCTGTCCGTGCCAGCCGGCGATCAGCAATCGCATGGACTCTCCCGGGGTTGCGGGTCAGCCTCTCCGCATCATAGCAGCCTTCGCGCCGCCGATGCGCGCGGCAGGCAGGCGCGCCAAGAACGCAACCGGGGCGCCGCCCCAGCCGGGCAACGCCCCGATTTGATCATTGGCGCAAAAAAAGGCGCCGCTCAGGCGCACGCGGCCAGACGCACCGGGCCGGCACCTTCGGGGGCAGGCCCTTGCTGCTGTTGCTGCATCGGCTGGTGTTGATACGCTGTCTGGTGCGACATTGGCATCGGCATCGGTTGCGGCGGCATCGACTGGAAGTGCTCACGCAGCGAGCGCATGGGATGCAGGCTCGGGTGGCCACCGAGCGCACCGCTCACGACCTCCTGATCCATGCCGTGCTCCAGGCACTCGTGCGCCAGGTCGTGCGCGTACTTGACCAGAGCCTCGTGCGTCGCGGCGTGGAATGCCTCGATGAAAGCGGCGCGCGCACGGCTGCCGGCCACGAAGCCCTCATTGCCGAGCAGCTCGATCGTATACTCGGAGCCCGAGAGGCGCGTGACGCCGAGGATCAGATTGCGCACCGCTCGCAGCTCGCGCTCAAACTCGAAGGCCAGATCCCTCTTCATGGCCATGTAGACAGAAAGCTTGCCCATCTCGCAGCGTCCCTTTGAATCGCGCCGATTCGCTTGAGTTCGAGGCTCCGCCCATTCGCTTTACAAATGGTTAAGGCGCGTGTCGATTTGAGACCTTTTTTCATAGCGATATCATATATTTGTATTGTATGCGGCGGTTGTGCGCGCCCGACCAGCAACGCGAGAGACCAAGTGAAACGCCGCGGCCGACGCGGGTCGCTCCACGGCGCGGCCAGCAAGGCCTCCAGCCGGGCAACGGGATCGGTCCCGTTCGCTGCGACGTAGCGGCCGGTCGCGGACCAACTGCGCAGATATCCCGCCAGCTCGGCCAGAGACCAATCGGCGCTCAAGCTGAACGACGGCGCCGCGATGCGCGCGAACGGAAACGCAAGGTCGCGATAGCCGGCCTCGACGTGGCGCCGCTCCGGCGGCCAGTAGGGGCCGACCGTCTCGGCGTAGAACTCCTGCAACGCATGATCGATTGTAGGATCATCCATGCGAAAGGTGCCGTAGCACCAAGCCGCGACGAGGCCGCCAGGCTTCAAGACGCGCCGTGCCTCGGCATAGAAGCGGTCGAGGTCGAACCAGTGCAGAGCCTGCGCGACGGTGACGATATCCGCCACGGCATCGTCCAGTCCGCTCCGCTCGGCCGGAGCGACGCGATATTCAATGCGTGGGTGCGGCTCGGCTTCGGAAATCTGCGCCGCGCTGGCATCCGTCGCGATGACGCGCGCGAACTTGTCGACGAGGTGGTGTGCGGCCTGCCCGTTTCCCGTGCCGCAGTCCCAAGCCAACTCATGCTCCGCGCACTGGGCTGCCAGCCAAGCGAACAAGTCCTTCTGGTAGCTTGGCCGGCTTTGCGCGTAGGTGGCCGCCAAGGCGCTGAAATGATCCTTGAAGTCGCTGCTCACCGCGCGCCTCCCCACCAGCCCCTGAAATCGCGGATGATCTCGCGGGCGGCATTGTGGCCCGGAACACCGGTGACGCCGCCGCCGGGATGGGCGCCGGACGCGCACAAGTAGAGGCCGGGCAGCGGCATGCGATAGTCGGCGTGGCCGAGCACAGGGCGGAGCGCGAATAGCTGATCCAGCGACAGCGCCCCGTGGAAGATGTCGCCGTCGACCATGCCGAATCGCTGTTCGAGATCCAGGGGCGACAGGAGCTGGCGGGCGAGGACGCTCGCCTTGAAGTTCGGCGCATGCCGCGTGACGGTCTCGATGACGAGGTCGGCAAAAGCTTCCTTCTCGGCCGGGTCGGCCCAGGAGCGCGGCGACGGCAGGTGGGGTGCTACGTGTTGTACGAACAGGCTCGCCACGTGGCGGCCAGGCGGCGCCAGCGTGTCGTCGAGCGTCGATGGGATCAGCATCTCGACGACGGGCTCCTTCGACCAACCGCCGGACCTGGCGTCGAGCCAGGCGCGCTCCAGGTAGTCGAGCGTCGGGCCGATGACGATGCCGGAGGCGAGATGATCGGTGCCGTCGCGGTTCGGGCGGCAGGTGAAGTCCGGCAGCTCGGACAGCGCGACGTTCATGCGGAAGGTGCCGGAGCCGGACTTGAGCGTCGCCAAGCGCGTGTGCAGCGCGGGATCGACGGCGCCTTGCGGGACGAAGCGCGAGAACAGCAGCTTCGGAGGGATGGCGGCGGCGACGGCACGGGCGCGCACGGTCTCGCCGGACGCGAGCACGACGCCGGTCGCGCGGCCTTTTTCAATTGCAACCTCGCGCACTGCGACATCCGTGCGAATCTCGGCGCCACGCTCGCGCGCGGCGGAAGCAATGGCGGCGCTGATAGCGCCCATGCCGCCCACGGCGTGGCCCCAGACGCCGGCCTTGCCGTTCACCTCGCCGAAGCAGTGATGCAGCAGCACGTAGGCGGTACCGGGCGTCGAAGGCGCGGCGTAGGTGCCGACGATGCCGTCGAAGGCGAACGCCGCCTTGACGGTCTCGTTCTCGAACCAGCGGGCGAGGAAGTCGGCCGCGCTCTCGGTGAAGAGGCCGGCGAGGTCGCGTTGTGCGTCGATGGGCTGCTTCAGGATGGAGCGCGAGAGGCGTGCGGCGTTCCACAACGCCGGCAGGCCGCCACCCGCATTCGGCGGCGTTTCGAGAACAAGACCTCTCAGGACGGAGGCGGCGCGTTCGAGGGCCGCATCGTACTCGGGAAGGCGCGCGGCGTCGCGTTCCGAGAACGCGGCGAAGGCCTGCTGGCGGGCGGCAAGGCCGTAGGGCATGAGCAGCGCGCGATGCGCATCGACGGGCCAGAAGTTGGCAACCGGGCGCTCGACGATGCGCAGCCCATGACGCGGGAGATCGAGGTCGCGGATGACCTTCGGGTTGAGCAGGCTCACCGTGTAGGCGGCGACGGAGTTTCTGAAGCCGGGCGCGAACTCCTCGGTGAAGGCGGCGCCGCCCACGTGCGCGTTCTTCTCGAGAACAACCACCTTGAGGCCGGCAGCAGCCAGGTAGGCGGCGGCGGTGAGGCCGTTGTGGCCGCCGCCGATGATCGCAACGTCGTGCACGTCCGGCTGTCCTCTCCTGGCGCCCTGCTTGGGAGGAGGACTACCCCGAGCCTAGCCCCAGGTGCAAACGGACTTGTGGCAGCGCCTGCGCGTGCCGCCGATCACGCAGCTCGATGCCTCGAAGCGGCAGACGCGGCAGCTATAGGACGAAAGGCAGCCGCGGTAGCTGCCGCCTTTGGTGAAGCGGCAGGTGACGATGGTCTGGCAGTCCCGGCCGGGATTGATCGATCCGCCGGGGCCTTCCTGGGCGAAGCCGGTGGCGGACGTCATTACGGCCGCGCTCAGAACCAGCGCCAGACCGGCGGCACTGATGGTGGCTTTGCGCAGAGGTGTCATGGCTCGGACCTCGTGGCTGCATCCACATCGTCGATTTTCTGCCACCTTTCGGCCCGGTGCAACGAGAGATCGGAGTAAACAAGAGCATGGCGGCGGTTAACCAATGGCTCGGCGTTCCGTAACGAGTTGGTCCCAGCCATGCCGTTCGCTGCGCGGCGGCACGACAAGGCTCCGGGCCGGCAGCTTCTCCTCGGGTGTCGCTCGAAGCGAATCCGGTGCGCGGTCCGCTCCACGGCGCGTGGCGGCCGAGGGCGTCGCCCAGATGCTCCTTACCATCTCGCCTGTGACAGACCACGCCGATACGTCCGCCGTCATCTCCGGTCTCTTGGACGTGAAGAGCTTACGGATGAGAAGGTCGCGCTCGATCCCCGTGACGGGATCGAAGGCGACACCGATCCGCCCCGGCATGCGTCGCACGATGCGGCCCGGCAGCGCGCCCACCTCCGGAACGAAGAGCCTGATCGGCTCGTCGGGAGCTTCAGCCGAGGTGATGTCCGTTGCCACGCTGGCGCCCGTCAGCGAGATGTCCGTCAGTCGGCCGAGGCCACCCTCGTGGCCGGACGCCATGATCCAGACCGGGTCGGTGACCTCGAACCGCTCCTCGCCGCGCCAGACTGCGCCCTGCAGCGAGAGCATGCAGGCGAGAAAGAGGAGCAGGATGTTGTAGGCGCCCCATGTCGCCACGACGGATAGCAGCGCGTCCTGCTGGACTATGCGCCATTCGGGCACGAGGTTCACGAGGATGCCGGCCATGGTCGCCACCATGAGCCCGGCGGCAATCCAGAAGACCGTCGAGTCGTACCCGGCCGATCCTGCGGCGCCGCCTTTCGGCGTGACCTTGAAGGTATGCCCGAAGGGTTTGGCCAGTGTCACGAGCAGCGTGGGCAACAGCCTGAAGCTCTGGAAAACTCCGAGCACCTGCGAGGCGAGCGGGAAATACTGCTGCGGCGCGTAAAGGCATATGCCGCCGACGACCGCGAGGATCATCGGAAGCAGATGGACCAGCACGGATTCGATCGTCACGTTGACCATGGGGAGTACGCCGGTCCACATGAAGACGATGGGCACCATGAGGCCAAAGACCATGCTGAGGCTTTGCGACAGCCAATGCGTCGGCAGGAACAGCAGACGCTGCATCAGCGAGAGCCCCGGGCCGAGCGGGCCGGCGCGCAGGAACAGGATCTGCATGGCGCCGCGCGCCCAGCGGCTGCGCTGGATGAAGAACGCCCGCAGCCCTTCGGGGGCGAGGCCGAACGCAAGGCGCTCGTTCAAGTAACGCGTCAGATAGCCCGCGCGGAGGAGCTTGAGGCTGAGCAGCATGTCCTCGGTCAGGGACTCGGTGGGCAGCTTGTCGCCGATGGCGCGCAGCGCCTCGCGGCGCGTGACGGAGTTCGATCCGCAGCAGAAGGCGGCGTCCCAGCCGTCCCGGCTCGGCATGATAGCCTCGAAGAAGAAGCGCTGGTCGTCAGGGATGGTCTTGCGAACGGCAAGGTTCGTCTGCAGCGGATCGGCATTGTAGAACGTGTGCGGGACCTGGACGATGCCGATGCCCGGATCGGCGAAGAAGCCCATCGTGCGCATGAGAAAATCGCGCTGGACGACGAAATCCGCATCGAAGAGGGCCACGTATTGGCCGTCCGTCTTGGTCAGCGCGTGGTTGATGTTGCCGGCCTTGGCGTGCGCATTGTCGGGCCGCGTGATGTAGCCCACGCCCTTCTCCTCGCAGTAGGCCTTGAGCCACGGGCGCTTGCCGTCGTCGAGCACCCAGACCGCGAAGTCCGGATAGTCGAGGCAAAGAGCGCCCGTGATGGTCTTCTCAAGGACCTCGAGCGGCTCCGAGTAGGTCGGGATGTAGACGTCGACGGAGGGAAGCTGCTCCGGGGCCTCGCCGCGCAACCGCGCCTCATGCGCATCGGCCTCGTCGCGCCGATCGCTCGTGCGCAGGAAGCAGAGGTAGAGGATCAACGCATCGAAGAGCGCGAACATCTCGATGGCGAAGCACAGCCATATCCACGCCACCTCGTACCAGGTGCCGGATGCCGGAAGAACCGTGACCGTTACGCGCCAGATGAGATAGCGCGCCACGATGAGCCACACGAAGCCGAAGATCAGGAGCCTCGCCGAGCTCCGCCTGATGTCGAGGAGAGGCCCCAGCACATAGACCGCGCCCACGACCATGAGCAGCGGCGCCAGGACTTCCAGAACCGGCGCGTCGAACTGCACCTCAGTTCTCCGCGACGTTCACGACAGGCGTGAAGACCGCAAGGATCGGCTGGAACAGTTTGCCCAGGTTCTCCACGAAGGCCGGCGCCTTGCGCGGGAAGCGCACCTCGGCGAGGCGGCCGATGTCGCAATAGTTCTTGTCATCGGGTGCCTTGTCGGGAGGCAGGCTGACCTCGACGGTCACGTTGCCGCTGGTGGCCACGGGAACCTGCGCGGCAAAGAGGCGGTCGTCGCCCCGCGCGGCCGAGCCCATGACCCGGCGCACGAGGCCTTCGCGGCGCTCGCCGCTGCCGATCAGACGCACGGAGGCGGGATCTCCGGGCTTGATGCTTTCGAACTCGCGCTCCGGAAGCTGCACGGCGACGAAGCGGTTCTTGCAATCGGTCAGGTCGAGCACGGCCTGTCCCTGCACGACGACCGACCCCGGGCTCGCGGACACGGACCACACCACGGTGTCCGCCGGCAACGTCACGTCGTATTTTCCAAGGTGCTCGACGCGGCTCCTTTCCTCGCCGATGTCGGCGGCAAGCTGGGTGGCGCGTGTGCCGTTCTCGTTCACCTCCCGCTCGAGATCCTGGCGACGGAGGAACAGCCGCTCGCGCTGCTGCTGCGTGTAGGGCACGTCGTTGGCGGAATCGCGCAAGAAGACGCCGTTCTTCATGGCGCCGAGCTCGGCCTTCAGCCTTTCAAGCCGCGCCGAGGCCATCTTGCAGCGCGTCATGGTCTCCTCCTGGCGGGCCAGAGCCTCGGCGGATTTGATCTGCGAGGTGGCCCCCGTGTCGGCGAGGCCCTGCAGCTTCGATCCGATGTCCCGGCGATGGCTCATCTCGGCAAAGCAGCCGGTCTTCTCCGCATCGGCCTCGGCGATCTCCTGGCTGATGCGGGCGAGCATGCCGTCGCGGTAGGCCTGCATGCGCTGCTCCAGCTCCGCGTCGAGGGCGGCGATCTCGGCGAGCTGCTTCCTGGCGAACTCGGCGCGATCCTTCGCGGCCGCCTGCTGGCCTTCCATCTCGAGCAGCCGCTGACGGTCGGCGGCATACGACTTGATCAGCGTCAGCTGCTCGGGCTCGGCGATGTACTGGCCCTTGTGGGGCAGCTCGGCGGACAGATAGCCCGGAATGGGCGCCGTGATACGCATGACCTCCGAGTTGATGAAGGCCGAAGAGGAGACGCGATAGGCGGCGAACGGCGCGAAAGCCCAAAGCCCCAAGGCAATGAGAAGGACGGCCAGTGCGATGCGGCTCGCACGGGCGCTGACTACGGAGCGGATGAACGATTGTGTCGGCATGGCGGCACCAGTCGCTGATTTCGAGAAGAAAATAACTCCTCGGGATCAGCAATCTTTGATGCTTCGAATGCCGTTCTGAGTTGTTGGCTAAAAAGCTGTTAAACGCCCCGCTGCGCTTGCCTACTCGGCGGCAAGCTTCTTGTCGGGTTGTACAAGCGCCATGTAGTCGTTGAGCAATGTCTCGGAGATCTGGCCCGGCTTGTACCTGAAATCGCCGATCTCCGAGACCGGCGTCACCTCGGCCGCGGTGCCGGTGATGAAGCATTCCGAGAACGAGCCCAGCTCGTCCGGCACGATGGCGCGCTCGCGAACCTCCAGCCCGCGCTTCTTCGCGAGCGCGATAACCGTGCGGCGCGTGATACCGTCGAGGAAGCAGTCCGGCTCCGGCGTATGCAGCACACCGTCCTTGACCAGGAAGATGTTGGCACCCGTGCACTCGGCGACGCGCCCGCGCCAGTCCAGCATCAACGCGTCGGCGTAGCCCGCGCGCTCGGCGCGGTGCTTCTCGACGGTGCAGATCATGTAGAGGCCGGCGGCCTTGGCCTTGGTCGGCGCCGTGGCAGGGTCCGGACGACGGTACTTCGCAAAGCCGATACGAATGCCCTTGAGCCGCTGCTCCATGGGGAAATAGGAGCCCCAGTCCCAGGCGGCGATGGCCAGGTGAATCTTGGTGAGCTGGGCGGAGACGCCCATCTGCTCGCTGCCACGCCAGGCGATCGGGCGGACGTAGCAATCGGTGAGCTTATTGGCCGCAACCACGTCGCGGCATGCCTGATCGATCTCGGCCACGCTCTGCGTGATCTCAAACTCCAGAATGCGCGCGCTCTCGACGAGGCGCTCGGAGTGCTCAGTCAGCTTGAAGATCTCGCCGCCGTAGGCCCGCTCGCCCTCGAACACGGCGCTGCCGTAGTGCAGCGCATGTGTCAGGATATGGATATCCGCCTCGCGCCAGGGGACGAGTTTGCCATCCATCCAGATGAAACCGTCGCGATCGTGATAAGGAACGATCTCAGCCATGGTGAGGTCCTATTCGGCTCCGTATCCCGGGCGCGGCAACGGGTCCATCCGTCGATGAAAATAACTTGCCAGGAGTATCAATGGCCTTCAAATATGTCAACATGGCTGACATAACTCGAGACCCCACTGCGGTCCGCCGCAACGGCTCCCGGCGCGACGGCAGCGAGGACGAAGCGGAGCAGGGCGCGGAGCGCGCCGATCTCATCACGCATGTCGAGCTTCTGTTCTTCGCCTACCGCGATTTCACCGGCGATCCAGATGCCGTGCTCGCCCAATACGGGTTCGGCCGCGCGCACCATCGGGTGCTGCATTTCGTGCACCGCAACCCCGGCCTCAGAGTTGCCAACCTTCTCGAGATCCTGAAGATCACCAAGCAGTCCCTGGCGCGCGTGCTGAAGCAGCTCATCGGCGAGGGCTTCATCGCGCAGCGGGCGGGGGCGGAAGATCGCCGCGAGCGGCTGCTGTACGCGACGCTCAAGGGAGCGCGGCTTGCCGAGCGGCTGACGGCGCTGCAGGTGAAGCGCCTGGAGGCGGCGCTGGCAGCCGCGGGACCGGAGGCGGAGGCGGCGACAAAGCGGTTCCTGCTTGCCATGATCTCGGAGGAGGATCGCGCGCAAGTGGAAAGCTTGGTCCGCGTGCTGCAACCCAGGGATAAGATCAGCGAGGAGGACCGCTCATGACCTCTTTAGCCGGCCAACGGGCAGAGCCGCTGCCCGACGATGCGCCCCACGTGCTGATCGTGGACGACGACCAGAAGATCCGCGACCTGCTCGCACGCTATCTCTATTCGCAGGGCTTCCGCGTGACGACGGCGGGGGACGCCGAGATGGCGCAGGCCTCGCTCAGGGGGCTCGACTTCGACATCGTGTTGCTCGACGTGATGATGCCGGGGATCAGCGGGCTCGAGCTCGCACGCGAGATCAAGCGCCATCGCGACATCCCGATCTGCATGCTGACGGCGCGCGCCGAGCCCGAGCAGCGCATCGAGGGCCTCGAGGCGGGCGTCGACGACTATGTGCCGAAGCCGTTCGAGCCGCGCGAGCTCCTGCTGCGGCTGCGCAACATCCTGCGGCGCGGGCAGACGGGCCAGCCCGGCGCGGTGGCGCAGTCCGACGAGATCCGCATGGGAACGCTCGTGTTCCACATCGCGCGCGGAGAGCTGCGCCGCAACAACGAGACCATCAAGCTCACCGAGCGCGAGCGCGATCTCCTGCGCCAGTTCGCGCAGAAGCCGGGGGTGCCGATCCAGAGGTACGAGCTTTCCACCGACGAGACGCCCGGAAACGACCGTGCCATCGACGTGCAGATCAACCGGCTGCGCCGCAAAATCGAAACCGATCCCTCCAACCCGGTCTACCTGCAGACCGTGCGCGGCAAGGGTTACATCCTTTACACAGACTGAGCCCGTGGATCTCCTCGGCCCATTCACGAATGCCTCGGGCCGCGCCGGACGGGCGTTCCGGTCGTTCGTGGAGGTGTCGGCGCCGGTCGTCGAGCGGATCAAGGCGCTGCACAAGAGCTTCCTCGGCCTGCTCGCCGAGTCGATGCCCAAGGGCCTCTATGCCCGCGCGCTCATCATCATCATCGCGCCGATCGTCGTGCTCGAAGGCGTGATCGCCTTCGTGTTCATGGAGCGCCACTGGCAGAACGTGACGCGGCGCCTCTCGGAGACGACGGCGCGCGACATCGCCGCACTGATCGACTTCTACGACAAGGCGGAGGCCTCCGAGTATGACGAGATCATCCGCATCGCGCGCGAACGGCTCAACCTCTCGATGCAGATCCTGCCGCCCGGCGACCTGCCCCAGGCACGGCAGAAGCCGTTCTTCGACCTTCTCGACCGAGCGCTCTCGAAGGAGATCTCGCGGCAGGTCAAGCGGCCGTTCTGGATCGACACCGTCGGACAGTCGCGGCACGTCGAGATCCGCGTGCAGCATACGGAATCCATCCTGCGCTTCCTCGCCGTGCGCACGCAGACCTATGCCTCCAACTCGCACATCTTCCTGCTCTGGATGGTGGGATCAAGCGTGATCCTGCTCACCGTCGCCATCCTCTTCCTCAGGAACCAGATCCGGCCGATCCTGCGGCTCGCCGATGCCGCGGACGCCTTCGGCAAGGGCCGGCCGGTGCCGGACGACTTCCAGGTGCGCGGCGCGCGCGAGGTGCGGCAGGCGGCGGCGGCGTTCATCGAGATGCGCAACCGCATCCGCCAGCACGTCGAGCAGCGCACGACGATGCTGGCCGGCGTCAGCCACGATCTCAGGACGGTGCTCACGCGCTTCAAGCTCGAGCTGGCGTTCATGGGCGAAGGGCCGGAGGTGGCTTCCCTCAAGGCCGACGTCGACGAGATGCAGCATATGCTCGAAGACTACCTCGCGTTCGCGCGCGGCGACGGCGGCGAGGAAGCGACCATGACCAACCTCACCGAGCTCCTGCAGGATGTGCACGAGGAGGCGCAGGTGTACGGCACGGCCATCGAGCTCAAGCTCAGGCGGCGGCGCGGCGACATCATCCTTCCGCTGAAGCGCCAGGCGTTCAAGCGGGCAATCACCAACCTGGTCTCGAACGCGGTGCGCTACGGCGATCAGATCGTGATCCGTGCGGCGACGGAAGGCTCGTGGCTGCGTGTGGAGGTGGACGACAACGGGCCAGGCATCCCGCCCTCCGAGCGCGCCAACGTGTTCAAGCCGTTCTACCGCATCGACCGATCGCGTAACCAGGACGACGGCAACAGCGGCCTCGGCCTCGCCATCGCGCGCGATATCGTCAAGAGCCACGGCGGCGACATCACGCTCGGCGAAAGCTCCATGGGCGGCCTACGCGCCATCATCTCCGTGCCGCTGTAGCGCGGAATCCGCCTGGCTGCGTTGCGTCCGTGGTGCCCCCTCACCCCCATCGGGGAGAGGTAAAGGAGGCGCGACCCCCTTCACCGTTGGGGAGAGGTCGGCGGCGAACGGAGTGAGCCGACAGGTGAGGGGGCGCCGCATTTCAATTAACGAAGAAAAGAGGCTAAGGAATCCATCTGAACCCCGCCGATGGATCTTGGCGCATGGATCAGCAAGAACTCTTTCTCCGCCTCGCCGTCGCACTCGCTATCGGGTTGCTGGTCGGCCTCGAGCGCGGATGGCAGACGCGCGAGGATACCGATCGCCAGCGGGCGGCCGGACTGCGCACGTTCGCGCTCACGGGACTGCTCGGCGGCATCTGCGGGCTGATATCCGCAGTCAGCTCGCCGGTCGTGCTCGCCGCCGGGCTCGTCGCCTACACCGGCGCGCTGCTCGCCTTCAGTTTCCTTGAAGCCACCGCCGAGAAGAACTTCAGCGCGACGAGCGTGGTCGCCGGCATCCTCACCTTCGTGCTCGGCGCCTATGCCACGCTCGGCAACAAGACGGTGGCGGTGGCTGCCGCCGTCGCCATGGCCATCCTGCTCGCGCTGCGCGACCCCCTGCATAGCTGGGTGCGCAATCTGACTTGGGTCGAGATGCGCAGCGCGCTGATGCTGCTCGCCATGACGTTCCTGCTGCTGCCGATCCTGCCCAACCGGACGGTCGATCCCTGGAACGTCCTCAACCCGGCGGAGATCTGGCTGCTCGCGATCCTGATCGCGACCATCTCCTTCACGGGCTACATCGCCGTGCGCGTGCTCGGCGACCGCAAGGGCATCGCCGTTGCCGCGATCGCCGGCGGGCTCGCCTCCTCGACCGCCACCACGCTCTCCTTCTCCCGCCTGGCGCGCGATCATCCGGAAAGCGCACGCCTTCTCGCAGGCGGCATCCTGCTGGCGGGCGCGACCATGCTCGCGCGGCTCGTC
>NZ_JADZBI010000165.1 GCF_020852195.1 Hyphomicrobium sp. | reverse complement strand
GCTGGACGCGCGTCGCGACGTGGATCGGCGCACTCAGCCTCGCCGTGCTGGCGGCGAAGTATGTCGGCTGGATGTGAGGCGTCTCGTCTCCCCCGCTCTTGCGGAGAGACGGTGACATGAAAAAGCGGCGACCGATGAGGCCGCCGCTTTCAAATTCAAAGTCGGTCGAGCCTTACTTCTGGCCCGGCTCCTCTTATTTGCCCTTGCAGTCGAAGTCGAGCTTCACCCACGGCGTGTCCACCTTGCACTTGCCGTCCTTGCGGGTGAAGACGTCGCCGAACTCGCCGGCGAGGCCCTCGAGGTCGACGCCGTCCTTCTCCGCCTCGGCAACGTTGGTCTCGTCGTCCTTCGGCGGGCGCGGCGCGGCTTCCTTCTTCTCACCGCCCGTCGCCGGTGCAGGCGCGGACTCGGCCTTGGGCGCGGGCGTGGCGGCGGCTTCCTGCGTGCTGCAGCGCTGAAGATCGGCCGGCGCCTTGGTCCAGATCATGGTCTTGGACAGGAAACTGATGCCGGCATAGCCCTTGACCTTCAAGGTGCCGTCCTCAAGCGGCGTCACCTCGACGTTGTACTTCTTCTTTTTCTCGGGGCTGTAGATCCAGGCGTTGTCGCCGCCCCAGACGCCGCTGCCCGCGGACGCGAGATCGCCGATGATCTGGCGGCCGCAGCCGTTGGCGTCGCTCGTGTCCTTGACCCACACAACGTGACCGCAAAGCTTTCCGCCGCAGTCCTTGATCTCGATGGCGCCGCGGCCGGTATCGTTCACCCACACGCCGGTCGGATCGCCGGCGGCGAAGGCAGGCGAGGCGCCCAGAAGCACAGCCGCCAGCGCGGCGAAACGAAGACCTTGTCTCTCGAACGGCATAGCTGCCTCCTCATCTTGGCTCGGTTTGAACGGCCGTGCGCGGAAGCGCGTTCCCTAAGATTTGGACGCGTCCGGCGGCAAGTCCGGTCAGCCGGACCCGGAGATATACTTGCTTTTGCGCAAACGTGGCGCTGTTCCCCGGGAAACATGGTTCATACCGGGAGATAGGGAACGCGACGGGATTGTCATACCGCCTGCGGCGAAATTTCGACCAAAAGGCCGCTGTCGAGCACCACGACCCGGTCCATTCGTCGCGCCAAGTCAAGGTTGTGGGTGGCAATCAGGGCGGCAACGCCCTCGCTGCGGAAGAGGCTGATCAACTCGTGGAACACGAGTTCGGAGGTGCGCGGGTCGAGGTTGCCGGTCGGCTCGTCGGCCAGGATCAGGCGCGGGCGGTTGGCGAGCGCGCGGCAGATGGCGGTGCGCTGCTGCTCGCCGCCCGAGAGCTGCGCCGGACGGTGGTCGAGCCGGTCGCCGAGCCCCAGTGACGTGAGCAGCTTGCGTGCGCGCTCCTCTCCCTCGCGGCGCGAGTGTCCGAGGATCATCTGCGGGAGGGCGACGTTCTCCAGCGCCGAGAACTCCGGCAGGAGCTGGTGGAACTGGTAGATGAAGCCCATCTCGGCGCGGCGCACGCGCGTGCGGTCGTGATCGTCCATGGCGGCGCAATCGCGGCCGGCAACGATGACATGGCCGGAGTCCGGCGTCTCGAGCAATCCGGCGATGTGGAGCAGCGTCGACTTGCCGGCTCCCGAGGGGCCGACGAGGGCCACGCACTGGCCCGGCCAGACATCGACCGATGCGCCGGCAAGCACGCGGATCTCGCGCGAGCCCTGGCGGAACACGCGCTCGAGCTCGATGAGGCTCAGGACAGGGATGTGCTGTGCGTTCAGCTCGTGCACCGGCGCATCCTTCATTCGTATCTCAGCGCTTCGACCGGATCGAGCCGCGAGGCGCGCCATGACGGATAGAGCGTGGCCAGCACGGACAACACGAGCGCCATCAGCACGATCGAGCCCGTCTCGACCGGATTGATGTCAGCCGGCAAGCGCGTCAGGTAGTAGACGTTAGGATCGAACACCTTGGTGCCCGCCACCCACGCGACGAACTGGCGGATCTCCTCGATATAGGTGCAGAAGACGATGCCGATGACGAGGCCGGCGAGTGTGCCGATGACGCCGATGGATGCCCCCGTGATCAGGAACACGCGCATGACCGAGCCCTTGCTCGCGCCCATGGTGCGCAGGATGGCGATGTCGCGGCCCTTGTCCTTCACCAGCATCATGAGGCCGGAGATAATGTTCAGGGCCGCCACCAGCACGATCAGCGACAGGATGATGAACATCACGTTGCGCTCCACCTCGAGCACGGTGAAGAACGTCTCGTTTCGCTGACGCCAGTCGGTCACGTTGATGGTCGGGCCCGCCTCGCCGCGGATGCGCGTCGCGGCGTCATCCACGGCCTCGGGATCCTTGATTACCACCTCGAGGATGTCGACCTCGCCGTTCTTCGAGAAGTAGCGTTGCGCCTCCGAGAGCGGCATGAAGATCATGGTCTTGTCGTACTCGGACATGCCGAGCTCGAAGATGGTCGTCACGGGATAGGTCTTCGAGCGCGGCGCGGTGCCGAACGGCGTCGCGGCCCCCCGGGGCGAGATGATGGTGATCGGATCGCCGACGTTGACGCGCAGCATGTTGGCGAGCCGCATGCCGACGGCGAGCCCCCCCGACTCGTCGAAGCCGTCGAGCGTGCCGTAGCGGATGTTGTCGGCCACGAGGGGCAAATGCTTGAGATCCTCCTCTCCGATGCCGCGCACGGCGGCGCCGAGCGCCTGCACGGCGGAGGAGACCATGACCTGCCCCTCGATCAGGGGAATGGCGCGCACCACGCCCTCGGCGCGTGAGACGGCCTTGGTGATATCGGGGTAGTCCGTGAAGGGCGCGCCGATCTTGTAGACGACGACGTGGCCGTTGAGCCCCAGGATCTTGGCGAACAGGTCCTTGCGGAAGCCGTTCATGACCGCCATGACGATGATCAGCGTCGCCACGCCCAGCATGATGCCGAGAAACGAGACGGCGGCGATGACCGAGACGAAGCCTTCCTTGCGGCGGGCGCGCAGATAGCGTGAGGCGAGCAGCCACTCAAAGGGCGCGAACGGCTTGGTGTCGGTCGTTGCGGCCATCAGCGCCACCCCATTTTCGCTTCTCGTTGTCAGGCCAGCACGCGCTGATCGATAACGCTCAGGATCGTGCGCTCGATCCCCGCCTCGAGCGGCAGCGTCTCGCGCGCGCCGGTCTTGCGGTCCTTGATCTCGACCTCTCCGGCCTTTACGCCCTTGGGACCGACGATCACCTGATAGGGGATGCCGATCAGGTCCATGGTGGCGAACTTGGCACCGGCGCGCTCGTCGGTATCGTCGAGGAGCACCTCGAGGCCCGCGCTCTCGAGACGCGTCTTGATGTCGAGTGCGGCCTTGTCGGTCGCCGCGTCGCCGGCTTTGAGGTTCACGACCGCGACCTCGAAGGGCGCGACGGGAACCGGCCAGACGATGCCGGCGTCGTCATGGCTCGCCTCGATGATGGCGCCGGCGAGACGCGACACGCCGATCCCGTACGATCCCATCACGAGCGTCACCTGCTGTCCGTCCGGACCCTGAACGCGGCATCCCATGGGCTCGGAATATTTGGTGCCGAAGTGGAAAATGTGGCCGACCTCGATGCCGCGGGCGGAGACGCGCTTGTCGGCCGGCACCTCGCTCTCGAAGCGGGCCGGATCGTGCTTCTCCTCGGTCGCCGCATAGCGCGAGGTCCATTCCTTGAAGATCGGCGTGAGGTCGCCCCAGAAATCCGTGTGGGGAGCCGGGATCTCGCCTTCGATCAGATCCTTGTGGCAGAAGACCTGGCTCTCGCCGGTGTCGGCCAGGATGATGAACTCGTGGGAGAGGTCGCCGCCGATCGGACCGGTGTCGGCCTGCATCGGGACCGAACGCAGGCCCATGCGGGCGAACGTGCGCAGGTAGGCGACGAACATGCGCATGTAGGTGGCGCGGCTCGCCTCCGTCGTGAGGTCGAAGGAGTAGGCATCCTTCATCAGGAACTCACGCCCGCGCATGACGCCGAAGCGCGGACGGATCTCGTCGCGGAACTTCCACTGGATGTTGTAGAGGTTCTTCGGCAGGTCCTTATAGCTCTTGATGCCGTCGCGCACGATGGTGGTGACCACCTCCTCGGCTGTAGGGCCATAGAGCATATCCCGATCGTGACGGTCGGTGATGCGCAGCATCTCCTTGCCGTAGGCCTCGTAGCGGCCGCTCTCGCGCCAAAGATCCGCAGACTGAATAGTGGGCATGAGGAGCTCCACCGCGCCGGCGCGGTTCTGCTCCTCGCGCACGATGGCCTCGATCTTCTTCAGCACCCTGAGACCGAGCGGTAACCATGAGTAGATGCCGGCCGCCGACTGCCGGATCATGCCCGCCCGAAGCATCAACTGGTGCGAGACGATCTCAGCTTCCTTGGGCGTCTCACGCAGGACCGGCAGGAAAAAGCGGGAAAGATGCATAGAGTCCTGTCTTTGTTGCGGCGCAAAGGCGTGCAGGCGCGGCCCGCTCGTCGCCGGCGTCGGGGCGCTCCGCAGGCGTCAATAGCTAGG
>NZ_JADZBI010000164.1 GCF_020852195.1 Hyphomicrobium sp. | reverse complement strand
TGCCTGATGCGGCTCAGGCGCGCGCTTTCGGAGTTCGTCATCGACGGAATCGAGACCACGATTCCGTTGTTCAACGAGCTGATCCGCCAGCCGGACATTACAAACGGGCTTTACGACATCCACTGGCTCGAGAAGTATCTCGCCGGAAACGGCTAGCGGGATGGCAGGGTGCCTGTTGTACGGGCACGAGAAGGTGAGATGTGCCGCGAAGGGTCCCTGGGGAGGCTGCATACTCGGAGCTTCCCGGATCCACTTCGCAGGGCAAATGCGGTAGAGTTGCGCTTCGGGAACGGAGGGGCTTCCTGAGCGAGGAGTGCTTCTGCTGATGGCGTCGCGCGACGACATCATGATCGAGATTACGCCGCAGGTCCTGCTCAAGGCCTATAGCTGCGGCATCTTTCCCATGGCCGAGAGCGCGGATGACCCGGCGCTCTACTGGATCGAGCCGCAGCATCGCGGCATTCTCCCTCTCAACTCGGTGCATGTGCCGAGGCGGCTTGCGCGGACCGTGCGCCAGGGCGCGCTCCGGGTCTCCATCGATACAAACTACGAGGGCGTGATCGAGGGCTGCGCGGCGGAGCGGGCCGGCAGGCGCTCGACCTGGATCAATTCGCGAATCAGGTCCCTCTACCGGGACCTGTTCCGGCTCGGTCATTGCCACACGGTCGAGGTGTGGGACGGCGACCGGCTGGTGGGTGGGCTCTACGGCGTAGCGCTCGGCGGCGTGTTCTTCGGCGAGAGCATGTTCTCCTATGTGCGCGATGCCTCGAAGATCGCGCTCGTGCATCTGGTCGGGCGGCTCATCGGCGGCGGGTTCACGCTGCTCGATACGCAGTTCGTCACAGACCACCTGCGCCAGTTCGGCACCATCGAGATCGAGCGCGACGACTTCCACCGCCATCTCGATCACGCGCTGGGGCAGACCGCCGACTTCATGCGGGTGCCGCTCAACGCGTCCGGCGCCGCCATCCTCGACATCATCGAAAAGGCGCAGGGCAAGCTCCGCTGAGCGGACTCGCCATGGCGCCGAAACGCGGGACAATCCGAAACGTGGGCGACAGCGACGGACAGACGGCCGAACGGCGGACGCGCGTGCTTGAGCGGACCGGCCGCCTCGACATCCTGCGCACCGAGGGGCCTACCGACTACGCGCTCATCGACAGCGGCGACGGCCGCAAGCTCGAGCGCTTCGGGCCCGTGGTCGTCGATCGCCCCGAGCCGCAGGCGCTGTGGCGTCGGCAGTGCGGGGCGGACGTCTGGAGCCGCGCGCACGCGGTCTTCTCCGCGTCCGCCGAAGACGAGGAGAAGGGCAAGTGGCGGCTCGACAAGCCGGTGCCCGAGCGCTGGCCGGTGAGCGTCGGCGACGCGGTTGTCACCTGCCGGCTGCAGGGCCTCTGGCATGTGGGTCTCTTCCCCGAGCAGGTGCCGCACTGGGACTGGATGCTCGAGCGGATCGGGCGTGTGGAGGGCGAGCGGCCGCGCGTGCTCAATCTCTTCGCCTACACCGGCGCGGCGTCGCTCGTTGCGGCGCGTGCGGGCGCCGAGGTCACGCACGTCGACGCGTCCAAGAAGGCCATTCAATGGGCCAAGGAGAACCAAACTGTCTCCGGCCTTTCGGAGGCGCCGATACGTTGGATTCTCGATGACGCGGCCAAGTTCGTGGCGCGAGAGGTGCGGCGCGGCAGGACCTATCATGTCATCCTGATCGATCCGCCGAAGTTCGGGCGCGGCCCCGAAGGCGAGGTATGGGACCTGTTTCAGGGGCTTCCGCCGCTCATGAGAAACGTGGCGCGGCTTCTTGCCAACGAGACGTCCGCGCTGGTGCTCACGGTCTACGCGATCCGTGCGTCCGCGCTGGCGTTCGAGCAACTCGCGGCGGATGTGCTGGCGGACTGTGGCGGGCAGCTCTCCGCGGGCGAGCTTGCGCTCGTGGCCGAGGGCGGTGGCGCGGCGGTTCCGACCTCGCTGTTCGTGCGATGGACATCATGAGCGCTAAATTATGAGTGCTCCCGAGCCGCGCGTCATCACCAGCCTGACCAACGACCGGATCAAGGCGATCCGTGCGCTCGAGATGCGCAAGGTGCGCCGCGAGACCGGGCTGTTCGTGGCCGAGGGCGCCTCGATCCTCGTTACGGCGCGCGAAGCCGGATTCGTGCCGACGAGCCTCGTCTATCAGGCGGGGTCGGCCGGGAGCCCGGTGGCGCGGTCGCTTGTCGCCTGGGCCCTTGGTGCCGGGGCAGACGTGCTCGAGGTGTCGGAGGCGGTGCTGGCCAAGCTCGCCTCGAAGGAGAACCCGCAGGCCATGCTCGGCGTGTTCCGGCAGCGGTGGGTCGAGCTGCCCGCCAAGACCGCAGGCGACGACTGCTGGCTCGCGCTCGAGGAGGTGCGCGATCCCGGCAACCTGGGCACCATCGTGCGCACGGTGGACGCGGTCGGCGCCAAGGGCGTCATCCTGATCGGCAACGCGTGCGATCCCTACTCGCGCGAGGCGGTGCGCGCGACGATGGGGTCGGTGTTCGCGGTGCCACTAGTTAAGACGTCGCGCGAGGCGTTCTTGGCGTGGCGTGCGGACTGGCGCGGCGACGTGGTCGGTACGCATCTCGACGCGCGCGAGGACTTCCGGCGTGCGGCGTATAAGGGGCCGGTGCTGCTCGTCATGGGCAGCGAAGGGCCGGGCCTGTCGGATAGCCTGACGCGCGCCTGCTCGCGGCTGGTGAAGATCCCGATGGCGGGGAAGCTCGACAGCCTGAACCTCGCGGTGGCGACTGCGCTGACGCTGTACCAGATCCGCGGTGGGGCGCTGCGGATGTAGTCATTGTTCCCTCCCCGGGAGAGGAATTGCTCAGATGCACCTGCCGCCGTCGACCTCGATGGCGATGCCGGTGATGAAGCTCGAGGCGGGATCGGCGAGAAATAGCGCGGCATTGGCGATGTCGGTTGGTTTCGACATGCGCCCGAGCGGGATGCCGGCGATGAAACGGGCACGGTTCTCGGCGGTGTCGGGCATGCCCATGAAGTCCTCCAGCATGCCGGTTTCGCCCATGACGGGGTTGATGGCGTTGACGCGGATGTTGCGCGGGGCCAGCTCTGCGGCCATGGATTTGGTCAGCGCGATCACTGCGCCCTTGGAGCCGTTGTACCAGGTGAGGCCGGGGCGCGGACGCACGCCGGCCGTCGAGGCCGTGTTGATGATGGAGCCGCCGCCGCGCTTCTCGAGCTCCGGCACGGCGGCGAGCGTCGTGAGGTAGATCGACTTCACGTTAACGGCGTAGATGCGGTCGAACTCCTCCTCGGGGACCGTCATCAGCGACTGGTTCCTGTGCGTGATGCCGGCGTTGTTGACGACGATGTCGAGGCCGCCGAAGGCGCTTGTGGCCGCCTGCACGAGGCTCGCCACATCGGCGCTGCGCGACACGTCCGCGGCAATGGGGACAGTCCGGCTGCCGATCTCCTTCGCCACATCGCTGGCGCGCTTCTCGTCGATGTCGGCGACGACGACCTTGGCGCCTTCCTCGGCGAAGGCTTCCGCGATGCCACGGCCGAAGCCCGAGCCGGCCCCCGTGACGATGGCTACCTTTCCGGCAAGTCTCATCGTGCCCTCACGTGTCGCTTGATGCAGTCCTCAGCGTCCGTTGCCGTTCGTGCCGGGGGGCGGCGCGGCGGCGCGTGCCGCCTCGATGCGATAGGGGCTCGCCGGATAGGTGCCGAGCAGGCGCACCTCGCTCGAGAAGAACGACAGCTCCTCGAGTGCAAGCTGTACGAGGCGGTCGGCTGGGTGGCCCTCGATGTCTGCGTGGAACATGGTGGCGTTGAAGGTGCCTTCGAGCTGGTAGCTTTCGAGCTTCGTCATGTTGACGCCGTTGGTCGCGAAGCCGCCGAGCGCTTTGTAGAGCGCTGCCGGCACGTTGCGCACCCGGAACAGGAAAGTGGTGATGACGGGGCCGTCCTCGGGCTCGGCGTCGTCGGGGTCCTTGGCGAGGATCAGGAAGCGCGTGGTGTTGTGCGCCTCGTCCTCAATGTCGGCGCGCAGGACCTCGAGGCCGTAGATCTCGGCGGCGAGCGACGAGGCGATGGCGGCGAGCGAGGGGTCGTTCTGCTCTGCGATCAGACGCGCCGAGCCCGCGGTGTCGGCCTCGGGAACCGGCGCCAGGTTGAGCGTGCGCAACGTTTTGCGACACTGGCCGAGCGCCTGCGTGTGGCTCAGCACCCGCTTGATGGTGTCCAGGCTCGCGCCCTTCACGGCCATGAGCTGATGGCGCACGCGCAGGAAGTGCTCGCCCACGATGTAGAGGTTCGCGTTCGGGAGCAGGTGGTGGATGTCGGCGACGCGGCCGGCGACCGAGTTCTCGATCGGGATCATGGCGTAGAGCACGTCGCCCGACTTCACGGCCGCCAGCGCGTCCTCGAACGTCGGATAGGCCACGGCCTCGTGGTCCGGGTAGGCCTCGGTGCAGGCGAGGTGCGAGTTGGCGCCGGGCTCACCCTGATAGGCGATGCGTGCGACGGAAGGCTTGGTGGACATGGGTGTCTGGCTCAGGAAGGCGTGAAGCTCGGTCTGTCAGGCTGCAAGCCCGAGGGGGCGTGCCGAAGGACGGCCGAAGAAGGGGAAGAAGGTCATGCCCGACGCGTCTTTCCGACGAGCTGCCGGGCCCGCTCGAGGTCGGCCGGAGTATCGACACCGAGGGGAACAGTGTCAACGACGGCCACGTCGATGCGCATGCCGTCCTCGAGGGCGCGGAGCTGCTCCAGGCGCTCGCGCTTCTCCAGGTGTGAGGGGGGGAGTGACACGAAGCGCTCGAGCGCCGTGCGGCGGTAGGCGTAGAGGCCGATGTGGTGATAGAGCGGGCCGTCGCCGTGGGGCGCGGTAGCGCGCGTGAAATAGAGGGCGCGGAGGCGCTTCGGCTCGGCGAGCGGCGTGCCGACGATCTTGACCACGTTCGGGTTGGTGCGCTCGTTGGGGTCGGTGATCTCGGCGGCGAGGGTGGCGATGTGCGGGCCCTTGTCTGCGAGAACGGACGCGCAGGTGCGGATCAGGGCCGGGTCGATGGTCGGCAGGTCGCCCTGCACGTTGACGACGATGTCGGCCTCGGCGTCCGGGTCGACGCGGTTCAGCGCCTCGAAGATGCGGTCGGAGCCCGAGGCGTGGTCGGGGCGCGTCATCAGTGCCTCGCCGCCCGCAGCGCGCACGGCGGTGCAGATCTCCTCGGCGTCCGCCGCCACGACGACGCGCCCCATCTCGGCGGCATGGGCTTGACGCCAGACGCGCACGATCATCGGCTCGCCCGCGATGTCTGCCATCGGCTTGTCGGGCAGGCGGGTCGAGGTCATGCGGGCGGGGATGATGATCAGCGCTCTCGTCATTCTCTCTTAAGGACCTCTCATTCTGGACATTTGGCCCCATGGAAGGCCGAGGCCGATCCCGTATGCTGATTTTGGTAAGGGTGGCCACCTGCGGGCCCGCAAGCTGTAGACTGGCGGAACGTGGGGTTGCAAGGCATGGCCGGTGTCTTGTAGATGCGTCCGGAGTGAATGCGCGGGTTTTTCGGTTGATCCTCACCGAAACGATAGGTTCAAGGTTGTCGTTAACAATAGTGAGCCTTTGATTTCGAAATGGCGAGCGGCTGCGGGGTGACGAGATGGTGGACTCCTTCGAACTGAGCAAGATCGCGGGTGGCGTGCTGGCGGCCCTGCTCCTCATCTTCCTGCCGAAGACCTTCATCGATCTTGCGCGCCACTCCCACGGCGAGATCGCGGGCGGCTACAAGCTGCCGGAGCCGAGCGAGGCGGGCGGCGCGGCGCCGGAGGGCGGGCCTGCCGCCCCGGCGGCGTTCGATCCGGCGCAGGTCGTCTTGGCGCTGCCCACGGCCAGCGCCGAGAACGGCGCAGGTTCGTTCAAGAAATGCCTCGCCTGCCATTCGGCCGAGAAGGGCGCCGCCAGCAAGGCCGGCCCCAACCTCTGGGGTGTGCTCGGGCGCCCCCATGGCTCGCTCGCGGACTTCAAGGGCTATTCCGATGCCATGCAGGGCAAGGGCGGCGACTGGACGTACGCCGATCTGGCGGCATTTCTGCACAAGCCCAAAGAATTCGTGCCCGGCACGAAAATGATCTTCGCTGGCATCTCCGACACGGGGGAATTGGCCGACGTGATCGCCTACATCCGTACGCTCGCGGACAGTCCCGAGCCGCTGCCGCAGGCGGAAGCTCCGGCGCCGCAGCCCGAGGGTGCACAGCCGTCGGCTCAGCCCGAAGGCGCTCCGCCCCCGGCTCAGCCGGAGAGCCCGGCGTCCTCGCCTTAAGGATCGGGCGGCTCTCGGCCGTGGCGTGCCGCCGCATGGTTGCGCGATCCTACGCATCCGGGATTTTTGTCGGTATTTCTGCTGGTTGTTTGCCCTCGACGGCGTTCGGATCGAAGGTCCATCTTGCCGATCTTTAATCCGAATTCGCGTGGAGCCGTGCTAGGAACTGAACCTTCCAGAGGTCCGGCACTTCCAAATGCGGGGCTTTCGCGGGCCGCATTGCTCCCTCGTGCGTTGCAGTCCGCTTTTTCCGACACGTAACGATGGTGACGATGGCAGCGGAATACATGGCTCACTGGCGCTCGACCCTTCTCGTTCCGGTTCTCGCAGCCCTGGCCATGGCCGCCGCCTTAGGCGGTGCCGTTCGCGCCCAAGATGCGGGGGGCGCGGCACCGGCCGAGCCCGCCCCGCCCGCGGCTGCCGCTCCGGCTCCCGACGCAAGCGCCAGCGAGCCCGCGCGACATCACGCGCTCTCGCTCATCGGCGATCCGAAATACGGCCCCGACTTCAAACATTTCGACTGGGTCAACCCGGACGCGCCCAAGGGCGGCGTGGTGCGGTTCGCGACCGAAGGCACGTTCGACTCGCTCAATCCGTTCTCGATCCAGGGCGTGTCGGCCGCCGGCGTCGGCATGATCTACGACTCGCTCATGGCCGGCAGCCCCGATGAGGAATCGACCGAGTACGGGCTGGTGGCCGAATGGGTGTCGTTCCCGCCGGATTTCTCGTGGGCCAAGTTCGGGCTCAGGCCCGAGGCGCGCTTCCATGACGGAGAGCCGATCAAGCCCGAGGACGTGATCTTCAGCCTCGAAGCGCTGAAGAAGGCGCATCCGATGTATGCCCGCTACTACAAGAACGTGGTCAAGGCGGAGAAGACGGGCGACCACGAGGTCACCTTCACCTTCGACATCTCCGGAAATCGCGAGCTGCCGCAGATCCTCGGACAGCTTGCCGTGCTGCCGAAGCACTTCTGGGAGGCGACGGGGAAGAACGGCCAGCCGCGCGATCTCACCAAGAGCACACTCGAAGTGCCGCTGGGATCGGGGCCGTACAAGATCAAGGAGTTCTCGCCGGGAAGCCGCATCGTGATCGCGCGCGTCCCCGACTATTGGGCGAAGGACCTGCCGGTCGTCAAAGGGCAGTGGAACTTCGACGAGCTGCGCTTCCAGTATTTCCGCGAGCGGACGGCGGCGTTCGAGGACTTCAAGGCAGGCCGGGCCGATTTCTGGCGCGAGAACACGGCGAGCGCCTGGGCCACGCAGTTCAATTTCGACGCTATCCAGAAGGGCTGGGTCAAGAAGGAGGCCATTCCGACCAAGGGCGTCGCGCGGATGCAGGGCTTCGTGTTCAACACGCGGCGCGACAAATTCAAGGACCCGCGCGTGCGGCAGGCCTTCAACTACGCATTCGACTTCGAGGACCTGAACCGGGCCGTGCTGTTCGGCCAGTACACGCGGGTTGCCAGCTACTTCGACAACTCGGAGCTGGCGGCGAAGGGGCTGCCGCAAGGCCGCGAGCTCGAGATCCTGAAAGAGTATGAGAAGGATCTGCCGCCCGAGCTGTTCACCACCGAATGGAAGAACCCGGTGTTCGCCTCGCGGGACGACCTGCGCAAGAACCTCGCCGAGGCGATGCGGCTCTTCAAGGAGGCCGGCTGGGAGGTGCGCCAGGAGGAGGTCGAGGATCCGGACTGCGGCACGTTCTGCAAGATCGGACGCGCGATCGGGCTCGGATCCGCCAAGACGCAGTCGGTGCTGCGCAACGCCAAGGGTGAGCCTTTCAGAGTGGAGTTCCTGCTCGGCTCGGATGCCTTCCAGCGGCATATCGCTCACTACATCTCGAATCTGGCCAAGATCGGCGTGCAGGCGAGCATCCGCGTCGTCGATCCGGCGCAGTACGAGCAGCGCGAGACGAGCTTCGACTTCGACATCATCATCGACAGCTTCCCGCAGTCGATGTCGCCCGGCAACGAACAACGCGACTTCTGGGGCTCGGCTGCCGCCGACCAGAACGGCAGCCGCAACACCATCGGCATCAAGAGCCCGGTGATCGACTCGCTGATCGAGAAGTTGATCCTGGCCAAGGACCGCGAGGAGCTGATCGCCTACACCCGCGCGCTGGACCGGATGCTGCTGTGGGGCCACTATCTGGTGCCGCAGTGGTACAACCCTTATGAATGGATCGTGACGTGGGACATGTTCGGCCGGCCCGACAAGCTGCCCTCGTTGACGACCGGGTTCACGCAGGTCTGGTGGGTCGATCCGGCCAAGCAGCAGGCGCTGGCCGCGCACAGGAAGTGACGACGATGACAGTGCGGCGGTCTCGCGGACATGGAATGAGCTTTCGGATCGAGCGGGCAGGATCCGCTCTCCTCCTTGCCCTCGGGCTCGCGGTCGGATCGGTCTCGCCGCTCTCGGCGGAGCCCCGGCACGGGCTCTCGATCTTCGGTGACCTCAAGTATCCCGCCGACTTCAAGCATTTCGACTATGTCAACCCGAACGCGCCGAAGGGCGGCAGGGCTTCGCAGATCGGCACCGCGGGGCTCACGACGTTCGACAACTTCAATCCGTTCATTCTCAAGGGCGATGCGGCGCAGGGTATGAACCTCGTGTTCGACAGCCTGATGACGCGCGCGAACGACGAGCCGGACGCCGTGTACGGTCTCGTCGCGGAGACGGCGGACGTGGCGCCGGACGGGCTCTCGGTCACGTTCAAGCTCAGGCCCGAGGCGAAGTTCGCCGACGGCAGCGCGCTCACGGCGGAAGACGTCGTGTTCTCGTTCGAGACCATCAAGGCGAAGGGACACCCGGCGCTGGCAATGCCGCTTCGCGACGTCAAGTCGGCGGAGGCGGTCGACACGCATACCGTGCGCTACACGTTCGAGGGCACGCTGATCCGCGACTTGCCGATTACGGTCGCGACGCTGCCGGTGCTGTCGAAGGTCTATTACACGGCAAATGAGTTCGACAAGACGACGCTCGAGCCGCCGCTCGGCTCGGGGCCCTACAAGGTCGGGCCGTTCAAGGCCGGAACATATGTCACCTACATCCGGCGTCCGGACTACTGGGCCAAGGATCTGCCGGTCAACGTCGGTCAGAACAACTTCGACGAGGTGCGCTACGAGTACTACCGCGACCGCACGCTCGAGCTCGAGAACCTGCTCGCGGGCAACTTCGATTTCCGCGAGGAATTCACGTCCAAGGACTGGGCCGGCGGCTACAACAAGCCATCGGTGAAGGAGGGACGCGTCAAGCTGCTCACCCTCCCGGATGAGCGCCCGTCGGGTGCGCAAGGGTTCTTCATCAACACGCGGCGCGACAAGTTCAAGGACGCGCGCGTGCGCCAGGCGCTGAACTACGCTTTCGACTTCGAGTGGAGCAACAAGAACCTGTTCTTCGGGCTCTATACGCGCACGGCAAGCTACTTCGAGAACTCCGATCTCAAGGCGACGGGAAAGCCGTCGCCCGAGGAGCTGGCGCTGCTCGAGCCGTTCCGGGACAAGCTGCCCGAGGCCGTGTTCGGCGAGGCCATCGTGCCGCCGGTAACGGACGGCAGCGGCAACAACCGCGAGCAACTCCGCCAGGCCGCGAAGCTGCTCGCGGATGCGGGCTGGCAGCAGACGCCGGAGGGGTTGCGCAACGCCGCGGGGCAGCCGCTCACCGTCGAGATCCTGCTCGACAGCCCGTCTTTCGAGCGCATCATCGGTCCCTATATCAAGAACCTGCGCGCGATCGGAATCGATGCGACGATGCGGCGGGTCGATGCCGCCCAGTACGAGCGGCGCATGAAGGATTTCGATTTCGACCTCACCACGCAGCGCTATGCGCTGAGGCTGACGCCGGGCATCGAGCTCAAGAACTTCTGGGGCTCGCAAGCGGCGGCGACCAACGGCAGCTTCAATCTGGCTGGCATCGCCGACCCGGTTCTGGATCAGCTCATCGACAAGGTGGTTATGGCCAAGTCGCGCGATGAACTCGTCACTGCGACGCGTGCGGCTGATCGCGTGCTGAGGGCGGGACACTACTGGGTGCCGCAATGGTACAAGGGTGCCCACAACCTCGCGTTCTGGGACAAGTTCGGATGGCCGGAGGTCAAGCCCAAGTACGAGCGCGGCGCGCTCGATACGTGGTGGTACGACGATGCGAAGGCCAAGGCGCTGGCGCAGCGGTGAGCCCCGTTGGGCTCACATTTGACGCGCCCGCGCCGTAGGGAGATATGATCGAACGATGGCTGCCTATCTCCTCAAGCGACTGCTCCTGATCATTCCGACGATGATCGGCATCATGCTGATCAGCTTCGTGATCATTCAGTTCGCGCCCGGCGGGCCAGTGGAGCAGATGATCGCCAAGCTCACAGGCAGCGACACCTCGATCTCGGATCGGATCGGCGGCGGCGCACGCGATACGCTGGGCGGCGGCAGCCAGTCGCAGATCGGGCAAGGGGCCGGCGACAGCGTCACCTCCAAGTATCGCGGCGCTCAGGGGCTCGATCCGGAGTTCATCAAGAGCCTCGAGAAGCAGTTCGGCTTCGACAAACCGGCGCATGAGCGCTTCCTGCTCATGATGAAGAGCTACCTGATGTTCGATTTCGGTAAGAGCTATTTCCGCGACGTGTCGGTCATCGAGCTGATCAAGGAGAAGCTGCCGGTCTCGATCTCGCTCGGGCTCTGGATGACGCTGATCACCTATCTGATCGCCATCCCGCTCGGCATTCGCAAGGCCGTGCGCGACGGCGAGCCGTT
>NZ_JADZBI010000163.1 GCF_020852195.1 Hyphomicrobium sp. | reverse complement strand
CGCCGAGGATCAGGGCGGGATCTTCTTCAGGACCGGCCTCGGCGCGGGGTACGGGCACTACCTCTACACCGAGACTGCGCGCAACGGCGGCGGCCCCGTGCTCGGCAGCTCGTTCCTGATCGGCTACCGGCTCCCGATGGGACTGGTCGTGGGAGGGAGCCTCGCCTTCGAGCCGATCCTCCTCGCGTGGGGCCAGCACAGCAGGGGCGGCGGCTGGGGGCCGTCGTTCGGCCCGGGCGGCTACGGCGGCTTGGCCATCGGCTACGCGCGCGACCTCTTCGAGATCGACATCACGGTCGGGTTCGGCGGCGGCGGCGTCAGCGGAGGCGCCGGGGGCTTCGGACTGATGGTCGTCCCCTCGTTCGGCGTGCACGTGCTGAGCTTCCAGCAGCTGCACATCGGCCTGTTCGCTCGACCGACGCTCGGCCTGCTGGTCGACGTGAACACCGGCCGCTTCCTCGTGTACCCCGCCGGCACGATCGGTGTCTCGGTGACCTATTACTGATTACTGATCTCCGAGGACCGTCCACGCCAAGACTGAAGGTCCCCCGCTTCCGTGGACGCCCCGAAGCGCGAAGATGCGCGACGAGAGCACCCGTCCCCGGGGAGCAAGCGAGCAACCCGTCCCGTCCCTGGGACGGGGCAGGCCCCCCAGACCGCGCCGCGACCGACGCCGTTCAGCGGATGTCCCGTTTGAGAGGTTGTCTGAGTTTGTTTGGGGAGAGGTTGTTCGCTTCGCGAGCGAGCCCTCCGGTGAGCGTCGGTTCGTTGCTCGGGCGGAACGGCCATGTCAGACCCGCGCGATGTCGCGATGGCTCTCGATGGGATGCGCCAAAGGAAAAGTCGTCGACCGAGCGCGGCTGCGCTCGTGAACGAGCGAACGGGATCGTCGGAGGGCGCCACCGGGAGAGCCCATGACCAATCCACGCCCCGTATCGTAGAATCGCGTACTGGTGGCCAGCGCGCCCAGCGCTCCTCGCACGGGGAGCTCCCTGGTCTGGATCCTCTTCGCCCTGCTGCTCGCGGCGAGCGTCCGGGCTCAGGTCGGCGAGGGCGACACCTACCTCGAGCTCGGCCGCCGCCTGCAGGTGCACGAGGATCCGAGCGGGCGCCAGACGATCGACGAGGTGGCGTGCCTCGGCGACGAGGCCTTCGCTCCCGTCGATACCTCGCAGCCCTCCTTCGGCTACTCGCGATCGGCGTTCTGGCTGCGGGGCTCGCTCGCCGTGCCCGAAGCTCGACGCTGGGTCCTCGAGCAGGCGTTCGCCGAGACCGACGACATCCGCGTCTACTGGCGGGAAGGCGAGCGATGGCGCGAGGTGCGGTCGGGCGACGCGCTCTCCTTCGCCGAGCGCCCGATGCGCGCGCCGACCCATGTCTTTTCGGTCCCGCGCGGAGGCAGCGATCCCTTCTACGCCCGCATCCGGACGCAGGGCTCCGTGCTGGCGCCGCTCCGGCTCTGGCGGCTCGACGCGTTCGAGCGCTACCTGAACGACACGCAGATCCTGCTCGGCGCGTTCTACGCGTTTCTGGCCGCGCTGGCGCTCTACAACCTCTTCCTCTTCTTCGCGCTCCGCGATCGGGCCTACGCCTTCTACGTTCTCTACCTGGCCAGCTTCGCGCTCTTCACCGCGGCCTTCGAGGGGCACGCGTCGATGTACCTCTGGCCGAGCTCGCCGGGCTGGGCCCAGGTCGCGGCGCCGGTGTTTCTCGCGTCCACCTTCGGCTTTGGCCTGCTCGGCCTGCGCCTGATGGCCAACATGCCCGAGCTGACCCCGCGGTTGGCAAAGGTGACCGGCGCCTGCGCCCTCTTCTTCCTCGCGCTCGTGCCGCTCTCGTGGGTGGCCTACCAACCGGTCGTGATCCTGCTCTCGACGGTGACGCTCCCGGTGATGCTCTACCACGCCATCCCGCTCTTGCTCACGGCGCGGCGCGGCTGGCGGCCCTCCCGCTACCTCTTCATCGGCCATGCGTTCATCTTCCCGGGCGCGGTGCTCTTTGGCGTGCGCTCGATGCACCTGATCGGCCGGAGCTTGCTGACCGAGCACGCGGTCAAGCTGGGCGTCGCTATCGAGGCGCTGGTCATCTCGTTCGCGCTGGCCGACCGTATCAACCTCTTGCGCGAGCAGAAGGACGCCGCGCAGTCGCGCCTGCTCGAGGAGCAGCGGGCGTTCGGGCAGCGCCTGCTGGCGACGCAGGACGGCGAGCGGCGGCGCTTCGCGCAGGAGCTGCACGATGGGCTCGGCCAGAAGCTGACGCTGCTCGCCAGCGAGCTCGGCAAGGCCAAGGAGGCCTCGCTGCTCGAGCTGGCGCGCGAGAGCCTGGCCGACGCGCGCGCCATGGCCCATGACCTCCACCCGCACCAGCTCGATCGGTTGGGGCTCTCGGAGGCGGTTCGGTCGACCGCGCATCGCACGCTCTCGGCGGCCGGCATCGAGCCCGAGGTGGTGGTCGCCGAGGTCGACGGCGTCCTGCCCGCGGCTGCCGAGCTCCACCTGCATCGCATCCTGCAAGAGGCGCTCTCCAATGTGGTGCGCCACTCGGGCGCCTCGAGCGCCATCGTGGCCCTGAGGCGGGCCGGCGACGTGCTGGAGCTGATCGTGGAGGACGACGGCTGCGGGCCGGGGGCGCCGGCCGGCCTCGGGACCACCAGCATGCGCGAGCGCGCGCAGGCCATCGGGGGCAGCGTCGAGATCGGCGAGGCCGAGGGCGGCGGCACGTGCGTGCGGGCGGCGGTGCCCATCTAGCTAGACCCTAATCAAGCGCTACGCGCTCGATTAGGGTCTAGCGTTTCTTCCGAGAGCTAGATGTCGCGCTCCAGCTCCTTGAGGTTGGCCAGCGCGAAGCGCAGCAGCGCCGCCGAGCCACCGAGCTCGAGCTTCTTGACCATGTTGGCGCGGTGGTTCTGCACCGTGCGGTGGCTGACCTTGAGCACGCCGGCGATCTCGCGGCTCGTCATGTGGCGGCCGACGAGGCGAAGGACGCGGCGTTCGCTGCTGGAGAGCGCGCGCAAGGTGGCGGCGGAGGGGCTCTCGGCCTCGAGCGCGCCAGGCGGAAGGCGGCGGCTGAGGTAGCGCCTGCCCTCGGCCACCGCGCGCAGGCAGGGCTCGATCTCGCTGGTGGTGTCCTCCTTCAGAAGGTAGCCGAGCGCGCCGGTGGCGACGGCGCGGGCCACGAGGTCCTCGTGCATGGTCAGCACGATGAAGCGGGGCGGGTCGGCCCAGGTCATGGCCTGCGCCAGCACCTCGAGGCCGTCGAGGCGCGGCATCGCCACATCGACCACGACGATCGCCGGGCGGTGCTCGCGGATGGCGTCGAGCGCGGCGAGGCCGTCCTCGGCCTCGGCGACGACCTCGAAGCCCGGGAGCGCATCGATCGTGCCGGCGAGGCCGCAGCGCATCAGCGGGTGGTCGTCGGCGATCACGACGCGCATGCGCTCATCCTCTCTGATCCGGAGTACGGAGGGGCAGTGGCAAGGGGCAGGCCGCTGGCGCGGCCAGCTGCTGCTGAGTTGGGGCAGGGGCAGGGGGCAGGCTGCTGGCGCGGCCTGCTAGGGCATGTAGGGGTAGATCCAGACCTCGTCCGCACCGGTACAGCGCGCCACGCGAGCCGCCTCGGCCTGAGTGGCGTCGAGGCCGTAGTAGACATCGGTGCCGATGGAGCCCTCGGGCGCGTTGGTGTCCACGCACGCACCGGCGGTGGGGCCGCCTGGGCAGGGGCCGCCCCCGGCCCGAGAGGTGCCGACGTTGCACTCGACCGAGATCCAGTCAGCGAAGGGGCCCGGCACGCCGTAGCAGAAGGCGCCATTGCTATCCATGTTCTCCCAGGCCGGCGCCGGGCGGTAGCAATGCGAGCCGTCGTTGGCGCCCGGGGGAGGTCCGACGATGCACTCCATCCCGACCATCACCCAGGAACGATCGACGGCATAGCCGTCGCTCGCGGTCACGTGCAGGCCGAGCCACATGCCGAGCGGGAGGCCCTCGCAGAGCCAGCTCTCGGGGGGAGCCATGTAGAGGACCGTGTCGGCGGTGTAGGGCATCCCGGTCACGGTGTCGGTGGCCAGGCCGGTCATCGGATCGCGACCGAGCACATCGCCGGTCAGGGGGTTGAAGTAGTTGCCGGGCAGGCCGTGCCACCAGAAGTACGAGAGCACATCGTCATCGGGATCCGTGGCGATGACGCTCAAGAGCGTGAGGCCGGCCTCGGCGTCGCCCATCGAGAGCGGCCGGACGGAGGTGCGCGCTCCTTCCGGTGCGCCCTGGCCGATGCGGATCGGCGTGGCGAGGAAGGAGACGATCTCGGGCCGGTCGTTGCCGCGCACGACGATCGTCACGCGGCCCTCGCCGAAGAGGCCGTTCTCGTCGTAGGCCGTGAAGTAGATGTCGAAGGTGCCGGTCCTGGTCGGGCGCCAGCTGCTGGTCACGCTCTGGCCCGAGGCCATCACGCCCTCGCGATCGTTGAGCACGCCGCCGGTCGCGTTCCAGTAGTAGGTCAGCTGCCCGCCCGAGGCGCTGGTGGCGCCGCCGGTGAGCTCGACCCTGCCGTCGCGGCGGATCAGGGTGGTCGAGGCCTGGAGGGTGGCGGTCGGGCGCTCGTTACAGCGAGGGCTGGTGGCGGTGGCGCGCACGAACGGGGACGGGCCCGGCGTCGTGACCGCCACGCAGCGCTCGTCGTTGCCGCTGCGGATGCGGACCATGTAGCTGCCGTCGACCACCTCGAACATGGCGGGCAGCGGATCGGCGAGGCTGTGTGTCAGCCCCATCAGGCCCTCGAGGGGCGTGACGAAGCTGTAGCCATGGGTGAGCTCGCTCAACGGCCGGACGCCGAGGATCTCGGCCTGGAACTCGGGGGAGATGTCGCTCTCCACCGTGATCGGTACGAAGAACGCGTACATCGGTGCGAAGTGCGTGAAGTGGTCGACCGAGAGGGTGACCTCCATCCCGACCTGCGCGACGGGATCGGCGAAGCCGACCTGCGCCGCGGTGACCAGGCGCACCCAGCGGATCGGCTGGCTGTCCTCGTCGAGGTAGCCGGCGGTGACGTCGGTGAGGTCGGTGATGCCGTCGTAGACCGGGAGGACGACGGTGATCGGCTGCGCGAAGGTGGTGCCCCGCGGCAGGAGCTCGAAGGCCGGCCCGGCGAGGAGCGCGTTGGAGTCATGCGGCAGCGTGGAGGGGCGGATCTCGATCTGGGTCTCGCTGCGGAGCGCGCCGGGCGGGATGTGGACGGTCACGCCGTAGAGCGGTGAGCTGCGATCGCGCACGGCGACGGTGCCGCCGCGCGAGCCGATCCTCCTCGATGCGGCCCCCGCCGGCGGGGGCGGCTGCCGGAAGGGGCCCGAGCTGCAAGCGACGGCGACGAGGGCGCCGGCCCAGAGGTAGAGAGCTCGCATGAGCCGATCTTCCGCCATGGAGCAGCGAGGCTCCATAGGCATACATGCTCATTTCGGCCTCGCTCGCGCCGCCCGGCGGCGCGCCTTGCACGCTCAGAAGCAGCGGTACGATTTCATGCGCGGAAGGAGGTTCACGGTGCGCTGCGGCCACCCTCCGCCCGCCGGATCCGGCAATTCGTCGTCGCAAGTACGCGAGATCAGTCGATCGCCATGACGGAACGGATGTTGACGTGGGCTCCGGTGCGGACTCAGGACCGCACGTTCCTCTTGCGGCCCGACGCCTCTTGCGGCCCGACGCCGTGCTCACCGCGCTCTTCACCTGGGTGCTCGCGGTCTCGGCACGCTCGATCGTGAGGAATGCGCGGCCGCACGCGCGCCGTGGGCTCGGGCGAGGCTTGGTCCGGCAATTCGTCGTCGAGGCTTGGCGGGCGAGGCTTGGGACACCCATCGTTCGCTGGG
>NZ_JADZBI010000162.1 GCF_020852195.1 Hyphomicrobium sp. | reverse complement strand
GAGCGCGCCGCGAAGCTTGGCGACGCCGCCGGCAAGGGCTCGCTTACGGCATTGCCCGTCATCGAGACGCAGGCCAACGACGTGTCGGCCTACATTCCGACCAACGTGATCTCGATCACCGACGGGCAGATCTTCCTCGAGACCGACCTCTTCTATCAGGGCATCCGGCCGGCCGTGAACGTCGGCCTCTCGGTGTCGCGCGTCGGCTCCTCGGCGCAGACCAAGGCGATGAAGCAGGTCGCCGGCAAGATCAAGGGCGAGCTGGCGCAGTATCGCGAGATGGCGGCGTTCGCGCAGTTCGGCTCCGACCTCGACGCGGCGACGCAGAAGCTGCTCGCGCGCGGCGCGCGCCTCACGGAGCTCCTGAAGCAGCCGCAGTTCTCGCCGCTCAAGATGGAGGAGCAGGTGGCGGTGATCTTCGCCGGCACGCGCGGCTACCTCGATCCGCTGCCCGTCCCGGCGGTCGGCAAGTTCGAGGCGGGCCTGCTCACGGCACTGCGCGACGAGAAGTCGATCCTGTCGGCGATCGCCGCCGAGAAGGCGGTCTCGGACGAGACCGAGAAGAAGCTCGTCGCGTTCCTCGACAATTTCGCGAAGAACTTCGTGGCCTAGCGCCATGTGTCATCCCGGACGTGCGTCAGCACGATCCGGGACCCAGGGCCACCTGGGAGACTGCTGCCCCTGGGTCTCGGCTCTTCGCGGCTTCGCCGCTCGGCCGGGATGACAGGGAGGGGAGCCGAAGAAAACAAGGGTAGCAAGGCGCCATGCCGAGCTTGAAGGATCTCAGAAACCGGATCTCGTCCGTCAAGGCGACGCGCAAGATCACCAAGGCCATGCAGATGGTGGCCGCGGCGAAGCTCAGGCGCGCGCAGGAGGCGGCGACCGCCGCGCGTCCCTACGCGGAGCGCATGGATACCGTGCTCGCCACCCTCGGCCAGAGCGCCAACCGCGACAATGCCTCGCCGCTGCTTGTCGGCACGGGACGCGAGCAGACGCATCTCCTGATCGTCATGACCGCCGAGCGCGGCCTCTGCGGCGGCTTTAACTCCAACATCGCCAAGCTCGCGCGCGCGGATGCGCAGCGGCTCATCGCCGAAGGCAAGACGGTCAAGATCCTGACGGTAGGCCGCAAGGGCGCCGACAACCTGCGGCGCGACCTCGGGCGCAACATCGTCGAGCGGCTCGACCTGCGCGGCGTGCGGCAGCTCGGGTTCGGCAACGCCGAGGAGATCGCGGGCAAAGTGCTCGCCATGTTCGAAGCGGGTGAGTTCGACGTGGCGACGCTCTACTTCTCGGAGTTCAAGAGCGTGATCACGCAGAAGCCGACGGCGCTTCAGCTCATTCCGGCGAAGCTGCCAGAGGGAGGTGCTGCTGCAGCGCAGGGCGACAGCGCGCGAGCCGTAGTCGAATACGAGCCCGACGAGGAGCAGATCCTCGGATACCTGCTTACGCGCAACATCTCGACGCAGATCTTCCGGGGCCTGCTCGAGAACGCGGCCTCCGAGCAGGGCGCGCGCATGAGCGCCATGGACAGCGCGACGCGCAACGCCGGCGAGATGATCAACAAGCTGACCATCAAGTACAACCGGCAGCGGCAGGCGAACATCACCAAGGAACTCATCGAGATCATCTCGGGCGCGGAAGCGCTCTGAGATCAGCCGCGAGGAGGTGACGATGGCCTACAAGACAACAGCGACGACCAAAGGCGGCCGCGACGGCCGCACGATTGTCGAAGACACCAAGCTCGCGCTCGCCATGGCGCTGCCCAAGGATCTCGGCGGGTCGGGCGAAGGCCACAATCCCGAGCAGCTCTTCGCCGCCGGATACTCGGCGTGCTTCGGGCAGGCGATCCTCGTGCTCGCGAAAAAGCATGGTCTCGACGGTCAGGCAGCAAAGGTCACCGCCGACGTGACGCTCCACACGAACGACGGCTTCTCGCTCGCCGTCGATCTCAAGGTTTCGCTTCCCGGCGCAGACAAGGCCGCGCTTCAGGCCCTGGTCGAGGAAGCGCATACGATCTGTCCCTATTCAAAGGCGACGCGCGGGAACATTCCCGTGACGCTCACGGTCGCCTGAGCATTTTGGCTGGAGAGAAAAATGGCAAGCAAGGTAGGTAAGGTTCGCCAGGTCATGGGCGCTGTCGTCGACGTGCAGTTCGACGAACATCTGCCGGAGATTCTGAACGCGCTCGAGACCAAGAACCAAGGCAACCGCCTCGTTCTCGAGGTTGCGCAGCACCTCGGCGAGAACACGGTGCGCACGATCGCCATGGACTCCACCGAAGGCCTCGTGCGCGGCCAGGAGGTCGTCGACACCGGTGCGGCGATCTCGGTGCCGGTCGGCGAGGAGACGCTCGGGCGCATCATCAACGTGATCGGTGAGCCGGTCGACGAAGCCGGGCCGGTCAATACCAACGCCGTGCGCGCCATCCACCAGCCGGCACCTGCCTTCGCCGATCAGGCGACGGAAGCGCAGATCCTGGTCACCGGCATCAAGGTCGTCGACCTGCTGGCGCCGTATGCCAAGGGCGGCAAGATCGGCCTGTTCGGCGGCGCCGGCGTCGGCAAGACCGTGCTCATCATGGAGCTGATCAACAACATCGCCAAGGCGCACGGCGGCTACTCGGTGTTCGCCGGCGTCGGCGAGCGCACGCGCGAGGGTAACGACCTCTACCACGAGATGATCGAGTCCAAGGTCAACGTGGACCCGAAGAAGAACAACGGCTCGACCAAGGGCTCCAAGTGCGCGCTCGTGTACGGCCAGATGAACGAGCCGCCGGGCGCGCGCATGCGTGTCGCGCTGTCGGGCCTCACGGTCGCTGAGGATTTCCGCGACAAG
>NZ_JADZBI010000161.1 GCF_020852195.1 Hyphomicrobium sp. | reverse complement strand
GTCGCCGACCTTGATCGGCCGCTCCACGAGCAGGATCAGGCCCGATACGAAATTGTTGATGATCGACTGCAGGCCGAAGCCGATGCCGACCGAGAGCGCACCGGCGACGATGGCGAAGTTGGTGATGTCGAGCCCGCCATAGGAGATGGCGGCGAGCCCGGCGATGATGAAGCCCGTGTATCCGACAGCCGTGTGGATCGAATTGGCGATGCCCTGGTCGATGCGCCGGGACTGTGCCACGCCTCTGTCGATCCAGCGCTGCGCCAGGCGCGTCGCGAAGACGAGCGCGAAGAACAGCGCGGCGGCGAGCAGGATGCGCGCCAGCGAGATGCGGAACTCGCCGATCTGGAAGCCGAACACCGCCGCGCGCATCCAGTAGAGCGCCTCCTGCGGCGTGTAGCCCCAGGTGATGAGGAGGAGCGGCAGCGCCGCCAGCGCCAGCGCCGCGTTGAGCAGGATCGAGAGCGCGCGCGTGAGAAGGCTGCTCTGGCCGGCACCGAGCCCGACCTTCTCCTCGAGCACGGTGGCGAACGGCTTGATGCCGGTGCCGGGCGCCCCGAGCAGCGCGCGAATGCCCAGATGGAAGACGAGGATCACCGCGATGGCGCTGCCGGTGAAGATCACCTGCTGCGTGATGAACCGCCCGAGGCCGACGTAGCCGAGGAGCGGGGCGGCCAGGATCACGAGCGCGACGGCAAGGATCGGCAGCTTGATGAGGTAGGGCCGGAGCCGAGAGCGCGTGGCGCTCGCCCCGGCGATCGCACCGTCGCGCTGGGGCTGGCTGCGCACGCCGGTCGTCACCGACTTGGGCTCGAACTGGGTGCGCACGAGCTTGAGCATCAGGACGCCGATGGCGATGCTGGCCAGCGCGGTCTCCATGATGTTGACGGAGAACGGCAGGAACAGGCGCCGGATGGCTTCCTGCAGGATGAGGTCGGCGGCGAACACCGCGGCGATGAGCGTGATGATCCGCGTCAGCGTGTACGCGGCGGGCGTGGACAGGTCGACCAGGCGCCAGGCCGCCCGGCGCGGCTGCAGCATGGCGCGCGTGAGCGCCGCGACGCCTACGAAGACGTAGAGCGCAGGAAAGGCCTTCTCGGCGATCTGTCCGACTTCGAGCGTCAGGAGCTTGAGCCAGTCGAGGCCGACGCCGAGCACCTGCAACGCGGCCAACGCCGGCAGCGCCAGCAGCGGCGCCACCCAGCCGATGGTCGCGGCCTGCACGAAGAAGCTCGGCTCGTCGCGCGGCCGGTCGAGCCGCCGGGCGAGGATCCATCCGACAAGGGCCTTGAGCAGGACGAACAGCACGATGACGCCGCCGACCAGCCCGACGAGCGCGCCCCACTTGCTTTTCGCGAGCGTGATCCAGCTCGCGAGCGTGTCGCCTAGCTGGCGTACCGCGACCGGCGCCTCGTTGATCAGCTTGCGCCATATGGTCGGCGCGACGGGGGAGAGCGTGCGCCTGAAGAGCTGGTTCGCGAACAGCTCCTGGCGCGCCGCCTGCAGCGTCACGCGCAACTGGCGCGCACGCACGAACAGGAGCTCCGTATTCTTGAGCGCGCCGTCGATCTCGGCTGACAAGGCGTTGAGACGAGCCCGCTCCGTCGCCACCTCGCCCGACTCGGTGGCGTCCTTCTCGGGCGCCGGACCGAGCTTCTCGATCTGCTGCGCGAGCGCTTCCGATCGTGGCCGCAACGCGTCGCGCGTGGCCGCAGTGGCGCGGAACACATCGATCAGCTCGCCGTTGAGGCGCGCCAGTTCCTCGTCGCTCTGCTTGTTGCGCTCCACCGCCTTCTCGAGCTTTTCAAGATCGCCCCGGATCTTTGCGACCGGGCTTACGATCTCTTCGAGCTCGCGCTGCTCGGCGGGCGTCAGCACGGGCGGGGGCGGCGTGGGTTCGGGTGGGGTTTGCTCGGCCGGCGCTGCCTGCGTGTCCGCTCCTTGCGGCACAGCGCCTCCGGGCGCGGGCTGCTGGGCCGGTGCATTCTGCTGCGGAGCGGGCGGCGGCTGCGCAAACCCGGCCGATGCGCAGGCGAGAGCTGCCAGCGCCAGCGCGGCCGATCGCAGCACGTTCAAGCGAAGTCGGAGCCCTGCCGAAACCATCGATCGTCCTCGACATCAGGAAATGTTCGGCGGATCAATCGACGCGATTGATCGCCACCGTCTCGATCCTCACGCGAGGGTCGGATCGACGCGCTGAGGCGCGGCCGCGCCGGGCACCGCCTCCTCCGAAACGCCGATGCCCGTTTCGAGCACGATGTCGACCGGCCCGCCAGTCATGATCAGGTGCTCAACGTTGTCGCGCCGGACGAGGATGAGGCGACGCCGGTTGTCGAGATTGAATTGCTCGGTCACCGAGAGCCGCCGCCTGAGCGGCTTGGGCCCGAACAGCGCGCTCACCGCCTGCACCGGACCCGCGCCGCCGAGATACTGACGCAAGACGAACGCCCCGCCGATCATGGCGACCGCCAGGAACAGCACGATCGCGAGATAGAAGAGCATGTCCCACATCAACTTAGCGCGCGGGAGTGCCCCACGCGTCCCCTAGAAAGCCGCTGTCATGAGCCCCTATAGCGCGGAATTCATGCCATTTTAACCCTATTGATCGAACTGTGGATGGGCGGACTGAGCGCGCGGTCGCCGATGGGCAACCTCCGGTAACCGGGCGCTCCCAGGAAGTCACGACACGGGCGTAGCGTAAGCGTATGAGTACCAGAGTATCCCTTCAGGCGCCGGAACCGGCCAAGCCTGAGAATCAGATAGCTTTCGCCTTCATGAGCGATAGCGAGGTCCGCCAGCCCCGACCCGGTCAGATCCGGCCCGGCAGGGTGGATGCCCACGCCCTTCCTGGCGGCGTCCGCGAGCCCGGTGCCATTCCCATCGTCGCGGCCTCCATGGCCGCCGGCGCGCTGGTACTTGCGCTCGTCGCCTCGCCGGCCGGCGAGCCGCTGCTGCTGACGCTGCTCGCCGTGCTCGCCATGCTGGGCCTCTTTGCTGCCTTCGGCTACGCGGCCGGCCACGTGCGCATCGGCGAGCGAGTGCGCGACGAGGATCTCGTGCGCGCCTTCGCCAACAGCCTCGACGACGGCCTGCTCGTCACCCGCCGCGACGGACGCCCGCTCTACGCCAATCGCGCGCTGGCCGAGATGGTCGGTGTCACGGCGGCGGGCGAGATCAACGCGCTCGAAAGCCTGTTCGCTGGCGATCCGCGCGCGGCCGCCGCCTACTTCCGCCTTGAGCGCGCTGCCTCCCGCCGCGAGCCCTGGCGCGAGGAGATCGAGATCCGCAGCGAGGGCCGCCCCCCGCAGCTCTTCCGCGTCGCCCAGCGTCCGTGCTTCGTGCCGGGCCACGACCGCGAGCTCGGACCCATGTCGCTGTGGACTATCACCGATGTCACCGCCGAGCGGGCGAGTCAGGTCAGCGCCGTCGCGACCCTCGAGGCTACGCTTGAGCGTATGGACAGCCTGCCGGCGGGCCTGATGGAGGTCGACAGCCGCGGGGCCGTGCGCCGCCTCAACGCCACGCTGCTGCGCTGGCTCGGCCTTGAGCCGCAGAGTCTCTCCAACCGCGCCCTGAAGCTCACCGACATCGTCACGCCCGAGGGGGCGGAGCTGATCGCCAATGCCGCTGCGGCCTTCTACACCACCGGCCAGGGCGTCGACCTCGACGTGTCCATCGACAAGGCCGCGACCGTGCCGCTGCGCTTCTTCGCGCGCCGCGACAATGCCGGCGGGCTTCTGATCGCCGCCGTCCGTCGCGAAGGCGGAGCCGCCGAGGACGGCCCCGCCGCCGCCGAGGCGCGGTTCGCGCGCTTCCTCCAGTCCTCGCCGTTCGGCATCGCCACCATTGGTGCCGATGGTCGGCTCATGAGCACCAACGCCGCTTTCGCGCGCATGATCCCCGAGGGCTCGGCGGCCGTCGGCTCGCCCGCCGCCGACGTGCTGTGCCGCTTCGCCGATGCCGATACACGCGCGGCCGTCGAAGGCGCGCTCCGCCACGCGCTCTCCGGCACCCTGAGCCCGGCGCCGGTCGAGATCACGGTCGGCCCCAACAGCGAGTTCTCGCGCCGCCTTTACAGCGCGCCTTTGACCCAGGCCAAGGACGCCCGCGAGGCCGCCATCCTCTACCTGATCGATGCCACCGAGCAGAAGGCACTGGAGGCGAAATTCGCGCAGTCCTCGAAGATGGAGGCGGTGGGCAAGCTCGCCGGCGGCATTGCCCACGATTTCAACAACGTGCTGACAGCGATCATCGGCTTCTCCGATCTGCTCCTGCAGACGCACCGACCGACGGACCCCGCCCACAAGGACATCATGAACATCCGCTCGAGCGCGAGCCGCGCGGCGGGTCTGGTGGCGAAGCTGCTGGCCTTCTCGCGCCGCCAGACGCTGCAGACCGAGCCCCTGCAGCTCGGCGAGGTGCTGGGCGACCTCGCGCCGCTGCTCAAGCGCTCGATCGGCGAGACCATCGACCTCAAGATGCCGACGGGACGCGATCTTTGGTACGTCAAGACCGACCGCACCCAGTTTGAGCAGGTGGTGATCAACCTCGCCGTCAACGCGCGCGACGCAATGCCCGACGGCGGCACGCTGAGCATCACCACGCGCAACGTGACCGAGCGCGAGAGCCAGAAGCTCACCCATCACGGCATGGTCGTCGGCGAATACGTTCTGGTCGAGGTGACGGACACCGGCTCCGGCATGTCGCCTGAGGTGATGGCGAAAGTGTTCGAGCCGTTCTTCACCACCAAGGGCGTCGGCAAGGGCACCGGCCTCGGCCTGGCGACGGTCTACGGCATCGTCAAACAGTCCGGCGGCTTCATCTACCCGGAGAGCGTGCTTGGTCGCGGCACCACGTTCCGCGTCTACCTGCCCCGCTACATGCCGGACAACGAGGACGAGATCCTGGCGCCGAAGATGGCCAAAAAGGAGCGTCCGCAGGACCTGACCGGCTCGGGCCGCGTGTTGCTAGTCGAGGACGAGGACGTCGTGCGCTCGTTCGCGGTGCGCGCGCTGAAGCGCCAGGGCTACGAGGTGTTCGAGGCCTCGACCGGCGTCGAGGCGCTGGAGGTGATGGCCAAGTACGATGACAAGATCGACATCGTGGTTTCGGACGTCGTGATGCCGGAAATGGACGGGCCGACGCTGCTCAAGGAGCTGCGCAAGAAGAACCCGCACCTCAAGATCATCTTCGTCTCGGGCTACCCGCACGAGGCCTTCGAGACGAGCCTCGACAAGAACGAGCAGTTCGCCTTTCTGCCGAAGCCGTTCTCGCTGCCCCAGCTCGCCGCCAAGGTGAAGGAGCAACTCGCCCGCTAGCCGGATCATGGTCGGGCATGTCGGCGTGCCCGCCGACATGCCGCGAAAGGCCACGCGTCTGTGGCCTGGCAGCCGGCGGCCGTGCTGCAATTGCGAACGCGGTTTTTTGCTGGTCATGGCCCGGCCAGGGGCTCCCGAGGTCATCTCCCCGAGGTGAGCCGGGCCGGTTTCGCCACGTTTCAGCCAAACCCGTCACAATACTGTTCAATCCGTCGAGGGATGACCCGGGAGGCACGCGTGTGGGCTGCACGCCGTTATGCCGCTGTTGCGACAGCAGTTTTGCTTGTCGCCGCGGTGTCGCGCGCTCCGGTCGCGACCGCCGAGACCAAGGACCAGTCCGCCTCCTGCGAGGACGCGTTCGGGGTTTCCGTGCTTGCTTCCCCGATCGGACCGTGGAAAGGCACGCCGCTGCGCGTCGTCTTCACCACCGAGAAGCCGGTCGAGGGTGAGCTGTCGCTGGTCGCGCCAGACGGCAGCGTCGCGGTAACCTCGGCCGCACGCCACGGCGGCCCGCCCTACTTCTGGTCCGCCGAGATCGCGGCACCCGCCGCGGGCAAATGGAGCGCCAAGCTCGCACGTGCCGGCGCGGCGGGGGAGTGCAGCACGCTCACACACGAGATCGCCGTCGCGCGCAAGAAGCCGCCTGGACCGGCCGGCTCCAGCAAGAGCATCTGGCCGGTGCGCGGCGCCTGGAGCCTGGCGAACGAGAATCTCTATTCCGCATGGATCGAGATGCTGTTCGACGCGCCGCTCGAAGAGGCGCCGTCGTGGCCCGCACTCCATGACGTGCTGCGCGACCGCTCGCGCAATATCCTGTTCAACCATCTGGGCCTGCGCGAGGACGAGAAGGGGCTCATCATCCGCCCCGACTGCGCCGACCTGCCTTACACCTTGCGCGCCTATTTCGCGTTCAAGATGGGCCTGCCGTTCGGCTACGGGAAATGCACGCGCGGCGGCGGCGGCAAGCCGCCGAGGTGCACGCAGTGGTGGGACATCGAGAACCAGGAGCCACCGCCCGCGCCGCCCGCCGAGCAGCAGGTCGCGGCCGAAGGCGGCCTGTTCAGCCTCTTCGGTGCGCCGCCCGCCTCGCCCTCGGTCGCCAGGCTTCCGCAGAAACCGAAAGGTCTCGTACCGGGCTTCGGCTATTACATCCGCACTACGGTCGCCAACGGCGTCCATTCCGGCAACGGCCGCACCATGGCCGCCGACGAGAACACCGATTATTACCCGGTGCCGCTGAAAGCGGAGACGCTGCGACCCGGCACGGTCTACGCCGACCCCTACGGACACATTCTCGTGCTCGCCAAGCGCGTGGCGCAGACGGACGGCGCGGCGGGCGTTCTGCTCGCCGTTGACGGCCAGCCCGACGGCACGATCGCGAGGAAGCGCTTCTGGCGCGGCAACTTCCTGTTCGCTCAGGCCCCCGCACTCGGCAGCCCCGGCTTCAAGCGCTTCCGCCCGGTCGTGCGCGGCAAGGGCGGCCTCCGGCGCCTCGCCAACGCCGAGATCGGAAAGCACGCCGAGTACGGCGATTTCTCGCTCGATCAGGCCGAGCTTGCCATCGAGGATTTCTACGATCGCATGGACGAGGTGATGTCGCCGTCGCCGCTCGATCCCGAGCGCGAGCTGACGGAGGCGCTCACGGCGCTCGAGGAGCAGGTGAAGGCGCGCGTCACGTCGGTCGAGAACGGGCGCAAGTACCAGGCCGGCGGCGGCGCCGAGGTGGCCATGCCGGATGGGGCCTCGATCTTCGAGACCACCGGCGCGTGGGAGGATTTCGCGACGCCCTCGCGCGACCTGCGTCTCCTGATCGCCATCGACGTGGTGCGCACCTTCCCCGATCGTGTCGCGCGCCGCCCTGAGCGCTATGCGATGCCGCAGGGGAAGAGCGCGGCCGACGTGAAGGCGGGCCTCGAGAGCCGTCTCGCCTCCGAGCTTGCCACGCGCAAGTTCGCCTACACGCGCAGCGACGGCTCCGAGTGGTCGCTGACGCTCGAGGACGTGCTCGAGCGCATCGGCGCGCTCGAGATGGCCTACAACCTGAACGACTGCGTCGAGCTGCGCTGGGGCGCGCCGGAGGGCAGCGAGGAGGCGGCGACGTGCAAGCGCCGCGCACCCGACGCGCAGCGCGTGAAGATGAGCGAGTACCGCGCCTGGTTCAACGAGCGCCGCCGCCCCCCGCGCGGCTAGCACCTTCTCCGATCATACGGACACGCTGTTGTCTCCTAAACGATCTCCCTCGCGCGCTATTGCGAGGATCGTGCCGACGTTGCGTTTGTGGAAGCTTGCGTGGGTGCCGGCCGGCATGACTTTGCGTGTGTGGCGAGCGGCTTGCCTCCTTTCGACGTCATCCCGACGCAGGTCGGGACCCACGCCAGTCTCCGCGCATGCATCGTCTCCAGTCGCAACAGCCGTAGAGGGGAAGGACGCGAATCCGGAAGGTCCGGCTCTAGCGCGGGCTCTTTGTCAGGACGGCACCTCGGGCTCGGGCAGCTCCGCCTCGGGGATGCAGCGGTTCTCGCCGGAGACGGGCCGGCCGTCGATACGAAGGCCGCTGTCGGGACGCGCGGCCAGGTCCCGGCACTCGGCCGCCGAGAGGCCCCGCTCCATGATGAAGTATTGGGGCGTGCCGTTGAGCATGATCATAACGACGAAAGCGTACATTTCGGCGTAATCCGATGAGAGGCGCATCGGCCTCACCCGAGATCGATGGCACCCGCCACCTCGTGATGAAGATCTGTGCCCTCGGCGGTGAGCAGCATGCGCACCTTGAGCTGCCCGTGTCCCGCCAGAGCGTGCTCGCGTACGATACGCTCGATTTCCTGCTGCGAGGAGATGCCGACCTCCTTGAGGAAGCGACGCAGCGACAGATTGAAAGTCTCGTTCTCCATGACGCGTCTCCGATTGTCTCATGACAACCCCGACGCGAGCGGAAGAGTTTCCTTGGCGACGCTCCGGCCGAGGATAACGGCGCGTCGCGGCGGGATCATCTCTCGTCGGAATGGATCGTGTCGAGAAGCGCATCGAACATTTCGTCGGCGACCTGGATCACGGCCGCGTTCATGCGGTAGGCGAGTTCCACCTCCTTGAGCGACACCATGTTCTCGACGGGATCGCCGACCGGCAGCGAGCCGATGCGCACAGCGGCGGGGCTGTCGGGGGCGCTTCCGCCGCTGCTCGGCGTAGCATCCGTGGCGGCGATCGCCGACGCGATGTCGCTGAGCTTTCGGCCCTGCACGACGAGGGCATTCGAGGCTATGGCGAGAACTTGGAACATGGACAGCGCAAACCGGGCTGGGCTCGAACGCCCACCATCGCCGGCTCCGGCCTAAAGGGGCGTTAAGACACGAGACAGTCCGCTTTACACGGAGAACAAAACGTGTACAACTTATCCAAAGCGTCGAGTCGCCCATCAACCGCTAACATGCCATAAGGTGCCACATGACCAAGCCGGAGCTGCGCGTCGTCGAGGGGGGTAGCATGGACAAGAACAAGGCGCAGGCGCTCGCGCATGCGCTGGAGCTGATCGATAAGAACTTCGGCAAGGGCTCGATCATGCGCCTGGGCGCCAACGAGCGCTCCATGGACATCGAGGCGATCTCGACCGGCTCGCTCGGGCTCGACATCGCGCTCGGCATCGGCGGCCTGCCGCGCGGCCGCGTCATCGAGATCTACGGCCCCGAGAGCTCGGGCAAGACCACGCTCGCGCTGCAGGTGATCGCGGAAGCCCAGAAGCGGGGCGGTACCTGCGCCTTCGTCGATGCCGAGCATGCGCTCGACCCTACCTACGCCAAGAAGCTCGGCGTCAAGATCGAGGATCTGCTCGTCTCCCAGCCGGACGCCGGCGAGCAGGCGCTTGAGATCACCAACACACTCGTGAACTCCGGCGCCATCGATGTCGTCGTCGTCGACAGCGTCGCGGCGCTGACCCCCAAGGCCGAGCTTGAGGGCGACATGGGCGACGCCCCCGTCGGCGCGCAGGCCCGGCTGATGAGCCAGGCGATGAGGAAGCTGACCGCCAGC
>NZ_JADZBI010000160.1 GCF_020852195.1 Hyphomicrobium sp. | reverse complement strand
GGAGGAGTTCGTCGCCGCAGCGTTTGGTGTCGTCGGCATCGATTGGCGCGACCATGTCGATTTCGACCCGTCGCTGCGCCGACCGTCGGAGATAGTGCATTCCCTGGGCGATGCGCGGCGCGCACGCGAACGCCTGGGTTGGGGTCCCACTGTCGGATTCGAAGAGATTGTCGAGCGTATGATCCGTGGCGAACGGGAAGGTGCTGCGACATGAGCCTTGCGGCCACCATCAAGCCCCTCATTCGCGGCGCGGAGGCTCGGGCCAAGCGTCTGGGGGCGGCGCTTCGTCCTGTCGCCCGGCCGCCCGTCGGTATCGTGATCGAACGCGCCGACTGGGCTATTCGTTGGTGGGGCACGTTTACGGCTGAGGCGGCCAACGCGCTGGCACCCGGCACGGCGCACGTCACCAGCGATCCGGCATCGCTGACCTCGGGAGTGGTTGAGTTCGGGTCGCAGTATCAGTGGGTCGAGTGGGGGCGGCACCTCTCGCCACGCTGCCGCTTCGTTTCCACGTTCTTCCACGGAAAGCCTGAGGACGGGCCGGACGTGGCGCGGCATATCGATGCTTTTCTCAGGAGCGAGGCGCGGCTTTCGAAGATTGTCGCGTCGGCTGCCATCGTTCAGGATCGATTGCGCTCGTGGGGTGTTGCCGCCCACAAGATCGTGCGCATCCCGATCGGCGTCGAGACCGATCGCTTCCTGCCTCCCACGCCATCGGAACGCGCCGAGGCTCGGCAACGCTTTGGCGTGGCATCGCACGAGATCGTGGTCGGCTCGTTCCAGAAGGACGGCAACGGCTGGGGGGAAGGTCTCGAGCCCAAGCTCATCAAGGGGCCGGACGTCTTTCTCGCCGCGGTCGAGAAGCTTTCCAGGCACGTCCCGGTCTTCGTCCTGCTCTCGGGGCCTGCTCGCGGCTACGTCAAGCAGGGGTTGGAACGCCTCGGCATCCGATATGCGCACCACTACGCATCCGATCGCGATGGGCTCGCCAAGCTCTACCACGCGCTCGATCTCTACCTCATGACTAGCCGCGAGGAGGGCGGACCTATGGCGGTGATGGAGAGCATGTCGGCGCATGTGCCGGTCGTTGCCACCCGAGTCGGAATGGCGCCGGACCTCATCACCGATGGCGTCTCGGGGGCTCTGGTCGAGGTCGGCGATGTGGATGCCATCGTGAGCAAGGCGCTCGGAATCGTCGGCGATGCGGAGGCAGCCGCCTCCTTGCGCCGTGCGGCACGCGATGCCGTGATGGTTGCCGACTGGTCCGTCGTTGGCCGGCGCCACCTCGAAGAAGTATGGCGTCCGCTGCTCGCCGGCGAGGCCTGACTTGGCCGGCGGCTTTGCCCGGACGGCTTATCGCTTCGTCAACGGCGCCGCGACGCTGGCGGTGCTTGGTGCAGCATCGGCGCACCTGCCGACGCGGGTCTTCTATGGCGGTGCCCGCTCCGGCGATGGCGGCGGGCCTTTGGTCAAGGCGCGTCTTCTCAAGCAGCACTTTCCCGACACGCGCTTCGGGTTCTCGCTGGTCTACTTGCTCTCCAACGCGCTCTATCTGCCCGATGCGGTGGTCTCCGCCATCCGGGCGCGCGGTATTCCCATCGTGCTCAACCAGAACGGCGTTTTCTACTCCGCCTGGTACCCCGAAGGCTGGGAGCGCGAGAACCGGCGCATGGCTGCGGCGTACCACCAGGCCAACCACGTGTTCTGGCAGTCGGAGTTCTGCCGGCGATGTGCGGACAAGTTCTTGGGTGCACGCCCGGGTGCGGGCGAGGTGCTCTACAATGCTGCGGATACGGTGCGCTTCCGGCCGAATGTCGAGCCGCGAAAGTCGGGGCCGTTCGTCGTTCTCGTCACGGGAAAAATAGCACCGGATACCGCTTATCGTCTTCTCTCCTCCCTTGATGGCGTGGCCGAAGCGCGGCGCGGCGGGCTCGATGCCGTGCTCAGGATTGCGGGCACTGTTGCAGGCAGTGTCGAAACCGAGATGCGTGCAAAGGCTGCCGCGCTCGGCATCGAGGATGCCGTGAGCTTCACGGGTCCTTATTCCAGCCTGGATGCGCCGGACATCTACCGGTCTGCCGACGCCTACCTCATCACCAAGCACAATGACCCGTGTCCTAACGTGGTCATCGAGGCGATGGCTTCCGGCCTTCCGGTGCTGTACTCGGCCTCCGGTGGTGTGCCGGAGCTTGTCGGAGCCGAGGCCGGCATCGGCCTGCCGGTCGAGGAGAGTTTCGAGCGCGCGGTCGTTCCCGACGGGCGCGCGATTGCAGAAGGGCTGTCGCAGATCACGGCCCGGCGCGAGGGCATGGCCGTCGCGGCGCGCGCGCGCGCCGTCGAAAGATTTGGACTTGAGAATTGGATCGCGCGACATGGCGCGGTGTTCGAGCAATTGGTCAGGGATGGGTCGGTGACGGCATGAAGGCACTGCTTCTCAAAACAGCGAACGTCCTGGCGGTCATCTGGCAACTGATCCCCGCGCGTTTCCGCCATCTCTATCTCAAAGGCCTGTTCGTTCTTGAGTCGCGGGGTGACGCTAGGAACGGCCTCAAGAATCTCTTCGCCATCCAGGACGATCTCGAGCATGTCGTGAACGAGCGCGCCCTCGTCTCCGGCGACGGCGTGCATCCCAAGCACCGGCTCACGCGCTACCATGACTTCTTCATCGAGCGGATCAGCGACAAAGACAGCGTGCTGGATGTCGGCTGCGGGTATGGCGCCGTGGCGCGCTCCATCGCGCGGGCTTATCCGAGCATCAAGGTGGTTGGTGTCGACTACGATAAGGGGCGCCTGGGGCAGGCACGCGCCAGCGACAATCCGCCGAACCTCTCGTTTGTCGAATCCGACGCCACCAAGTCCGTGCCAGAGGGACCGTGGACGGTGATCGTGCTGTCGAATGTATTCGAGCACATCACCGACCGTCCGGGGTTTCTTTCCGCCCTGATCGCCACCACGGGTGCGCAGCGCTTCCTGATCCGCGTGCCGCACTTCGAGCGGGACTGGAAGATGCCGATGCGAAAGGAGCTCGGCGTCAACTACTACTCGGATCCTGATCACAAGGTCGAGCACACGCGGGCCGAGTTCCGCGCGGATGTCGAAAAGGCCGGCCTCGAGCTCGACGAGCTCCTGACGCTATGGGGCGAGATCTGGTCCTCGCTGTCGGTCGCCAAGCGGCGATAGGCGCGTTCGGCGTCAGCATCGAGGTCGGGGACAGCGTGACACAAGAGATCAGCGGCGATCAGCGACTTCCGTTTGGGCAGGCCGTCCGCTATCTCCTCTTCAACCTGCGGCGCCTGGTCGGCTCGTTGGGGCGTGGCCCGAAATCGACGCCCTTCTTTCCCGCTCAGGAATCGATCGCCGCGTTCAGCACGCAGTCGCCAAGCCGGCTGCTGACCGAAGCTTTCCTCAGCGAGCGTCTCGCGGGCCTGGTGCCGAGCGGCCGGCTCAGCATCGTCGAGATTGGATGCGGGTCCGGGTTCATGTCGCGTCGCATGTCGGATCTTGGCATCTCGGGCTCCTACCTGGGGCTCGATATCGGGGATCGCTTCGCGGCGACCGATACGCCGAACCTTTCGGTGCGCTTTCAGCGGGGAGATGCGCATGCGTTCGAGACCTCGCCCGATAGCGTCGATCTGCTGTTCTCGTTCTCGGCGCTGGAGCACATTCCGCGGGATGCGGATCTGATCCGGAAGTTCGAGGCGTTCATGCGGCCTGGCGGCGTGGAGATCCATATTGTGCCCGCCGGGGCGGCCCTCTTTACGTACCTCTGGCACGGCTATCGGCAGTATACGCCGGTGATGATCGCCGAGCGCTTTCCTGGTGCGGACCTCACGCGTTTGGGTGGGCTCGGAAGCCTGCTTCTGCATATGCTGGTCATCACGCCGGAGATGGCCTTCGGCAAGTTCTTCCGCAGCCGGTTCGTGCGCACCTATCAGACGATGCTGCGCGCCGCGCTGAAGATTGATCGGCTGCTGCCGGTTTGTCCGACCTCCTTCGTTGTCGTGAGGAGGCACTAGCCCTGGCGGATGGTAGTCTTGCTCGCCAGCTCCAGGATGCGGTCGCAATCGACGTGCAACTCGAGATGCGCTGCGAGCGCATCGAGCGTCGCCTCCACCTCATCCTTGTAGCTCAGCGCGGAGGCGCGTGCGCCGACCTGCTCGAGCAGTTTCGCGCGATAAGCGTCGCTCGACAGCAGCCCGTGCACGTAGCAGCCCGCGATGCGGCCTGACATCGCCGTGGCGCCGTCGCCGCGCCCGTCCGAAAAGCGGAGCATCGGGGCCTGGCATCCTGGCCCCGTGGTTCTGCCGACGTGCATCTCATAGCCTTTGATGAGCACGCCGGCCGACGCCTTTCCTTCTACTTCGACCAGAACCTTGCCTCCGGCAAGAATGGTGTCGACATCGAGAAAGCCGAGGCCGGCCGTCGCGCCGGGCGGACCTTCGATGCCCTCCGGGTCCGAGATCTCGCGGCCCAGCATCTGATAGCCGCCGCAGATGCCGAGCACGTGGCCGCCGCGGCGGACATGGGCGGCAAGATCGATGTCCCAGCCCGTCTCTCGTAGCGTGGCAAGGTCGGCCATGGTGGCCTTCGAGCCGGGCAGGATGACGAGGGCAGCCGCACCGGGGATCGGCTCTCCCGGACGCAGGAACGCGACTTCCACGCCGGGCTCCAGGCGAAGCGGGTCGAAGTCGTCGAAATTGGAGATGCGCGGGTAGGCTAGAACCACGATGAGCGGGCGATCGGCAGAGGCGCCTGCGCGCTCGACCGACAGGGACTGGGAGTCCTCCGCAGGCAGGCTGTTGGCGCGATCGAAGTAGGGGATCAGACCCAACGCCTTCCATCCGGTGCGGCTCTCGATCAGCGTCATGCCGTCGGCGAAGATCGCGGGATCGCCGCGGAACTTGTTGACGATGAAGCCGGCGATCCTTTGCGCGTCCTCCGGCTCGAGCACGCACTGCGTCCCCACCAGGCTGGCGATGATGCCGCCGCGCTCGATGTCGCCGATCAGAACGACGGGTACATCGGCGGCGCGCGCGAAGCCCATGTTGGCGATGTCGCCGCTGCGAAGGTTGACCTCGGAGGCCGACCCCGCACCCTCCACTAGGACGATGTCGGCCTCGCTGCCGATCAGCCGAAAGCTTTCGAGCACCGATGCCATGAGCTGGGGCTTCATGGCGTGATACGCGCGTGCCGGCGCGTTGCCGACGACGCGGCCCTGCACCACGACCTGGGCGCCGATCTCGCTCTGCGGCTTCAGCAGCACCGGGTTCATGTGCACGGACGGTGCCACGCGGGCCGCGCGCGCCTGCAGTGCCTGCGCGCGGCCGATCTCGCCGCCGTCGGCCGTCACGGCGGCATTGTTCGACATGTTCTGCGGCTTGAAGGGGCGTACGCGCAGGCCGCGGTTGGCGAAGGCGCGCGCCAGCCCCGCGACCAGGAGCGACTTGCCGACGTCCGAGCCGGTGCCCTGGAACATGATGGCTTTCATGCGATCAGAACTCAATGCCCTCCTGGGCTTTGACGCCGGCCGCGAAGTGATGCTTGACCGGCGTCATGTCGGTGACAAGATCGGCTGCCTCGATCAGTTCGGCTTTGGCGTTGCGGCCAGTCACCACGACATGAATGTCCGGTCGGCGGGCGCGCAGCGTCGCGAGCACGTCGGCGAGCGCCAGGTGATCGTAGCGGAGCGCGATGTTGAGCTCATCGAGGATGATGAGCCTGAAGGAGGGATCGGCCAGCAGGGCCTTGGCGGCGACCCAGGCCTTCTCGGCGGCGGCGACGTCGCGGGCGTGATCCTGCGTCTCCCAGGTGAAGCCCTCTCCGAGCGTGTGCCAGACGACCTGGTCGCCGAACTTCTCGACGGCCTTTCGCTCGCCGGTCTCCCAGGCGCCCTTTCCGAACTGGACGACGCCAACGCGCATTCCCCGGCCAAGGGCGCGCAGAAGCAGGCCCCACGCGGCGGTGGATTTGCCCTTGCCCTTGCCAGTGTGCACGATCAGCAGGCCCTTTTCCTGTGTTTTGGCCGAGACCTCCGCGTCCTGCGCCGCCTTGCGCTTGGCCATCTTCTCCTTGTGCCGTACTTCGTCATGCTCGCCTGTGTGCATGGGATCACCTCTCTTTTTCGGGTTTTCTTGACAGGCCGGGTTCCAATTGACGCCGTCGTTCGGCAGCCTTTATCAAACCCGGCGTGCCGTCCGGCAAGAGGATTGAGCAGAGAGAGCGAGCAGGTGGCGACCTGATGTCCGAACGTCTGGAGGCGATCGTGCACGGCGGCGATCTCGATGCGGCACGCATGCGGTTTCCCGGCGCGCCCGAGCCGTGGATCGATCTTTCGACCGGGATCAATCCGTGCCCGTATCCGCTGCCTGAGCTTGCCGGCGACGCGTGGCAGCGTCTGCCGCAGAAGTCGGACGAATGGACGCTTCGTCAGGTGGCCGCGTGCCGCTATCGGGCGGAGGGTCCCGAGAACGTCGTATGCGCGCCCGGAACGCAGGCGCTCATCCAGGTGCTGCCAAGGCTGGTGCGTCCCACACATGTCGCTATCGTCGGGCCGACTTATGCGGAGCATGCGGTGGCCTGGCAGCGGGAGGGACACGACGTCGTCGAGATTCCCTATATCGAGGCGGCCGGCGTGGCGGACGTTGTCGTCGTGGTCAATCCGAACAACCCGACGGGACGCGTCACGGATACGGGCCGGTTGCGCGAACTGGCGGCGTCCCTGCACGCGCGCGGCAGCCTCCTCGTCGTCGACGAAGCCTTTGTCGACGTCATGCCGGATCAGGTGAGCCTTGTGCCTTGCCTGCCGCCCGCCACCGTCGTGCTGCGCTCGTTCGGAAAGATGTACGGCCTTGCCGGCGCGCGGCTCGGGTTCGCAATCGCGCATGAGGCGCTGGCTGAACGGCTCCGACAGGCTCTTGGGCCATGGGCCGTGGCGGGGCCGGCGTTGGCGATCGGCGCGGCGGCCCTTGCCGATGAGCGATGGCTCAGTGCGGCGCGGGAGCGGCTGATAGCGGACAGCCGCCGGCTCGATGCCGTGCTGGCGGCAAGCGGTTGCGACATTCTCGGGGGTACGTCGCTGTTTCGTCTCGCCGCCCATCCGAGGGCCTCCCAACTGGCGGATGTACTCGGGTGTCATGGCATCCACGTGCGGCGGTTTTCCTATGCGCCGACATGGCTTCGCCTGGGGTTGCCGGGGTCCGAGATGGCATGGCAGCGCCTTGGGCTGGCCCTGGCCGGCACGGGCGAAACCCAGGTTGGGTCCTCTCCTGGTGAGCAGGCGTGCCGAAGCGATTTCCGTTGACGTTACGCCGCGGTAGCCATTATCAAAATCGAAGACGGTTCCTCGTGAGAGGATTCAACGGGAATGCGGTGCCGCCTCCGTGAGGCCCATGCCGCAGCTGCCCCCGCAACTGTAATCGGTGAGTGTTCGGTCTCGATGCCACTGGGAAACCGGGAAGGCGGCCGGATGCAGGGACCCGAGAGCCAGGAGACCGGCCGTTCGCTTCCATTCACTCGTAGGCCCCGGAGGGGTGGTCAAGGAGAAGTCTCGTGAACGCACAAGCTCATTCCGCGCCGCTGTCGGTTGCCGGGCAGAGGTCCGAGAGCCTCAAGGCGGCTGCCGTTGCGCTGCTGCTCGGTACGGTCCTCGTCTTTACGGCGGGCTTCTCGCATTCGGCGACGATCCACAACGCTGGTCACGACACGCGTCACGCCCTCAGCTTTCCTTGCCACTGAGCGGGGAAATCCATGATCACGCGCGTTCTTGCGGCCGGCTTGGCGGCGGGTTTCGTCGCCGGTCTGCTGGTGGCCCTGCTCCAGCATTTCACGACCACGCCCCTGATCCTCGCGGCCGAGGTTTATGAAAACCAGGTGGCGTTGGATGCGCGGCCGGGTGTCGTGCTCTCCGGGATGCACGGCGCACGCCTCATTCTCGCGCATGTCGGGCACGATGCTGCGCCTGGGGCCGAGGCGGGTGACGCGTGGGCTCCGGCCGACGGTCTGGAGCGCACGGTCTATGCCAGCACCGTCACCGTCGCCACGGCGGTCGGGTTTGCCTTTCTGCTGCTCGCCGGAATGCTGGTGGCCGGCGATGCCATCGACAGGCAGCGCGCGTTGAGCTGGGCCGCCGCCGGGTTCGTGGTGACGGGGCTCGCGCCGGCCTTCGGGCTTCCTCCCGAGCTGCCGGGCATGCACGCCGCCGATCTTCTCGACCGGCAGGTGTGGTGGATCGGGACGGCGGTTGCGACGGCGACGGGTCTATGGTTGCTTCTCAGATCGCGCGGTGTTGCCTTGCCCGTGCTTGGCCTTGCTCTCTTGCTCGCGCCGCATGTCATCGGTGCGCCCCATCCCGCCGACGCAGGTGCGGGGCGCGTTCCGGCCGAGCTCGCAGCCCGGTTTGCGTCCGTCTCGCTCTCCGTCCATGCCGTGCTGTGGGTGCTCGTCGGGGTCCTGGCGGGGTGGTTCTGGCAAAGGAACGAAACCCCAGTCGTGGCCGAGGCCTAGCTGCGTGCGTCTGCTCTCATGACCGATACCGCCGTTACCGTATTCGTGTGCATTTCCTGCCGGCAGGCGAACCCGGACGGCGAGGGTTTCCATCTGCCCGGCCGCCGGCTCGCCGATGCCTTGCAAGGGCGTCTGTCGGCTGACGAGAGCATCACCGTGACGCCGGTCGAGTGCCTGGCCGTTTGCAATCGTCCGAGCACCATCGCGCTCAAGGGCAGCGGCAAGTGGACCTATCTGATCGGCAACCTTGAGACGGACGCGCATCTCGACCAGATCGTCGAATCCGTGCGAGCGTTCCAGCAATCCGACAACGGCATCATCCCGTGGAAGGAGCGCCCTGAGGCTTTCCGAAAGGGCGTCGTCGCCCGTGTGCCGCCGATCGGCTTTTCCCATCCGGAGCAAGACCCATCATGACCGCACTCGCCAAAGTGCCCTGCAGCATCGTGACCGGCTTTCTCGGTGCCGGAAAAACAACGCTCGTGCGCAACATCCTGCAAAACGCCCAGGGGCGGCGCCTTGCCGTGATCGTCAACGAGTTCGGCGACGTCGGCATCGACGGCGAGATCCTCAAGGGCTGCGGGGTCGAGAGCTGCAGCGAGGATCGCATCGTCGAGCTGTCGAACGGCTGCATCTGCTGCACGGTGGCCGACGACTTCGTGCCTGCGCTCGAGGGGCTGCTGAGGCTCGCGGAGCCGCCCGAGCACATCCTGATCGAGACCTCCGGGCTCGCGCTGCCGAAGCCGCTGGTGCAGGCGTTCAACTGGCCGGCCATCGCCTCGCGCGTCACCGTGGACGGCGTCATCGCCGTCGTGGACGGTGCGGCGGTGGCGGCGGGACGCTTCGCCGACGATCCCGAGGCACTGGCCGCTCAGCGCGCCGACGACGCCTCGGTCGATCACGAGAACCCGCTCGAGGAGGTCTACGAGGACCAGCTTCTCTGCGCCGACCTGATCGTGCTCAACAAGACGGATCTCATGACGGCGGCAGAGCTGGAGCAGGTCGCGAGCGACATCAAGGCCGCCGTGCCGCGGGTCGTCAAGGTGGTGGAGACGACGGGCGGGCAACTCGATGCCAAGGTGCTCCTCGGCCTCGGCGCCGCGGCGGAGACGGATCTCGCGGCGCGTCCGTCCCATCACGACAACGAGGCCGAGCACGACCACGACGACTTCGACACGTTCATCGTCGATATCCCCGCGCTCGACGCGCCTGATAAGCTGCTGGACCGGATCAGGAGTGCGGCGGACGACCACGATATCCTGCGGATCAAGGGCTTTGCCGAGGTGAAGGGCAAGCCGATGCGGCTGCTCATCCAGGGCGTGGGCTCGCGTCTTCAGCACCAGTTCGACCGCCCGTGGCGCCCCGACGAGAGCCGCCAGGGCCGCCTTGTGGTCATCGGCCAGAAAGGGCTGGACCGCGAGGCCATCGCACAGGCCATTGGGAGCGTGTAAAGTCGCGGAATGCATCTGCTCGCTGTCGAAACGGGTTCGCTGGATGAAGTAGACGGTGCGGTCGATCTAGGTCAGACGCCCGCCGACGTCGTCGTGCTGTCGTTCAGCGACAGCGACCTTTCGGCGCTGGCGGCGGTCTGGGGCGAGGATCCGTCCCTGTTTCCCTCTTTGCGGCTGGCGAGCCTCAAGAAGCTTCGTCATCCGATGTCGGTGGACCTCTATGTCGAGCGCGTCGTCCAAGGGGCGCGCCTCGTCATCGTGCGAGGGCTCGGTGGGCTCGACTATTGGCGCTACGGCTTCGAGCAGATTGCGGAGGTCGCCCGCCGGCGGAAGATCCTGCTCGTCGCGCTGCCGGGCGACGACCGGCGCGATCCGCGGCTGGATGCGATCTCGACGGTGCCGCGTGACGCGCTGGGGGCGTTCGAGCGCTATTTCCGGGCCGGTGGTCCGGCCAATGCGCGCAATCTCCTGCTCTATGCCGCGCGACTGCTCGGAGCGCATGCGAGCCTCGATCCTCCGGTGGAGCTCGACGCGGCGCTGGCCCTCGACTCCAACGGCGATCCTGCGGCCCTGGCGAACGTCGGACGCGCTTCCGACCGCCCCGTTGCGCTCGTCGTCTTCTATCGGGCAAGTCTGCTAGCCGGCGACCACCGGCCCATCGCCGCGCTCACGGAGCAATTGGAGCAGCGCGGCCTTCGCGCCATCGCCGTCGCGGTGACGAGTCTCAAGGACGTGGAGGTTGCGGGGCCGGTTTCCGATCTCATCCGCCGCGTCCGACCGGACGTCATCCTCAATGCGACGGCGTTCTCGGCCATGCGTGCCGACGATACGACCCTGCTCGACGGCGCCGACTGTCCGGTGCTGCAGGTGGTGCTGGCGGGGCATCCGCGATCGGCCTGGCAGGCGGCGTCGCGCGGTCTGTCGCCTAGCGACCTCGCGATGAACGTGGTGCTGCCGGAGCTGGACGGCCGCCTCTTCACGCGTGCCATCTCGTTCAAGGCGGATCTCGCGGCCGAGCCGGGGCTCGAGTATGCGCGCGTCGTGCACGAGCCGGATGCCGGCCGTGTTGCCTTTGTGGCCGATCTTGCGGCGGCATGGGTTCGCCTGCGCCGTAAGGAGCGGTCGGAGCGCAGGGTTGCGCTGCTGCTCTCCGACTATCCTAATCGCGCGGGCCGGACAGGTTATGCATGCGGTCTCGATACGTCCGAGAGCGTGGCCGAGATCGTCTCGGCGCTTGGTGCGGCGGGCTATGCTGTGGGTGCCGAGCCGGTCGACGCCGGCGACCTGATCGCGCGGCTCTCGGGCTTTGCGCCGTCGGATGCGATCGATGTTCCGCTGGATTGGTATGCGGGGAGCCTGGCCGGGATGCCGGAAGGCATTCGTAACGCGCTCGCCGAAGCATGGGGTGCGCCGGAGGACGATCCCGCCTGCCGTGGCGGGCACCTCCGCTTTTCGTGCGTCCGGCGTGGAAATCTCGTCGTGGCGCTGCAGCCCGATCGCGGTCCACGCGGCGACCGCAAGGCCGGGTATCATGACCTGCAACTGCCGCCGCGGCACGCCTATGTGGCGCTGTACGCTTGGCTGCGGGAGCAGGAGCGGATCGACGCGCTCGTGCACATGGGCACGCACGGCACGCTGGAATGGCTGCCGGGCAAGGCGCTGGCCCTTTCCGACGCGTGCTTCCCGGAGGCCGTGCTCGGGCCGGTGCCCGTGGTCTATCCGTTCATCGTCAACAACCCTGGCGAGGCCGTGCAGGCCAAGCGGCGCATCTCGGCCGTCACCATCGGCCACATGACGCCGCCGCTCTGCGAGGCGGGCCTCGAAGGGCCGCTGGGCGAGCTCGAAGGGCTGATCGAGGAGTACGCGGAGGCCGACGGCGTGGACCGGCGGCGTATCGCCATCCTCGAGCGCGAGATCCTGGACCGGGCGTGGCGCTCGGGGCTTGCCAAGGATTGCGGCCTCGAGAGGACGGATGTGCCGCGCGACGCCATCGCCAAGCTCGACGCGCAGCTTTGCGACATCAAGGATCTCGCCATCCGCGATCATCTGCATGTCTTCGGACGCGTGCCGTCTCCCGAGACTTGCGCCGCGCTTGCTGCAGCCATCGTTCGCGCTTCGCCTGCGGCCGATGCAGCCGCGGTGGAAGGCGCCGTCGCCGAGTGCGCGCGCCACGAGCGGGAAGCCTTGCTTGCGGCGCTCGACGGCCGGCGCGTCGCGCCGGGGCCTTCGGGAGCGCCGACGCGCGGCCGGCGCGACGTTTTGCCGACAGGACGTAATCTCACGACCATCGATCCGCGCGCGGTGCCAACGCGCACGGCGACCATCGTCGGTCAGCGCGCGGCCGACGAGGTGGTACGCCGGTATCTGCAGGATCATGGCGACTATCCGCGCGTTCTGATGCTCGACCTGTGGGCGTCGGCCTCGCTGCGCACGGGCGGTGACGACCTTGCCCAGGCGCTGGCCTTCCTCGGTGCGCGGCCGAAGTGGGACGACGGATCGAACCGCGTGGTCGGCGTCGAGGTGCTGCCCATCGCCAAGCTGGCGCGTCCGCGCATCGACGTCACGCTGCGCATCTCGGGATCGTTCCGCGACATCTTTCCGGCGCAGATCGCGCTGTTCGATCTCGCGGTACGCCTAGTTGCCGAGCGCGACGAGCCCGAGGAATGGAACCCGCTGGCCGTGGTGCGGCGTCAAGGCGCGAGCCTTGCGCGCATCTTCGGGGGCGAGCCCGGAACCTATGGTGCGGGCGCGGCCGCGGCAGCCCTCGACGGTGCCTGGGGCTCGCGTGGCGACCTCGCCGCCGCCTACCTCGAAGCGTCGTCACATGCCTATGGTGCCGAAAGCGCCGAGCGTTCGGCCCCGCAGGAATTCGCCGATCGCGTCGCGGCCGCCGATGCGCTGGTGCATCCGCAGGATGACCGGGAGCGCGACCTTCTGGACGGCGATGGTGTCGCCGATTTCGCCGGCGGCTTCGCGGCAGCGGCAGCTCAGATGGGGCGCGCGCCTTCGCTTTATCATCTCGACACGAGCCGGCCCGAGGAGCCACGCGCCCGCACCATCGAGGAGGAGATCGTCCGCATCGTGCGCGGCCGGCTGACCAATCCACGCTGGCTCTCGGGCATGGTCGGGCATGGCCACCGTGGCGTGGCGGAGATCGCTCAGGGTGTCGATGCGCTCTACGCCTTCGCGGCAACGGCGGGTGTGGTTGGAGACCACTTGTTCGATGCGGTGCATGATGCCGTCATCGCGGATGAGGCGCGGCTTGCGTCGCTCGTCGACCTCAATCCGCATGCCATGGGCGCTATCGCGTCGCGGCTCAAGGATGCCATCGACAGGCGTCTGTGGACGCCGCGCCGCAACGCCGTGCATGCGGAGCTTGCGCGTGTGCTTGGCGGGAGAGATGCCGTTCCACTGGTCAATGAGCGGGCCGCCTCATGAGCAGCAGTGCCGCCATAGCCGAGCCGGCGTCGGTCAAGGGGTGGTGTCCCGGTGCGCTCCGCCCCATGCAGACCGGTGATGGGCTGATCGTGCGCGTGCGGCCCCGTTGCGGCGCGCTCAGCGTGTCGCAGATGCTCGCGGTGTCGGAGGTTGCCCGGCGCCACGGGAACGGGCTCATCGATCTCACGCGGCGCGCCAACCTGCAGATCCGCGGTGTGGACGCGCGCGATCTTCCGTCGCTATGGGCAGCGTTGTCCGAATGCGGACTGATCGACGCGCATGCCGATGCGGAGGCCGTGCGCAACGTGATGGTGATCCCGCTCACGGGCATCGACGCGACGGAGGTTTGCGACGTCCGGCCGATAGCCGCGAGGCTCGAGGCGGCACTCGCGGAGACGCCGGCGCTGTGGGCGCTGCCGGGCAAGTTCGGTTTCGTCGTCGATGGCGGCGGCTTGCTGTCGCTCGACGGCGAGCGTGCCGATATCCGGCTCAAGGCCTTCCATGCTGAAGGCGGCATCCGGATCGCCATTGGCATCGATACAACGCAAGGGACCCAATGGCTGCGGCTGCTCGATCCGGAGGCGACGCACGCGGCTGCGGTGCGGCTGGCGACGGCGTTTGTCGCGCTTCCTAAGTCGCAGCCCCGGGCACGGATGCGCGACCTCGATCCTTCCGGCGTTGGAGTTTTGCGGGAGGTGCTGGCGCGTTGCGGAGCGCCGGCGGGCGATCTTCCCTCGGTTAACGCGGGTGCCTGCAAGCGCGTCGGTCTTATCGAAACGCGCGGCAGTATCGTCGCAGTCGGTGTCGGCGCGCCGTTCGGGCGCCTTACGGTGCGGGGGCTGACTCGTATTGCGGAGACGGCAGCCGAGCTTGGCGTCGCCGCGTTCCGATTGTCGCCCTGGCGTGTGCTCTATGCGCCGGTGACCGGAAGCCGCGAGGCGTCCATTCTCCTCGATACGGCGCGCGCAGGTGGGCTCGTCACCGCGGCCGATGATCCCCTGCTGGCGATCGATGCGTGTCCGGGTGCGCCGGCTTGCCGCTCCGCCTCGGCCGACACGCGGGCGGTCGCGCTTCGCATCGCGGCCATGATGCCGCTGCCCGGCGTGACGTCGGTGCATGTCTCGGGATGCGCCAAGGGGTGCGCCCGATCCCGCGCGGCCGATCTGGTGCTGGTTGCCGGTCCCAAGGGCCTGGGCATCGTCCGCAACGGCTCCGCCGCAGCATCGCCGAACGCGTTCGTCGCGCCCGACGATCTTCACGATCTCCCCGCCATTCTTAGGCCCGGAGGTTGACGGCATGCAGCGCGAGCGCACCTATCTCCGCGACGGACCGGAGATCTATCGCAACTCGTTCTCCATCATTCGCGCCGAGGCGGATCTCTCGCACTTCAAGGGCCACGCCGAGAAGGTCGCCGTGCGCATCATCCATGCCTCCGGCATGGTGGAGATCGCATCCGACATCGTCATGTCGGACGATTTCGCCGCGGCGGCGCGGGGCGCGCTGCTCGCCGGCGCGCCCGTCCTCTGCGATGCCAACATGGTGGCCTATGGCGTCACGCGGAGCCGCCTGCCGGCGCGCAACGACGTGATCTGCACCCTCGGCGATCCCGGGGTGCCGGAGCTTGCGCGCCGCATGAGAACCACGCGCTCGGCGGCCGCTCTCGAGCTGTGGCGGCCGCGGCTCGGCGGTGCCGTGGTCGCCATCGGCAATGCGCCGACTGCGCTGTTCCGCCTGCTCGAGATGCTGGACGAGGGGGCGCCACAGCCGGCCGCGGTCATCGGCATTCCCGTAGGGTTCGTCGGCGCGGCGGAGTCCAAGGAGGCGCTGCGCGTGTCCGGTCACTGTCCGTACCTGATCGTCACGGGCCGCAAGGGCGGCAGCGCCATGGCGGCGGCGGCGGTCAACGCGCTCGCAAGCGAGTCCGAATGATCTCTCTCGAGGACATCGCCGGGACGGCGAAGGCCGGGACCCTCTACGGCATCGGCGTCGGCCCCGGCGACGCGCGCTATCTCACGCTGCGCGCGGCCGTGCTCGTGCGCTCGGTGGACGTGATTGCATACTTCGCCAAGAAGGGCCGGCAAGGCAATGCGCGCAAGATCGTGTCGCCGCTCGTCGGAGCGGATCGCCGCGAGCTCAAGCTCGTGTATCCGGTGACGGACGAGATCCCGGCCGATCACCCGGATTACCGCGCCCATATCGGCGCGTTCTACGCCGAGACCACGGCCATCATCGAGCAGGAGCTCAGGGGCGGAAATTCCGTCGGGCTGTTGGCCGAGGGCGATCCCTTCTTCTACGGTTCGTTCATGCACATGTGGCGGCGGCTCGACGACGTGGTGCCCGTCGAGGTGGTGCCGGGTGTCACCGGCATGTCCGGATGCTGGACGCGCGCCAATGCGCCCATCACCTGGGGTGACGACATCCTGACGGTCGTGCCCGGCACGCTCGACGAGCAGAGGCTGACGGAACGCCTGGCGTCGTCGGATGCGGCCGTGATCATGAAGATCGGGCGCAATCTCCCCAAGGTGCGCCGCGCGGTGGAGGCAGCCGGTCTCACCGAGCGTGCCATCTACGTCGAGCGGGGCACGATGGCCGACGAGCGGATCCTACCGCTCGCCGATTGCGACGGCCTGGACGGAACTTACTTCGCCATGGTGATCATTCCGGGGCAGGGGCGGCGCATATGACGGGCAAGCTCACAGTGGTGGGGCTCGGTCCCGGCAGCGCGGAGCTGACCACGCCTGCCGTCAGCCGCGCGCTCGCCGAGGCGACCGATCTCGTCGGTTACACTACGTATCTGGATCGCGTGCCGGTTGGTATCGAACGACAGCGCCGCCACGGCTCCGACAACCGCGTCGAGGTCGAGCGTGCGCGACATGCGCTGTCGCTGGCGGCGTCGGGAAATAACGTTGTTGTCGTCTCGAGCGGTGATCCGGGCGTGTTCGCCATGGCGGCGGCGCTGTTCGAGGCCGTGGAGTCCGGCGACCCATCCTGGCGCACGCTCGACATCCGCATCGAGCCCGGGGTGACGGCGATGCTCGCGGCGGCCGCGGAGGCCGGTGCTCCGCTCGGCGGCGACTTCTGTGCCATCTCGCTGTCGGACAACCTCAAGGCCTGGGCCACCATTGCGCAGCGCCTCGAGGCGGCTGCGCGGGGCGACTTCGTCATCGCGCTTTACAACCCTGCCTCGGTCGCGCGTCCGGATCAGCTTGGGCAAGCTTTCGACTTGCTGCGGAGCGTCAAAGCGCCGGACACGCCGGTCGTTTTCGTCAGGGCCGCCGGCACGCCGGAGGCCAGGCTCAGGATCGCGCGGCTCGGCGATGCCGACCCGGCGGGCGCCGACATGCGCACGCTCGTGCTCGTGGGGTCGAGCCGTACCCGGCTGATCGAACGTCCCGGCGGAGCGCCGTGGATCTACACGCCGCGTTCCGAGCGAGACGTCGCATGAAGCCGCGCCAGCCAGTCGACAGCCTGATCGGCGTCAGCCACGAAGTCGCGGCCGGCCTTGTGTGGTCGCTCGATCATGATCACGGGCAACGCGAGGTTGCGCGCGGCCTCGATCTTGGCATAGGTCGCCGCGCCGCCTGCGTTCTTGGTGACGACGACGTCGATGCGGTGGGACGTCAGAAGATCGATCTCGTCCTGAAGCACGAACGGGCCTCTCGCCTGGATGAGCGTGATGTCGGGTGGGAGCGCGGCCGCGTCCGGCGGCTCGATGGAGCGGATGACATAGGCGTGGCGCGGTGCGCTGCGGAAGGCGCCGACGCCTTGCCGGCCGACGCTCAGGAACACGCGACGCGGCTCTGTGCCCAGGGCGCCGGCCGCGTCCTCGGTCGTTGCGACGGTGTGCCAGCGGTCTTCCGGCTCGGGCCGCCAGGGCGGGCGCACGACGGTGCAGAGCGGAATGCCGCGCTCGCGCGTTGCGGCCTCGGTGTTGCGCGAGATTTCGGCCGCGAAGGCGTGCGTCGCGTCGATGACGGATTCGATTCCGGTTTCCGCGAGCCAGTGCGCAAGCCCCGTCGCGCCGCCGAAGCCGCCGACGCGGAGCGCGACGCCGGGGAGCGTCGCGGGCTTCTCCGTGCGTCCGGCGAGCGACAGCGTCACCTCGAACCTCGGGTCACCGGCGAGGTGGCGCGTGATGGCCGACGCCTCCGTGGTGCCGCCGAGGATCAGGACGCGCATCGAGGTTTCTTCCATGGGCGATGAGCCGCTCACGTCGCGGGATCGGCGCTGGCTCTCTCTGATCGGGATCGGCGAGGATGGCCTTGCCGGGCTCTCGGATGCGGCCAAGGCGCTCCTCCAGGGTGCCGAGCTGGTCGTCGGCGGTAAACGTCACCTCATGTTGGCGCGGGATGCGATCCACGGCAAGACGCTCTCCTGGCCGAGCCCGCTCAGCGAGGCGTTTCCCGAGATTTCCGCGCGGCGGGGGCGGCCGGTCGCGGTGCTGGCCAGCGGGGATCCGTTCTTCTACGGCGTCGGCAAGCAGATCGTCGAGGTCGTGCCGGTGGACGAGATCCTCTGCCTGCCGCAGCCCTCGGCCTTCAGCCTGGCGGCGGCGCGGCTAGGATGGCCGCTGCAGGACTGCGCTCTCGTCACCCTGCACGGGCGTCCGCTCGAGGCCATCATCCGCCACCTACAGCCGGGAGGGCGCATCCTCGCCCTGTCGTGGGACGGCGAGACGCCGGCCCGTCTGGCCAAGCTGCTTGCGGCACGCGGGTTCGGCGCCGCCACGCTCACCATTCTCGAAGCGCTCGGCGGACCGCGCGAGCGTGTCCGTACGTGCGCGGCGTCCGACTTCGCGCTTGCCGCCGTCGATAGTCTCAATACAGTCGCCATCGTGCTGCCCTCGGATGCGGCGACGCTGAGCCTCGCGGCGGGGCTCGACGACAGTCTGTTCGAGAGCGACGGCCAATTGACCAAACGCGAGATCCGCGCCGTGACGCTCTCGTCGCTGGCCCCGCGTGCGGGCGAGCTTCTGTGGGACGTGGGGCTCGGGGCCGGGTCTATCGCGATCGAGTGGCTTCTGCGGCATCCGGCCATGCGAGCGATTGGCATCGAGGAGCGGGTGGACCGCGCGGAGCGGGCCGCGCGCAACGCGGCGGCGCTCGGCACGCCGGACCTCCGTATCGTGACGGGCCGCGCGCCCGAGGCGTTCTCTGGCCTGCCGGCGCCCGATGCCGTATTCCTCGGCGGCGGCATGGGCGATGCCGGCGTGTTCGAGGCCGCGTGGGCGGCACTCAAGCCCGGCGGCCGGCTGGTCGCCAACGCGGTCGCGCTCAGGACGGAACAGCGGATGCTCGACCTCTACCATCAGCACGGTGGCGATCTCGTGCGTCTGGATGTGGCCCGCGCGAGCCCGATTGGCAACGAGGTCGCCTGGTCTCCGGCTAGGCCCGTGACGCAGTGGCGCGCGAGGAAGCCATGCTAGCGTGCGGCATTGGTTGCCGGCGCGGGACGCCGGCTGACGATATCGAGGCCGCGATCCGCGATGCGCGGACGGCGCTTGGCTGTGCGGACGAGATCGCCGTCATTGCGACGGAAGCGTCGAAGCTCCATGAGCCGGGCTTGCGCGAAGCCGCGCGGCGTCTGGGCGTGGTGCTGGTAGCCTACAGTGCAGCGGAGCTGCGCAGCGCGGCGGACGCGGTGCTCACGGCCTCGCACGCCGCGCTGCTGCACAAGGACACGCCCTCCGTTGCGGAGGCTGCCGCGCTGCTCGCCGGTGGCGCCAATGCGCGGCTGCTCGGGCCGCGACTTGCCAATCCCACGACCACATGCGCGTTTGCGGTCGGCGATGGGGCGCTGCCATGACGGTGCATTTCATCGGAGCGGGGCCGGGTGCGCCCGACCTGATCACGGTGCGCGGACGCGACCTGATCGCCGCCTGCCCTGTGTGTCTCTACGCGGGATCGCTCGTTCCCAAGGCTCTGCTCGACTACTGCCCGGAGGGCGCCCGCATCGTCGATACGGCGCCGCTCTCCCTCGACGAGATCATGGCCGAGATCAAGTCGGCGCATGACGCCGGCAAGGATGTCGCGCGGCTGCATTCCGGGGATCTGTCGATCTGGAGCGCGGTCGGGGAGCAGATCAAGCGGCTCGAAGCGCTCGGCATTCCCTATACGATGACGCCTGGCGTGCCGGCTTTCGCCGCTGCCGCTGCCGCGCTCGGTCAGGAGCTGACGTTGCCGGAGGTCGCGCAGTCGCTCGTTCTGACGCGGACGCCGGGGCGGGCGTCCGCCATGCCGCCGACGGAAACGCTGGTGACCTTTGCCGCGGCGCGGACCACGCTCGCGATTCACCTCTCGATCCAGAGCATCGACCGCGTGGCGGGCGAGCTTGTGCCTTTCTATGGCGCGGACTGCCCGGCCGTGGTGGTGGCCAGGGCAAGCTGGCCGGACCAGGAGATCGTGCGCGCGACGCTCGGCACCATTGCCGGCGCGGTCAAGGAGACGGGCATCGACCGCACCGCGCTGATCCTGGTCGGGCCGGCACTGGCTTTCCGCGATTTCCGCGAAAGCGCGCTCTACAGCGTCGACTATCAAAGACGCTACCGGGGGCGGT
>NZ_JADZBI010000159.1 GCF_020852195.1 Hyphomicrobium sp. | reverse complement strand
CGCTGCCCCTTGCCGATCGGCGCGACGATGTCGATGACGCGCGCCGAGAGGTCCTTCTTGGTCGGATCCTCGTGCTCCATCTTCAGCCGCTCGTCCGGATAGAGCGGCGTCAGGTTGTCGAAGTTGATCTTGTGGCGCGCCTTCTCCGGGTCCTCGAAATTGATGGTGTTGACCTTGAGCAGCGCGAAATAGCGCTCGCCTTCCTTGGGCGAGCGGATATGGCCTTCCACGGTGTCGCCGGTGCGCAGCCCGAAACGGCGGATCTGCGAGGGCGAGACGTAGATGTCGTCGGGGCCGGGCAGGTAATTTGCCTCCGGCGAGCGGAGAAACCCGAAGCCGTCGGAGAGCACCTCGACCACGCCTTCGCCGACGATGTCGACCTCGCGGTTGGCGAGCTGCTTCAGGATCGCGAACATCAGCTCCTGCTTGCGCATGGTGCTGGCGTTCTCGATCTCCTGTTCTTCGGCGAAGGAGAGAAGCTCTACGGGGGTTTTGGTCTTGAGGTCTTGAAGCTTTACTTCCCGCATGGGGGCAGTCCTTGAGATGAGGTCCACCGGCGCCGCGAATTTGGAATTTGGATTGGGCGACGGCGGATCGAAGAGGATTCGCAGGTCTTGGCCGGGAAGGTCGTGCCGAAAGTCTTTGGCTGACGGGCATGTCGCCCCGGCCGATGCTTTGCGCCTTTACGGATACACCGGTGGCGCTGACTGGCATCCGCCTGCGTTCGGGGGGATGGACGCAAGATACGGAGGAGCTTTCGATTCCGCAAGTGGCCGTTCTGTAACAGCGCCAGCGGCCCTGTTGACATCAGAACGGCTTCACGATCACCAGGAGCACGATCCCGATCATCAGGACTGTCGGTATCTCGTTGATAATGCGATAAAATCTCTGGCTGTGCCGGTTCCGGTCGACAGCGAAGGCGCGGACCCAGCGCGACAGAAATCCGTGCATTCCCGACATCGCGACAACCAGCAAGAGCTTCGCGTGCATCCAGCCGCTGGCAAGGAAACCGCCCTCCCACATCAGCCACAGGCCAGCCACCCAGGTCACGGTCATGGCCGGGTTGATGATCGCGCGCAGAAGCCGCCGCTCCATCACCTTGAACGTCTCGGACTGCTGCGACCCGGGTTCTGCCTCACAGTGATAGACGAACAGACGCGGCAAATAGAGCATGCCGGCCATCCAGGCGATGACCGCGATCACGTGCACCGCCTTCACCCACAAGAACAGGCCGGACGGATTCCACCACAGCAGCAGCCCCGCCAAGCCGACCACCAGGACCAGTCCCGCCAGCGCGCGCACAACCACATTTGCGGTCGAGGACTGCGCCGCCATTACCGGCCCCTGACTCGCCGCAACATCCGCTCCACATTCTCGATCGGCGCCTCCGGCGTGATGCCAGGGCCGAGATTGAAGATGAAAGGCCCATCCGAGAACGCGCGCATCACGGCGTCCACCGACTCGTCCAGCGCGCGGCCGCCGGCGATGAGCGCGAGCGGATCGAGATTGCCCTGCACCGGCTTGACTCTCTGGACGCGCTCGCGTGCAAAAGTCTTGTCGATCATCCAGTCGAGACTAACGGCATCGACCGGCACCTCGGCGACGTAACGCTCGAGAGACGAACCCGCGCCACGCGGGAAACCGATAATCTTCGCATCCGGAACGGCATCACGCACCGCAAGCACAAGCCGGCGCGTCGGGGCGATGCACCAGCGGGAGAATTCCTCCGGCGGCAGCACGCCGGCCCAGGTATCGAAAATCTGCACCGCATCGACACCGGCTTTGATCTGCCGGATCAGATACTCCGCGGAGGCTTTCACCAGCACCTGGATCAGATCGTCGAATACGTCGGGATGGCGATAGGCGAACACCCGCGCCGGCGCCTGATCCGGCGTGCCCTGGCCCGCGATCATATAGGTCGCGACCGTCCAGGGCGCCCCGCAAAAGCCCAGAAACGTCACATCGTCAGGTAGCACGGCCTTCACCCGCCCGATCGTCTCGTAGACCGGAGCGAGCACCCCGTGATCGACCTCCTTGCGGATCGAGCGCGCCGTCTCGGGCGCGCCGATCGGCTCAAGCTTCGGTCCTTCGCCCGTCACGAAATCGACATTGCGCCCAAGCGCATAGGGCACCACCAGGATGTCCGAGAACAGAATTGCGCCGTCGAAATTGAACCTGCGGAGCGGTTGCAGCGTCACTTCGGCGGCGAGTTCCGGATTGAAGCAAAGGCCAAGGAACGAACCGGCCTTCTCCCGCGTTGCGCGGTATTCCGGGAGATATCGGCCCGCCTGACGCATCATCCAGACCGGAGGACTCTTCTGCCGATGACCGTTCAGCACATTCAGGAGAGGCTTTTTCACAACGACACTCACCGCGGGCACCCCTTCCCTAAAAGAACTCTAGAATCTTCGTTTCGGATTTTTTTACGCGGTTGATTAGACTCACGACTCGCTGAAGCAGGATTATGAATCCGTTCTCCACACATCCCCGCTTTTCCTGTCGGCTTGCTCACATTTGTCAACAGGGCGCAAATCATTGAATCGAATGGGCGGCCGGATCGATTTGCCTCCTTGCCGCTCCAGCTTTTCCCGTTTCAACATCAGCATCGGCAATTTCCCGGATTCTGTCCAACCGGGCACCGATGTTGACGGATGAAGGACCTGACGGGCGCGTGGTCTTGCACTTTGCCCTTCGGCATGGCCTTCTCCCCAGCGCCGCACAATCAATCCCGTGTCTATCACCGTCTGGCGCACGCTTTGCCCCATCGCAGCCCGAGCTACTTTCATCTGCATCTGGTCTCCGATTCCACGGGCGAGACCCTGACCACGGTGGCGCATGCGGCGGCTGCGCAATACGCGCATATCTCGCCGATCGAGCATGTCTATCCGCTGATCCGCACCCAGAAGCAGCTCGACCGGGTGCTTGCCGAGATCGAGGAAGCGCCCGGAATCGTGCTGTATACGCTCTTGGACGAAGAACTGATCGGCCGGCTGGAGAAGAAATGCGACGAGCTCAGCCTGCCTTGCCGCTCGATCCTCGGGCCGGTCCTGCGGGTGTTCCAGTCCTATCTCGGGGCGACCACGACCCCGCGCGTCGGCGCCCAGCACACCCTGAATGCCGAATATTTCAAGCGCATCGACGCGCT
>NZ_JADZBI010000158.1 GCF_020852195.1 Hyphomicrobium sp. | reverse complement strand
CCCTCCGAGATCCTGAACGTCGGCGACACGGTGAAGGTGCAGATCATCCGCATCAACCCCGAGACGCAGCGCATCAGCCTCGGCATGAAGCAGCTCCAGTCCGACCCGTGGTCGGCGATCGAGGCCAAGTACCCGATCGGTGCGCGCTTCACGGGCACGGTGACGAACATCGCCGACTACGGCGCGTTCGTGGAGCTCGAGCCCGGCGTCGAGGGTCTGATCCACGTCTCCGAGATGAGCTGGACCAAGAAGAACGTGCACCCGGGCAAGATCGTTTCCACGAGCCAGCAGGTGGAGGTGCAGATCCTCGAGGTCGACCCCGCCAAGCGGCGCATCTCGCTCGGCCTGAAGCAGACCCAGGACAATCCTTGGGATGCGTTCCTGGCTCAGCATCCGAAGGGCTCGGTTGTCGAAGGCCCGATCCGCAACATCACCGAGTTCGGCCTGTTCGTCGGCCTCGATGGCGGCGTGGACGGCATGGTTCACCTCTCCGACCTCGACTGGCAGAAGCCCGGCGACGAGGTAATCAAGGACTACAAGAAGGGCGACACGGTCAAAGCCGTGGTGCTCGACGTCGACAGCTCCAAGGAGCGCATCAGCCTCGGCATCAAGCAGCTCGGCGGCGACCCGGCGGATGCGCTCGGCAAGTACAAGAAGGGCGACCAGGTCACCTCGGAGGTGATCGCGGTGCAGGAAAACGGCATCGAGGTGCGGATCGCCGACAGCGACCTCACCACGTTCATCAAGCGCTCGGACCTGTCGCGCGATCGTTCGGAGCAGCGCGCGGAGCGCTTCACCGTCGGCCAGAAGGTGGACGCGGCCGTGGTCTCCGTCGACAAGGCGGCGCGGCGCATCGGCGTCTCGATCAAGGCGCTCGAGATCGCCGAGGAGAAGCAGGCCGTGGCGCAGTACGGCTCGTCCGACTCGGGCGCCTCGCTCGGTGACATCTTCAAGGCCGCGATCAAGAAGCGCGATGCCGGGGACACCGGCGACGAGGAGTAAAGGTTCGTCGCTGTCTACGTCGACCACTAGGTAAACAGAATGCGCGGGGGCTTCCCCGCGCATTTTTTGTTCTCGTCCTCCCCCTCGAGGGGGAGGAAAATGCTGCCCGTCCCTGGTTGGGCGCACGCGAGACATTGCGCGGCGCGCGGCAGTTTCCTAATTTGCCGGCAATGGCTTAATCCCCAGGAGCATCCCCATGTCCCTCGAAACCGAAGCCGTTCTCGACCGACGCCGCATGCGCCGGCGCCTCGCTTTCTGGCGCGGAGCCGCCGTGCTGTTCGTCGGGCTACTGCTCGGCGCGCTGATGTTCGGCAGCCAGGATCTTTCGACGTTCGCCGGTACCAAGCAGATCGCGCGCGTCGCCATCGAGGGCACCATCACGGATGACCGCAACCAGATCGCGATGCTCAAGAAGATCCGCGATGCCAAGCACGTCGAGGCGCTGATCGTTTTCGTCAACAGCCCGGGCGGCACCACGACGGGAGGCGAAAGCCTCTACGTCGCCCTCCGGGATGTCGCCGAGAAGAAGCCCGTGGTGGCGCAGTTCGGCACGGTGGCGGCCTCGGCCGGCTACATCGTCGGGCTCGGCACCGACCATATCGTGGCGCGCGGCAACACCATCACCGGCTCCGTGGGTGTGCTGGCCCAGTGGCCGGAGGTGAGCGAGATGCTCGGCAAGCTCGGCGTCAAGTTCAACGAGGTTAAGAGCGGCGAGCTCAAGGCCGCCCCCAATCCGTTCGAGCCCGCCACCGAGGAGGCCCGCAAGGTGATGCAGGACACGATCGACGACGGGTTCCGCTGGTTCCTCTCGCTGGTGGAGCAGCGGCGGGGCATCGTGGCCCAGAACGTGGACGGCCTTCTACAGGGGCGCATCTACTCCGGCCGGCAGGCGCTCGGGCACAAGCTCGTCGACGAGATCGGCGGGGAGCCGGAGGCCGTGCACTGGCTCGAGACCAACCGGGGCGTGGCCAAAAACCTGAAGGTGGTGGACTGGAAGCCCACGAGCGACAGCCCCTGGAGCTCGGTCACCGGGGACGCCTCCCGGGCGGCCGGCACGGTGCTCGCCGCCGCCCTCGGCAACCTGCTTAATCTCGTAACCCTTCCTCCCAGCCTCGGCAGACTTGGCCTTGACGGCCTCGTCTCGGTTTGGCAACCTGCGGAAAATTAAAGAAATATTTCCGTCCGGGAGGCTTGTGCTTTGATCAAATCGGAACTTATTCAAAAAATTGCAGCCTCGAACCCGCATCTCTATCATCGGGACGTCGAGCGCATCGTCAATGTTGTGTTCGACGAGATCGTCGATGCGCTGGCGCAGGGTGACCGCGTCGAGCTGCGTGGCTTCGGCGCCTTCACGGTGAAGCATCGCGCCGCGCGGCAAGGGCGCAACCCCCGCACGGGGACGCCTGTGCCGGTGGCCGAGAAGTTCGTGCCGTTCTTCAAGACCGGCAAGGAGCTTCGCGATCGGCTCAACGCGTCGTCGACGTAAGGGGCGCGTCAAGCGCGCCTCGAACCTCGTGAAAGGAGCGGGTGTGCTCAAGCGAATCCTTTGGCTGTTGACGGCATTTCCGGCGGCGGCGCTGCTCATCACGCTTGCGGTTGCGAACCGCCATTCGGTCCGGCTCGTGCTCGATCCCTTCCGGCCCGAGACGCCGGTGCTCTCGGTGGTGCTGCCGTTCTACGGCTTCCTGTTCGGCGCTCTGCTCATCGGCGTATTGCTCGGCGGCGCGGCGACCTGGATGTCACAAGGGCGATGGCGGCGCACGGCGCGCGTGCGCACGGGCGAGGCCAGACGATGGCAGACGGAGGCCGACCGGCTCATGCGCGAGCGCGATGCCGAGGTCGCAGCCCGCGCCAAGGCGCTGGCGGCGCCTGAGAAGCGCAACGCGGCGTAGTACAGATCCTTCCTCGAACGTGCGGCGCCCCTCACCCGGAACCGATCTAAGATTGGTTTCGATCTCCCCATCTATGCGGAGTATGGCTTCGCCATGACGGGTAGAGATGAAGTGGAGGCGTTTCGTTTGCCTCTCCCCTCTGGGGAGAGGCTGCGCCCGGCGCGGGTGAGAGGACGCCAGGGAATCCATCAAAGGCAAAGGCCTTCATGTCCACGCGTGTGAAAATCTGCGGATTGCGTAGCGAGGCGGCGCTCGACGCGGCGGTCGAGGCCGGGGCCGACCTGGTCGGCTTCGTGCTCTACGCCAAGAGCCCGCGCAACGTCAGCCTGGCGGAGGCGGCCGCGCTCGTGCGGCACGCCCGCGCGCAGGGCAGCGTGAAGACGGTGACGCTGCTCGTCGACCCGGAAGATGCCCTCGTCGACAGCGTGGCGGCCGACATCCAGCCGGACTTCCTGCAGCTTCACGGCCACGAAACGCCAGAGCGCGTGGCGGAAATCCGCAAGCGAAGCGGCCTGTTCGTGATCAAGGCGGTGCCGGTGGCGACGGAGGACGAGGTGGCGGCAGCCCTCCCCTACCTAGCGCCGGGGCGCGCCAGCGTGCTTTTGTTCGATGCCAAGCCACCGGCCGACCCGACCGCGCTGCCGGGCGGCAACGGCCTCGCCTTCGATTGGCACATTCTCGCGGCAGCACGCGGACAGGCGCCTTTCGCACTGGCCGGCGGCCTCACGCCCGAGAACGTGGCCGCGGCCATTGCATTGACGGGCGCCGCCATCGTCGATGTCTCGTCAGGCGTCGAGAGCCGGCCCGGAGAGAAGGACCCCGAGCTTATCCACCGCTTCCTTCGCGCCGCAAAGGCCGCTAAGCAGTCCTGAAAATTCCTTGCCCCACCCGGGGCGGGCCGTGCAAAGGGAAAGGGCCGATGGCCTCCAAAACGCAGAAAACGAGCGAAGCCAAGCTCAACACGCTCTCCGCAGGGCCGGACGAGCGCGGGCATTTCGGCCTCTACGGCGGCCGGTTCGTGGCCGAAACGCTGATGCCGCTGATCCTCGATCTGGAGACGGCCTACAACGCCGCCAAGGACGATCCCGCCTTCCAGGCCGAGTTGACCGACCTGCTCAATCACTACGGCGGACGGCCGAGCCCGCTCTATTACGCCGAGCGGCTGACAGAGTATTTTCGCGAGGTGGCGAAGTCGCAAGGCGGCGCGGGCGGCGCCAAGATCTACTTCAAGCGCGACGAGCTCAACCACACCGGCAGCCACAAGATCAACAACTGCCTGGGCCAGATCCAGCTCGCGCGGCGCATGGGCAAGACGCGCATCATCGCCGAGACCGGCGCCGGGCAGCACGGCGTGGCAGTCGCCACGGTCTGCGCGCGCTTCGGGCTGCCGTGCGAGATCTACATGGGCGCGACCGACGTGGCGCGCCAGTCGCCGAACGTAGCGCGCATGCACATGCTCGGCGCCAAGGTCAATCCCGTCACGGCGGGCGCGGGCACGCTCAAGGATGCCATGAACGAAGCGCTGCGCGATTGGGTCACCAACGTGCGCGACACCTACTATCTCATCGGCACGGCGGCGGGGCCGCATCCCTATCCGGCCATGGTGCGCGACTTCCAGGCGATCATCGGCCAGGAGACCCGCGCGCAGATGGTCGAGCGCGAGGGGCGACTGCCGGATACGCTCGTCGCCTGCATCGGCGGCGGCTCGAACGCCATCGGCCTCTTCCATCCGTTCCTCGACGACAAGGACGTGGCGATCTACGGCGTGGAAGCGGGCGGGCACGGACTCGACGTCGAGAACGGGCATGCAGCCTCGATGAACGGCGGGCGGCCGGGCGTTCTGCACGGCAACCGCACGTATCTCCTGCAGGATGCTGAGGGGCAGATCCTCGAAGGGCATTCGATCTCGGCGGGGCTCGACTATCCGGGCGTTGGCCCGGAGCATGCATGGCTCAAGGACACAGGGCGCGTGCAGTATGTCTCGATCACCGACAAGGAGGCGCTGGAGGCGTTCCAGCTCTCGGCCAAGCTCGAGGGCATCATCCCGGCGCTCGAGCCGTCGCACGCGCTCGGCTGGGTCACGAAGCTCGCGCCCACGCTGCCCCAGGACAACCTCCTGGTCATGAACATGTGCGGCCGCGGCGACAAGGACGTGTTCGCCGTCGCCGGCTATCTGGGGATCAAGCTTTGAGCAAGAAAAACGAAACGAGGATCGATCGGCGCTTTGAGGCGCTGAAGAAAGAGGGCCGCGCGGCGCTCGTCACTTTCGTCACGGCCGGCGATCCGGATCTCGAGACCTCGCAGGCGATCCTCGCGGGCCTGCCCAAGGCCGGCGCCGACATCATCGAGCTCGGCATGCCGTTCTCCGATCCGATGGCCGACGGGCCGGCGATCCAGGCCTCGTCGCTGCGCGCGCTCAAGGCCGGGCAGACGATGAAGAAGACGCTCGACATGGTGCGCGCGTTCCGGAAGGGCGACGCCGACACCCCCATCGTGCTCATGGGCTACTACAATCCCATCTACGTCTACCCGAACGAGGCGTTCCTCGACGATGCGGTGGCAGCCGGCGTCGACGGGCTGATCGTTGTGGATGTTCCACCGGAGGCCGACGAGGAGCTGTGCCTGCCGGCGCTCGAGCGGGGGCTCAACTTCATTCGCCTCGCTACGCCGACCACAGACGATAAGCGCCTGAAGACGGTGCTGAAAAACACGTCCGGCTTCCTTTACTACGTCTCCATCACCGGCATCACGGGCGCCGGGGCAGCCAATCCGGACGATGTTCAACTGCAGGTGGCACGTCTAAAACGCGCGACAACCCTTCCCGTGGCGGTCGGATTTGGCGTAAGAACACCGGAGCAGGCGCGCGATATCGCCAAGAGCGCGGACGGCGTCGTGGTCGGCTCGGCGTTGGTTCGCGCCATCGAGACGAGCTTAACCCAGGACGGGCGCGCGGCTGGTAATACGACGGGCGCCGTCCTAAGTTTGGTCGAAGGCCTTAGCACGGCGCTCAGGACGTCGTGAGCGACGGGTGCCGGCGGTGGCCCACCTCTTCTTCGACTTTTGGACTCTGACGAACCGGGTCTTTGTTTCATTGTGCCTCGCGTGCGGCGGGCACTTTAGGAGCGGTCAAGCGTGAACTGGATCAACAACGTCGTCCGGCCAAAGATCCGAAGCTTCCTCACGACGAAGCGCGAGGTGCCGGAAAACCTCTGGGTCAAGTGCCCCGAGACCGGACAGATGGTCTTCTACAAGGACCTCGAAGCCAACCAATTCGTCGTCCCCGGCTCGAACTACCACATGAAGATGGGCTCGCGGGCGCGGCTTACGAGCCTGTTCGACGGCGGAACTTTCGAGCAGGTGCTGGTGCCTTCCGTGGCGCAGGACCCACTGCGCTTCCGCGACGGGCGACGCTACACCGACCGTCTCAAGGACGCGCGCACGAAGACCGGCATGGACGACGCGGTGCTCGTGGCCGAGGGAACGCTCGACGGGCGCACCGTGGTGGCGGCTGCGCAGGACTTCGAGTTCATGGGCGGCTCGCTCGGCATGGCGGCGGGCGAGGCCGTCATCGCCGGCATGCTGCGTGCTGTCGCGCTCAAAGCGCCGTTCATCCTGTTCGCGGCGTCGGGCGGGGCGCGCATGCAGGAGGGCATCCTGTCGCTCATGCAGATGCCGCGTACGACGATCGCCGTGCAGCGGCTGCGCGAGGCCAAGCTTCCCTACATCGTCGTGCTGACGGATCCGACCACCGGCGGCGTCACCGCGTCCTACGCCATGCTCGGCGACGTCCACATCGCGGAGCCGGGCGCCCTGATCTGCTTCGCGGGGCCGCGCGTCATCCAGCAGACCATCCGCGAGCAGCTTCCGGACGGCTTCCAGCGCGCCGAATATCTGCTCGCCCACGGCATGATCGACATGGTCGTGCATCGTCACAAGATGCGCGAGACGCTGAGCCGGATCTGCAGCCTCCTGATGCACAGCGGCGCCCCGGCAGAGGCCGCAAAATCGCGCCGCGGCAACGGCAAGGCGCCGATCAACGGTAGCGTGGCGGACGGCAGGCTGCTCGAGACCACGGCGCTCGAGCTGGAGCCGGTCGAGGACAACGAGCGTTTCAAATTGCAAGGGGATGGCGTGCGGCCGGACGGCGACACCACGGGATCCGGCTCGACGGAGCCACCGGATCACCCGAGGACCTGATCACGCCGGGCCGGAGCGGCGTCCGGACCCGTCCGTTGTTGGGCCGGGTCGCGAGGTCGGCGAGCACAAATATTTCTTCTGTCATCATTCGGTCGCGTTGACCCCGGCTCAGGCTCGGGCTTTGTCTGTGGAGCGTGCGCAGTTGTGAACCCGGACCCTTCGTTCGGAAAGCAGTCCCACAGGACGGGCGTGGCCTCGAGAAGGAGGGGCGTGTCATTCTGACCAGCGACCAGCTCCTCGCCGACATGAGGCTCCTGCACCCGAAGCTCATCGACCTGTCGCTGGGCCGGGTGGAACGGCTGCTGGCCAAGCTCGGCAACCCGCACAAGGCCCTGCCGCCCGTCGTGCATCTCGCCGGGACGAACGGCAAAGGCTCCGTCACCGCCTACCTCAAGGCCATGCTGACGGCGGCCGGCCACCGGGTGCACGTCTATACCTCGCCGCATCTCGTGCGCTTTCACGAGCGCATCGCGCTCGCCGGCGCCGACGGGATCACGCAACCGATCTCGGAAGCCGACCTCGTCGACGTGCTGTCCCGAACGCAATCGGTCAACAGCGGCGACGACATCACGCAGTTCGAAATCACCACGGCGGCGGCGTTCCTCGCCTTCGCCGAGCATCCGGCGGACATCGTGCTGCTCGAGGTAGGGCTCGGCGGGCGGCTCGACGCGACCAACGTGATCGAGAGCCCCGTGCTTACCGTGCTGACGCCGATCTCGCTCGATCATGCGGAGAAGCTTGGCAGCACCATCGAGGTCATCGCTGCCGAGAAGGCCGGCATCCTGAAGCGCGGCGCCCCGTGCATCGTCTCGCAGCAGGAGGACGGCGTGCTCGACGTGATCGCGCACGAGGCGGCACGGGCCGGCGCGCGCCTCGTCGTCTGGGGCCAGGACTACGATGCCTACGAGCAGCGCGGACGCCTCGTGGTGCAGCGGGCGGACCAGCTCCTCGACCTGCCGCTGCCGGCGCTCATCGGGCGGCATCAGATCATCAACGCGGGCACAGCGGTGGCGGCCGCGCTCGAGCTCAAGGACTTCGCCATCGACGAGCACGCCATCGAGCGCGGCCTCGTCTCGGCGCGCTGGCCGGCGCGCATGCAGCGCATCGACAGCGGGCCGCTGCCGTCGCTGCTCAAGCCGGGCTCCGAGCTTTGGCTCGACGGCGGGCACAATCCGGCGGCCGGGCAGTTTCTCGCCCAGTCGCTCGCCGAGCTCGAGGAGCGGGCGCCGAAGCCGCTCTATCTCATCGTCGGTATGCTGGGTCTCAAGGACGCGGCTGGTTTCCTCGGCTCGTTCCGCGGGCTCGCGCGCCATGTGGTCGGGGTGCCGATCCCCGGCTCGCATGAGGCGCCCTTCTCGCCCGAGGCGCTGGCGGAAGCCGCGCGCTCCGTCTCGCTCAGCGCGGAGGCGGGATCGTCCGTCGAGGCGGCGCTGAAGCGTATCGATGCGATTGATCCCGGACCGAAGCGCATCCTGATCACGGGGTCGCTCTATCTCGCGGGGCACGTGCTGGCGCTGCAGGAAGGCGTCGAGCCGCAGGCAAACTGACTCCTGTAGAGTGCAGCGCGTTGGGAGAAGCCGTCCTCTATAACCGTAACGTTATCGCGGCGAAGGCCGGGATGACGGAGAGATTTTGGCTGTCGGCTTGCAATCGTTAGAGCGAGGGAGGGGAGCCAGGGCGGAATAGAAAAGGGCCTCGTGAGAGGCCCTTTCCGAAAATCGGATGCGCGTGCCTGGCGGCGCGTTGCTTACGCCTTGGCGACGAGGCTCTCGCCGATCTGGGCGCCAAGCCACTCCTCGAGCTTGCGCTTCTGAACCAGCGCGCCGACGTGCTGGCCCGCGACCTCGCCGTTCTTGAACACGATCAGCGTCGGCATGGCGCGGATGCCGTACTTGGTGGTGATCGCCGGGCTCTGGTCGACGTCGAGCTTCACGACCTTGACCTTGCCCTTCTGCTCCGCCGCGATCTGCTCAAGGGCCGGCGCCATGGCCTTGCAGGGACCACACCACTCGGCGAAGAAGTCCACGAGCACGGGCTCGCTCGCCTTCAGAACCTCTTCGTCAAACGTCTTGTCGGATACGAGTGCGGTCATTCGTGTCTCCTTCTTCGGCGAGCTGCCGAACGGTTGGCCCTCCCAGCGGATCGTGAAGGTAGGAATGGGCCCCTCAGGCGTCAAGTCGGAGGGTGTCGAGCCGCCAGAGATCCTTGGCGTATACGTCCAGGGTTTCCTCTTGGATTTCCATAAGATTGGGGCCTTGCGTCCATAGCAGGGCCGCCCGGACCCGCTTGCCAGGGACGATTTCGCGCACCGCCAGGGCATAGGCCGCGAGCTGATACAGGTAGGCCGGGGCGACGGCAGCCAGCGTGCGCGGCGCCGCGCGGTTGGTCTTGTAGTCGACGATCAGGACCGAGTCGTCGAGCACGGCCAGGCGGTCGATCTGGCCGGCAATGCGGAGCGCAGGCCCGGCCCCCTCCGGGCGCGGAATGACGGCGACGATCGGCACCTCGGCCTGGCTCAAGGGGCCGAAGACCGGCGCGAAGGCCGTGTCCGAAAGGACGGCCAGCGTCTCGGCGGCGATGCTCGCCAGCGTGCGGGCGGGCAGGCCACGGCCGCGCTCGGCAAGGAACGCCTTGGCGGCCTTGGACCGGGACCTGGCATCGATCGACGGCAGGTGCTGCAGCAGGGCGTGGGTCAGCGTGCCGCGCAAGAAGCGGCTTTGATCGCCGAGCTGGCCGGGGCTCACGACGGCGGACTCGGCCTCGCGGTCCCGTGGCGGAGCCGTGCGCAGCGGCTCGCCCTCGTCGTCGGTGTCGTAGGGCGCGAGCCGAGACGGCGCCAGCGGGATCGTGAGCTGCGGCTCACGCGGCACGGGCGCGGCGCCCCACGGCGGCAGCGGCGCGGCGTCCTGCAGCGCCGCCAGCGTGGTCTTGGGCGCCTCCGGAGCGGCTATTTGCGGCACGGCGAGGCGTAGAACCTCGCGACCGTCCGCCTCCGTCACGCGGTCGAGCGCGCCGTCCAGCCGGCCGCGGATCAGCTCGTACCAGCAGCCCGGCTCGGGGCCTTTGCGTCCCTCGAAGCCCGCCACGTAGAGGCGGTCGCGGGCGCGCGTCATAGCGACGTAGAGCAGGCGGTTCTGCTCCTCGCGCTCGCGCCGTCTCAGCGCCTCGCGCGCGTCGCGCAGGCGGTCGAGCCCGCTCGTGCCCTTGACCGGCCAGACGAACGGCGGCGGGGCGCCGGGAGCGCGCTCCATTGCCTCGAGCTTGATTGGGCGACCGGCCTGGCTCGCGGCGGAGCCGGCGCTGCAGGTGTCGGGGAGAAACACGATCGGCGCCTCGAGGCCCTTGGCGCCGTGCACGGTCATCACGCGCACCTCGTTGCGGCCATGCTCCATGTCGCGTTTGATGTCGCGCTCGCCGTCGCGCATGAAGGCGAGGAAGCCCGCGAGCGAGGGCGGCGCGCTGTCGTCGTAGGTGAGCGCGAGGTTCAGGAACTCGTCGAGCGGGTCGGCCGCGTCGGGACCGAGGCGCGCGATGAGCCTCGCGCGCACGCCGTCGCGGTCCAGGATGTCGGCGAAGAACTCGAACGGCGGGCGGAAGTCGGCGGCCTTGCGCCAGCGCTTCAAGGTGGAAGCGGCCTCGACGTAGCGCGGGTTCTCCTTGCTTTTCTCCAGCAGCGCCTTCCACAGCGTGCCCTTGCGGTCCTGGCTGGCCTCGGTGCGGTTCCAGAATGCGAGGTCCGTGAGATCGGCGTCGTCGAAGCCGAAGATCGGGCTTTTCAGCACCTCGGCGAGGGCGAGGTCGTCCTCCGGAAGCGTCAGGAAATCGCCGAGCGACAGCATGTCCTTGACAGCGATCTGCTCCGTGAGACGTATGCGGTCGGCGCCGGCCACGGGAATGCCGCGGGCCTTCAGCGCCTGCACCATGGGGGCGGCGAAGGGCTGGCGCTTGCGCACCAGGATCAGGATGTCGCCGGGCGCGACGGGGCGGCCGGTGGAGGCCAGCGTCTCGCCGCGCGCAAGCCAGCCCTTGATGGTGTCGGCGATGCGGTCCGCGAGGCGCACGACGGGCGGCTCGGCGGACTGCTCGTCGAGCGGCGACCAGGCGTCGGCGGGAGGCATCTCCTCGTGCTGCTCGGTGGCCCAGATCTCAACGACGCCGCCGTGGCCCGCGCGCTTCACGGCGTGAGGTGCGGGCGTGACGCCGGGCGTCAGTGCGGGATCGGCGAACACGCGGTCGACGGCGGCGAGGATCGGGGCCACGGTACGGAACGAGAGCGTCAGCGGCACGCTGCGCCAGGTAACGCCGGCGCCGTGGCCGAGGCTAGCGAAGCGGCCGCCCATCTCAGAGAACATCTCGGGCGCGGCGCCCTGGAACGAGTAGATCGACTGCTTCTCGTCGCCGACGGCGAACAGCGTGCGTACGACGTCGTCGCGGGCGCCCGAGCCGGAGAAGAACTCGGTGGCGATGGCTTCCACCACACGCCACTGCGACGGGCTCGTGTCCTGGCTCTCGTCGACCAGGATATGGTCGAGGCCGTTGTCGAGCTTGTAGAGCACCCACTCGGCGGAGCTTCGCTCGGAGAGCAGGCCCTTGGTGCGGGCGATCAGATCGTCGAAATCGAGTGCCGCGCGGCGGACCTTGGCCTCGGCGTAACGCTTCTGCACGGCCTCGGCGAGGCGGACGAGCGCCATGGTCGCCTCGACGACGGCGGCACCCTGCTGCTCCGCCCAGAGAGAAAGGAAGCGGCCTTGCGCACGCGCCAGCATGGGCTCGATCTCGGGGTTCTTGTCCGCCAGAGACTTCGTGACGAGCTTCTTGCGCGGCTCCTTGTCCTTGGTCAACAGAAGCTCGCAGAGCGCATCCATGCGCGTCCGCTCGGACGTGGCTGCGAGCACGGCGGCGGCCCTTTCGGCCGCGTCAGCATCGGTCTTGGTGCCGCTCCGCAGCACATCGCGCAGGTGCATGAGGTCGCGCGGCGAGAGCAGGGTTGCCGCCTCGGCCTCGATGGCGGCGCGCGTGACACCCTCGCGCACGCCGAAGTGGCGGCGGCACAGCGCCTCGACAGCGTCGAGGCCCAATCGCGCCGCCTCTTCGAGCCATTCGCGATGGCGGAGCGCGTCGGCCAGGATCTCGTCGAAGCGGTCATCGGCGGCATAGCGAATAGCGGTCTCGAGCGCGCGGCCGAGCGGGCTCGCGCGGTTGCGGGCGGCCACGCCGATGACCTGGTCGATGGCCTCGCGCATGAGCTTGCGCGCGGTGGCGTCGTCGAGGATGGCGAAGCCCGGCGTGACGCCGGCCTCCAGCGGAAAGCGTTGCAGAAGGCGCTCGGCGAAGGCGTGGATGGTCTGCACGCCGAGGCCGCCGGGAGTCTCGGTGGCGCGTGTGAAGAGCGTGCGCGCGAGCGCGATCTCACCGGCATCGGGCGCGCGGCCGAGAAAATCCAAGAGCGTGCGCTCGAGCTCGGTCTCGGGCAGCATCACCCACTTGGACAGGCTCTCGAAGACGCGCTTCGACATCTCGGCCGCGGCGGCTTTGGTGTAGGTGAGGCAGAGGAGGCGCTCTGGCGGTGTGCCGGCCAGCAGCAGACGCAGCACACGCATGGTCAGCACATGCGTCTTGCCAGTGCCGGCGTTGGCGCTGACCCAGACGGAGGCGGCCGGATCCGCGGCTTCGGCCTGGCGGCGACGCGTGCGCTCCAGCTCGATCTCGATCGATCTCAGCTCGGTCATCGCCGACATGGCTACGCGTCCTCCTCAGCGGTGGCGCCCGACGACCACTCGGCGACGCGCGCAAGATGCGCGTAGTCGTCGTAAGCGTAGCTGAAGCGGGCGCGCCGCAGCGGGCGATAGGGCGTCGCCTCGTCGTCGAAGCGGGCGACGTGGCGCTTCAGGCCGTCGAGCACCTGCTCCGCCAGCGCGGCGACGTCGGGCGCCTTGACGTCGCGCGCTTCGCCGGGCGGCTCGCCACCGGAAGCGCGGATATAGCGCAGCGTGGCGACGGGCTGTTTCGGCAGCTTCTCGAAGCCGAGCGCGGCATCGGCCGCGATCGCAGCCTCCAGCGGAAGCTGCGGTGCGACGCCCGCCAGAACCTTGGAATCTGGCGGCGGGGTGCCGGTCTTGTAGTCGGAGATGACGACGGCGTCGTTCGAGATATCGATGCGGTCGGCGCGGGCGGTAAGGCGGAAGGGCCCGGCCGGGGCCTGGAACTGAAGCTCTCCATCGACCTCGGCCCTCACTTCCGCCACGCCCGCGCGGCGGGCCGGCTCGGTCGCCGCGAACCAAGCGGCGAAGCGCTCGAAGCGCGGTATCCAGAAGGCGGCGATGCGCGGATGGGCGGCATAGGCCGCGAGCGCGCGCTCCGCGAAGCGCACCAACTCGGCCGCGATGTCGTCGGGCAGCGTCGTGGGATAGGCCTTCGCGAACTCGGACAGTGCGTCGTGGATGATGCTGCCGCGCAGCGCCGGACCCGGCGGCTCGCCGAGCGGCGGCAGCGGCGCGAGCCGCAGGATCTCGCTGGCGTAGATCGCGTATGGATTGGAGATCCAGGTCTCGACACGCGAGACGGAGAGCTTGCGCGGACGCTGTGCCACGGCGGGCCGCGGCTCCGGGACGGCGAGGCGCGGCACGGGTGTAACGGTATCGCGCTGGCGCGCCCAGGCGAGCCACGGTTGCTTAGGCGCGAGCGCATCGGAGACACCCATGCCATCGAGCAAGGCTTCGATGCGGAGCAGCCAGCGCGAGGGCACGGTCGGCACGCCGTCCTTCTTCTCGGCGCGCGTCAGGATCACCTCGGGTGCGGCGAGCAACGTCGCGAAGTCATGGGCGGACTGGCCGATCTTCTCCTCGGGCGACGGCAGCCCGAGCGCCTCGCGCATGGGGCGGTTGAGCCAGGCGCCGGGATCCGACGCCTTCGGCCATGTGCCCTCGTTAAGCGAGCCGAGGATCACGACATCGGTCTGCTGCAGGCGGGCCTCGAACGGGCCCCATATGAAAAGGCGCGGATGCACGGGGCCGCGCGGGCGCACGGTCTCGGCGGAGGCGAGGCCGCGGTAGAGGTCGGCGTAGTCGGTGGGCGGCAGGTCGAGCCCAGGCAGGCGCGTGTCGAGCAGGCCGGCGAAGAAGCGCGCGGCCGTCTCGCCCGCGTCGTCGCGCCAGAGTGGGCTTTCGTCGTCTTCTGCCGGTTCCCCTTCCCCTTTTGGGGGAGGAGAAGGGAGGCGCGCGACGGCCTCGGCGGCGCTGCAGTGGGCAGCGACGAGATCGCGGAGCGAGACGGGCGTGTCGCGCGCGTAAAGGGCGGTCAGGGGCTCGAAGGCGGCACGCAGGCGCGCGAGCAGATCGCGGGCGCCCTGCCAGTCCTCGGTCCAGAGGCGCTTGACGGCGGGATGGGCGCGCACGCCGCGCTCGCGATCGTCGGCCGCCCGCTCGAACGCAGCCTCGATGCCGTCCAGCCCTTCGCCGAGGTACGGCGCGCGGAAGGTCGCGATCTCAAGCGCGCGTGCGGCGCGGCGGGCCGCGAACGGATCGAGGCCGAGGCGCATCAGAGGGTGCTTCAGCAGCGCGACCGTCTCGGCCGGCGCGAAGCGCGTCGCGGCCGCGTTGATGACGAGATCGAGGAAGGCGCCGGGCGGCGTCTTGCCGAGCGGACGGCCGGCGGAGTCGTCGACCTTGATGCCCCAGGCCTCGAGGCGGATGGCGACGCGGCGCGCGAGGAAGCGGTCCGGCGAGACGAGCGCCGCCGTCTTGCCGGGCGTCTCGGCCGCCTCGCGCAGGATCAGCGCCACGGCTTCCGCCTCGTCCTGGGCGGTCGGCGCCTCGACGAGGCTGAGGCCCTGCGGTGTGGCACGCGAAGGGTCCTTGCGGGCGGCCGCGGCGACGCTTTCCCAACGCTCGGTCGTGCCTGCGGGGCGCATGGCTTCGGCAATCAGGCGCGTGCGCGCGCGTGCGGCTGCAGACGGACTGTCACCCAGCCGGGCCACGTCGCCGCGCGCGCAGCCGAGCGCGTCGAGCAGCTTCTTGAGGCCGAACTGCGGGTGCTCGGGATGCTCGGGTCCGATGGTCTGCCAGCTCGCAGCGTCGAGGTCGGTGTCGAGAGCCGGCAGCACGATGGCGCCGTTCGGCAAGGCGGCGACGGCGCGCATCAGCTCGACGGTGGCCGGGATCGATCCCGTAACGCCGGCGACGATCACCGGGGCCGCCGGCGGCGCGGCCGCAAGGCGCTGCGCCTCGGCGCGGATGACGGCGTTGCGGCGGCCGGCGGCCGACAGCATGCCGGTCTCGGCCAGGTAGGCCGGCCAGGCGCACGTGACGACCTCCAGAAAACGCAGGGTCTTCTGCCAGTGCTCGGAGAAGGTCTCGGGAACGAGGCCAGCCAGCCCGTCGAGGCTCACGTCCTCGGTCTCGACCATGTCCATGAGCTGCGCCAGCTCCTTGGCGAGCACGGCTGCCTGTGCGGTGGTGGTCGCCGTGGCGGCGAGCGGCTCGGACGAGGCTCCTTCGCTGCCGTGCATGGCCTCGGTCCAGCGGCGGATGAGGCTCGTCAATACAAGGCGGCGCTCCAGCTCACCGATGGCGGGCGGGATGGCGCTGGTCAGCGCGTCCGCATCGGACGCGGCCGCCGCGATGAGCGACAGATCCTCCTCGCCCTCTGAGATGGGCACGATCTTCGGCAACAGGAGCGCACGCCCGCCGGAGACGCGCAGGAAGGCGTCCTGCAGCGCGCGCGTGGCGCGGCGCGTCGGCAGGTAGAGCGTGACGCGTGGCAGCTCCATGGGCGCAGGTACGCGTCCCGAGCCGGCGGGCAGCGTACCGTCGAGGATGGCGGCGGCGAGGCAGTCGAGAAACGCGCGACCGGCGTCGACCGTGTAGATGTTAGCGCGATGGCGCGGCGTCATCGTCCCCCAATTGGCAACCGTTGCATCTGTGGCCCCTGGGTCCCGGCTCTGCGCTCCGGCTTGCGCCGTCGCTTGGCCAGGACGACACGAGGAGCCAAGCCCTCACCCTGTCATCCCGGCCGAGCGGCGCAGCCGCGAAGAGCCGAGACCCAGGGCACACGGCCCAACATCAGATTCTGTCTTGGGTATAGCTCGGATGAGGGCGTCTCAGGCGCTCGCCGCGCGGGCTATCCACCGTTCCGCTTCATCCACGGACTGTGGCGTGCCGACGTGCATCCACATGCCATCGAGCCGGACCCCGAAAAGACGCTTGCGCTCTATGGCGCGGTCCCACAGCACGTTGAGAGAGAATCGCCCCTTGGGCGCGTTCTCGAACAGGCGCGGGTGCGCGATGGAGACGCCCGTGAAGACGAAGGGCGCCTCGCGCCGCTCGCCGCGCCGCTCCAACAGCCCGTCCTGCGCCATGACGAAATCGCCGTGCCCATCGTAGCCGAGGCTGGCGGCACCGAGGGCAAGCAGCAGGAGGCTGTCCATGCGCTTCGGCTCGAACGCCGTTGCGAGGCGCGCGATATTCGAGCCGACGCCGTCGATCCACACCGAATCGGAGTTGTGGATGAGGAACGGCGCGCGGCCGAGCAGAGGTAGCGCCTTGACGACACCGCCGCCGGTATCGAGCAACTGGCCGCGCTCGTCGGAGATAGTGATCGCCGGCTTCACGCGGCTCGCAAGATGGGCTTCGATCTGATCCGCGAAGTGGTGCACGTTCACGACCGCGCGTTTGATGCCGCCCACGGCCAGACGGTCGAGCACGTGGTCGAGCAAGGGCTTGCCGTTGAGCGGCACGAGCGGCTTCGGCATCGTGTCCGTCAGCGGGCGCATGCGCGTGCCAAGGCCCGCGGCCAATACCATCGCAGTCGTGACGTGGTCGGTCATGGAGGCGGGCTCTCGAGATTAGGAGATGTTCGGTGGGGCGTTGCGGCTGGCGGCTGGGAAGTGGCGGTCGAACCAGAGGGCAAGGGCGGCAAGCTCAGGGTGCGCGAGACCGCGCGCCAGATAACGCCATAGGCGCGGGATATGACGCAAATACGTACGCTTGCCATCCCGCTTGGCGAGACGGGCGAAAATGCCGAGGATCTTGGTGTTGCGCTGGACGCCGAGAACCGCGTAAGCGAAGCGGAACGCGTCGCCGTCGAAGGCAGGCTCCGCGCGGCGCGCGTCGAGGTAGTAGGCCAGAAGCTCGTCCTCGAGCGCGGCCGGAACATCGACGCGGGCATCCTCGAGCAGCGAGACGAGATCGTAGGCGGGCGGGCCTTGAAGTGCGTCCTGGAAGTCGAGCAGACCGGCGCGGCGTGCCCCGTCGCGCTCGGGGAGCCAGACGAGGTTGGGCGAGTGGAAGTCACGCAGAACCCAGCCCTTAGGCCCAGCCAGCAGCCGCGCGAAGAGGCTTTCCCAAGCGGACATGAACTCGGCCCGCACATCGGCCGGGATCGGCTGGCCGTAAACGGCCGGCCAGTACCAGTCGGGCAGCAGCTCGACCTCGATGCCAAGCACGTTGGTATCCTGCGGCGGGACGCGGTGCGTCGTGCCGTCGGGCAGGGTGATCGCGTCGGGAACGGAGACGCGGCTCAGCACGAGGAGCGTGTCGGTCGCCGCGCGCCACAGCTCGGCTTGCGATGCGTCCTTCGCGATTTCGGCGCCGAAAACACGGCCGCCGAAGTCCTCCAGCACGAGAAAGCCGCGCTCGAGATCGGTGGCGTAGATCTCGGGCGCGCTGAGGCCTGCCGCGAGCAGGGCCGAGGCAACGGCCACGAACGGGCGCACATCCTCCGCGAGGCGCGCGATGCGGCTGTAGGGTAGGCCGTTGCGGATCGGCGGGCCGTCCGGCTGGCGCGGCTGATCCATGAGGATGGCAGTGCGCGGAGTTTCCCCTCCCCATCTCGCCGAAGGCGAGTCTTCGACTCGACGTGGGGAGGGGGGAAGGAGTGCGTCGGGGGGAGGAAACGTGAGGCGCGCGTAGGCGCGGGCGGAGGCGTCGCCTTGCAGATAGGCCGCCGTTGCGGCGTCCCACGGCGGATGCGCGTCGAGGAAATCCGACATGGCGGCGAGGCGGGCGAGGCGAGGGGCCCAGGTGCCGTGGCCCACGAGACCGAGCGTGCGCTGCTCGGGCCACGTGCCTTGCGCAAGATGGATGTCGAGGCGGTTGGCGGCCAGGAGACCCGGCACGCGCTCGGGCCATTCGACGATCGCCGCGCCGCTGGCAACGAGCTCGTCGAAGCCGAGCTCGATCAGGTCGTCGTCGCCGGCGATGCGGTAGAGGTCGAGGTGCGCCAGCTCGAGGCGCGGCGTGGCGTAGGTCTGCACGAGCGAGAAGGTCGGGCTCGGAATCTCGGCGTCCTGATCGCCAAGCACGGCGCGGATGAGCGCGCGCGCAAACGTCGTCTTGCCGGCGCCAAGGTCGCCCGAAAGGGCAATCACGTCGCCGCGGGCGAGCTTCAGCGCGATGCGCTCGGCCAGCCGCACGACGGTCGCCTCGTCGGCGTCAACCACGCGCCAGTCGTGCTGCTGCTTCGGGGCTTGCCGGGACATGTCTCTGCTCGAGGCCGCGCTCGGGGAAGCGTACCGTGACCTTGGTTCCTCTTCCAGGCTCGCTGTCGAGCGTCATGTCGCCGCCGTGCAGGTCGACAAGGCTCTTGACGATGGACAGGCCGAGTCCGGCGCCGCGGTGCTTGGAGCCCTGGCTCATGCTCTCGAAACGCTCGAAGATGCGCGCCTGCTGCTCCTTGGGGATACCGACGCCCTCGTCCTCGACCGAGAACACGAGCGTGCCGCCCTCGCGCCAGCACGAGAGGTGCACCACCCCGCCCGGCTTCGAGAAGCCCACCGCATTCGACAGGAGGTTGTAGAGAACCTGGCGCACGCGGTGCTCGTCGGCGATGAAGGTCACCGCATCGTCGGCAACGGCGATGTCGAGGGTTAAGCGGGCGCGCGCCGCGCGTTCCCTCACGCCGTTGATGGCCTGGTCGATGACCGCCTGCACATCGACGGTGGCGAGCTTCAGCTCCAGGCCGCCGGCGTCGATGGTGGCAAGGTCCAGGATGTCGTCGATAATGGCGAGCAGCGTCTTCGAGGAGAAGGCGATGTCATCGAGATACTCGCGCTGGCGCGGCGTCAGCACGCCGAAGATCGGATTGGCCAAGAGCTCGCTGAAGCCGATGATGTTGGTCAGCGGGGTCCTGAGCTCATAGGAGATGTGGCCGATGAACTGGTTCTTCAGCTTGTCGGCGGTGACGAGGGCCTCGTTGCGCTCGATCAGCGCGCGCTCGTAGCGCTTGGAGTCGGTTACGTCGACGAAGGTCAGCAGCGTGCCACCGTCAGGGAGCGGCGTCACCGCGTAGTCGATGACGCTGCTGTCGGGGCGCACCATCTGGCCCTCGATCGGCTCGCGCTCCTCGAACGAGGTCACGGCGCTGCTGATCTCCTTCCAGGTCGTCATCTCGCCGTGGAGCACCTGCGTGACGTGGATGAACTCGTCGATGTGCGGGCTCTCGGCGAGCTGCTGGCGCGAGAGCTTCCAGATGGCGGCGAAGGCGGAGTTGTGAAGTTTGAGCCGGCCGTCGGTGCCGAACACCGCGACGCCTTCCTTAAGGCTGTTCAAGGTTTCGGTCTGCACTCCGATCAGGGCGTTGTAGCGGCTTTCGAGCGCGAGGCGCTCGGTCTCGTCCCTGTAGAGGTAGGTCACGCCGCCGTCGGGGCGCTGCGCGGCCACCACGTGGAGGTCGCGGCCGTCGGGCAGATGCCACCAGTCCTCCTGCTCCGCCTCCTGCTTGTAGCAGCGCAGCACCTTCGCCTTCCACTCGCGGTAGTTCACCACCTCGGGCAGGCGCCCGAGCTCGCGCAGGCGGTCGAGCACGGCGCCGTCGTCGGGCGAGGTCGCCAGCCAATCCGCATCGAGCTGCCAGAGCTTCTGGTAGGCGGCATTGAAGAACGTGAGCTTCTGGTCGGCGTTGAAGATGGCGACGGCGCTCGCCACACGGTCCAGCGTGCGGTCGTAGGCGGCGATCTGGCGGTCGAGCTCGCCTTTCGCGGATTCGAGGTCGGCGACGTCGATGGCGGCGCCCGCCGTCGCATCGCCGAGCGGCAATACCGTGACCTCGTGCGTCTTCCTCTCGGAGCCGACGATGAGCGGCAAGCGCTCCTTGAAGGTCTGCCCCGTCTTCAGCACGCGCGCCACCTTGCGGCGCTGGCGCGACTCAAGGAGCTGGATCTGCCCGTCGATAACCTCGGCCTCGCTCTCGGCATCTACGGCCTTGACGTAGGCGCTGTTGACCCAGGTGATGCGTCCGCCCACGTCCTGCAGCCAGGCGGGGTGGGGCAGCGCGCTCAGGAGCGCCCGGCTCGCGCGCACATCGCGGGCCAGGCGCATGTGCTGGTCGAGGATGACGGAGAGATCGCGCTTGTAGCCGGCGACGTCCTTGAAGCGCAGCACGGCGCGGCCGCCCGCGGCGCGGCCATCGGCCTCGACGTGGCCGCCGGCGGCGGTCTTGAGGATGAGGTTGAAGGCGCGCCCCTCCGACAAAAGACCGTCGAGCGCCGACTTGAGGGCGGCGTTGCTCTTCTGGTCGAGCCAGAAGTTGAAGCGCACGAGCTCGCCGGTGTTGCGCGGCAGGCCGGGCACGCCGGTCAGCGTGTTGGTGACGACGGAAATGCCGCGGCCCTGCTCCCAGTGCATGAGCACCTGCGGCTCGGCCTTGATCAGCGCCTCGGCCGCCGCGAGGGCTCGCCTCAGCTCACGCGATTCGTCCTGGGCGCGGCGCGCATGGCGGCGCATGGACGTGATCGCTTGGTAAAGGAGATAGACGGTGCCGATGCCGGCCACGGCCACGAGCGCGGCGAGAATCCACGTACTGCCCGGCAGGCCGCCTTCCTCGACGATCCTGCGGCCGGAGGCGAGCGTCGCCGTCAGCACCGTCACGCACGCCAGGCTCGCGAGCGCGAGCATAACAAGCTCGACCCGTGTGTTCTGCCGTTCTGGCGTAGGGCTCTTGGTCGGCATCGATCTCGGAGTTCGATCCGGTCGGGCGCGCGGGCGCGCGCACCTCGCCGGACAATGCGAATCGCTCTCGAATTATGGGGAGCTTCGGGGGCCGATGCCAGCCCAAGCGGAGCACAGCGCAAACGCTCCGTTAGCGTGCAGAGGCGGGTGCTGCAAAACACGCGTCCGGATCCCGGCGCCATGCCGAGATCCGGTTATTCCTACTCGACGTGAGCGTGCGATTCTGCATTGCGCCCGGCCTGACGAAGACTGGTGCGCGCCATGTCCAAAGCCCGCGGCACCCCGAGAGCCGAGCTCCAGCTCCGGGTGGACGAGGACGTTAGTAGCGGTAGTGGTCAGACTTGTAGGGGCCTTCCACCGGAACGCCGATGTAATCGGCCTGCTCGGGGCGCAGCTTGGTGAGCTTGACGCCGAGCTTCTCGAGGTGGAGGGCGGCGACCTTCTCGTCCAGCACCTTGGGCAACGTGTAGACCTTCTTCTCGTACTTGCCGGGGTTGGTCCAGAGGTCGATCTGCGCCAGCGTCTGGTTCGAGAACGACGACGACATCACGAACGAGGGGTGGCCCATGGCGTTGCCCAGGTTCACCAGGCGGCCTTCCGACAGCAGGATAATGCGGTTGCCGGACGGGAACTCGATCTCGTCGACCTGCGGCTTGATGTTGGTCCACTTGAAGTTCTTGAGACCCGCGACCTGGATCTCGCTGTCGAAGTGGCCGATGTTGCAGACGATGGCGCGGT
>NZ_JADZBI010000157.1 GCF_020852195.1 Hyphomicrobium sp. | reverse complement strand
TCGGCCGCCAGAGCGCGCACCGTCAGGCCATGTTCTCGAACATGGCGGCCGCTCTCATCAAGCACGAGCAGATCGTCACCACGCTGCCCAAGGCCAAGGACCTGAAGCGCGTGATCGACAAGTACATCACGCTGGCCAAGCGCGGCGACTTGAACTCGCGCCGTCTCGCGGCCGCGCGCCTGCGCGACGAAGAGCAGGTGAAGAAGCTCTTCGACGTGCTCGGCCCCCGCTATAAGGACCGCGCCGGCGGCTACTCCCGCGTGCTCAAGGCGGGCTTCCGCTACGGCGACAACGCCCCGCGCGCCGTCATCGAGCTGGTCGACCGCGACACGTCGGTCAAGGGCGCCGAGGACAAGGCACGTCACGAGGCCCAGAAGGAAGCCGAGGCGAACGCGTAAAGCCACGTCTCGACAGCGAATTGAGAACGGCCTCGCGCATGGCGCGGGGCCGTTTCGCATTTGATGCTCATAGCTTTAGGGCAGGTACGCCTTGATCTCGCGCCCGTCGATCTCCCAGTTCACGCGTCCGCTACGCTGGAACGGCGCTTCCTCGGCGCGGATCTCGACCGTCACGTTGCCCTGAGACGAGGGGTCCAGGCTGGAGCGTCCGATGACGATCGTCGTGATGTTCGCGACCGAGAGCCTGAGGCGCTGGGCGGTGACCTCCTGCAGCTTGCGCATCTGCGCCTCGTCGAGCGCTTTGAGATCGGAAACCGAGAAGCGCGGGTTCGGCATCTCGAACAGCGACGCGGTTCCGAACTGCCTGATCCCGTTCTCGTCGAGCAGGAATTGGCTGGGCTCCTTCGGGTTCTGGGGATCGTCCACCGCGATGCTGATATGCTCGTCGTGGATGACAAGTTCCACGAGGATGCTTTCGCCGCCGAAGGACGCCTCGATCTGCGAAAGCAGCGCCGGCCACACCGCCGGGTCGCGGCCGTCGAACGGCTTGCGCCGGCTCTCGGGCAACGTCACCCAGATTAGCTCGCCCTTTGCATCGAAGCGCGCGACGCCCTTCTCTCCCTTCTCGGCCAGCGCGACCTTCCATTCGAGGCGCGGCGTTCCGGGCTGGCCCTCGGGCTTGGCGATCTCGATGTTGTCGACCGCCGCGTCGGGCATGTTGAGCGCGTCCCTGGCCTTCCGCACCAGTGACGGGGCCAAGCTCCAGTCCGTCTCGGTGACGGCAAACGGAGGCTTCCTCGCGAAGAAGCCGCTCGTGCCCGTGCTGCGCGTGAGCCCGTTGATGCCCCAGTCGAAGGTCTGTCGCTGATCGCGCTCGACGAAACCGAAGTCGGGAGTCTTCTCCTCAAGTTTGGTCTTGAAGCCGACGCCGCGCGAGGTGATGCGGGCCTCGGCCAGCACAGGCCCGGTGCCGACGACCTCCGCGAAGTCGCGCGCCGCCTCCGGCAGCCTGTCGAGCGAGGCGAGGAGATCGAACGCCCGTCCCTTGTTGGTGTGGGTGAGGTCCATGCCTGCGACGCCGCCCTTGGCGTCCGCAAAGATGGTCGCGCTCTCCCGGCCGCTTCGAACGGCCACGCTCCAGCGTATGCTGCCGCTCAACGCCGCGGGCAGTCGGAAGTGCTGGCGCCGGATCTCAATGGATTCGACCGTGGCCTGATCCTCGAGCGCGGCCCGCGCCAACGCTTCCTTCATCAGGCCGTCGGCGGCTGTGAAATCCACCTCCTTGATGTCGAACAGCCTCGCTTCGGCGTCCGGGTCGACGAGGTTGAATTCTACCGGCTCGGGCCCGTTCAGCTCTTCCCAATGGAACTCCCAACCGAACAACTCGATGCTCTCCTTCCTGAGCGTCCAGCGGCCGACGCGCAGGTTGTTGAACGGCTCCTGCGCCTCGATGCTCACCGAGGTCTCGCCGGCGGCGATCGAGACAATGCGCTCGAAACCGACCTTGGCGCGCAACGTCTCGACCGCGCGCGCGATCCCTCCCTCTTCGTCGAAGAAGGTGACAGGCGGTCCGAGCTTCCACGCCGTGAGCAGCACCATGCAGCCGATGAGCAGGACCGTTCTCGGCAGTGCTGCAACAAGCCTCGAATATGAATGCATGTGCATGACCTCGATGTTGCCGTGCGTTCGCTCCTCGTGTGTCGGCCCCCGTCGGTTATCGCACCGGCCCGCGGAACTTGAAGGCGGGGATCCGGAAGATTGTCCAACTATCGCTAATTTGCGCTTGCGCTCACTCGCGGGCCAGCAGCGAGAAGGGCCGGTGGCGATAGACCACGTCGGAGACCTTCCACTCCTCGCCGGACTTCGTCATGACGAGGTCGATGATCCGCTCCTCGCCCATGTTCTTGAACGTAGCCCGGCCTGTCGCGCTGCCGTCGCTGCCGTCCACGATCGCGAGATCGAAATCGGTCGTCCTGCAGTCCTGCGCGTCGATCAGGATGTCGAAGCCGAAGTCGTCCGAGGCCATAGCATTCTCGAAGATCTTCTCGAGCTCTTGCGTGAAATAGGTCTTGGAAATCGCATACAAGTCATAGGCCGGCCCATTGCCGTCGCCGCCGCATATAGCGTCCATCTGCCCGAAGATCTCGTCGAGCACGACTTGCGGATCGCTGCCGCCGGCGCGTGCCGGCGCAGCACCGATGGCTCCGATCAGGAGCGGGAGGAGGCATACGGTAGGCGCGCGTTGGATTATCGTTGTTTGCTCCCTGGGTCTGTGCATCACGGCATGGCGTCGGAAAGAATCTGCTGCAAACGCGGATCCTCGACGGCGAAGAAGGCCGCTTCCAGGCGCTGGTCGACCTCGGGCCGCATGAGAAACGCCCCGATCCTGTCGGCCTCCTCGCGATGCTTCTCGAGAAAGGCGTTGTTGAAACACGGCCGCCCGTTGAGCGTTAGGACGTCGTCCCTGAGCGCCGCCATGTGGATCGCGGCCGCAGGGTCCGCCGCTCCGTCCCAGGCCGCGAGCGCACGATCGAGATTGCCGCCCGCCGTTACGATCATCGACAGCACGTCTCCGAGATCGAAGTCGAGACACCAGCCGACGGGCCACACCACGAGGTCGATCTTGTCGAGGCTGGCGACGAGAAACGCGTCGAGAAAGCGGTCGAGAAGCTGCACTTCGTCGTCCGGCCACTTCTCTCGCCATTTGGCATATCCGAGCCGGCGCAGGCAGATGTCGATCCCCATGTTGTCGGGGGGATCGTCGAGCGCGATCAGCTCTAAATAGCGCGGCAGAAAATAGCGCATTTCCCGCGCAATCGGCCCGTCGTCCCAGCCGTGCGCCGAGTTCGTATACTCCGCAAGCACGTCGGACGGGATCTCGCGCAGCGGCGTCTTGATCAGCTCCCGCTCGATCTCGACGGTCATGCAGCAGTTGCAATTGCAGACGGTGAGCGTAGGCGTGGTGATCTCGTAGCGGCCGAAGACGCGATAGGCTTCATCGACAATAGCCTGGAGTTCCGGCGTCATGGCTGGTCGCTGCGATCTCTCCCGCGATGGAGACATATGGCAGCCCCGGGGAAGCGGCACTGTTCCTTCGGGAACAGGAAACCCGGAATGGCTCTCCCACGCGTCCGAGAACGGAGGTCAGATGTCGAGCGACTTGCGGACCTCGAACACTTCCATGATCCGCGCGCCGCGGTGCGGGCCGTCGCAGACGAACGTCCAGCGCCCTTCCGTGAACGTGTCGCACATCTTGACGCCCTTGATCAGAATCCAGTGCCCTTCCTTGCCCTTGTGGATGGCGAGGATGTAGTGCGCCCAGGCGTTGCGCGGCTTCTGCATCCAGGTCCACACCGTAGGCCGCTTCTTGCGCTCGAGGTGCATGAAGGTCTCTTTGAGCACCATCTCGAAGCCGTAGACGGCGAGCGCCGCCTCGACCTCGTCGGCATAGGTTCCCTTGACGCGAAAACGCAGGTCCGGCGGCAGGTTCCGGTAGGCGTTTACGGCAGCCTCGACCTTGCTGATCGGATAGCCGGTAATGGCGGACAGCACGTACGGCCCACAAAACGCCACGCGCCCGGTGTCGTTGCGCGCGTCGTTGAGCGACGAGGTCATGCTTGGCGAGAGGCTGTCGAAATTGGACATGGGCTCAAGGCGGCAAGAGTTAACGAACTCTTGCCGCAAACGGTTACCGAAACGTTAACGCCCAATGATGCAGGCTCAACCTTGCGCGAGTCTGAGGAGTGAGAAGCGTCGTCGCCGGGCAGCCGAGTGTTTCCGACAGGGCGGAGGCAAGCTGCTCGCTGGTCTCGGCGGTGGCGAAAATCCCGCCGGTTGCATCCGCGAGGCAGCGTTCGACGAACGGCGTCGGCGCGGGCGCTGTCATGGGCGTCAGGCGATAGCCGATCACATGAACCGTTATGGCGGGATGCTGGCTCCTAAGCTCTTCAGCCAGGCGGCAGGCATCGCCGCCGCACGTGTCCTGCCCGTCGGTGAGCGCGACGATGACCGCCGGCCGTGCGCCCTGCTGCAAGAGATCTGCGGCCTGGCGAACGGAGGTGGTGAGCGCGGTGCGCCCTTGCGGCCTGAGCCCTTCGACCTCCTTCATGATGAGGTCGCCGGCGTCCGCGGTAGGCGCAAGCCTGAGATCCACGTTCCTGCAGGTGTCGAAGTTGCCGCCCGGCCCATAGACGATGAGCCCGAGGCGCCTGGAGCGAGCGACGGCCGGCAGCACTTGGAACAGCGCTTGCCGCACGCGATCGAGGCGCGAGGGCGCCCCTTCCGGAAAATCCGTTGCCGCCATCGATCCGGAGGCGTCGAACACGAGCATGACGTCGTCGAGGCATGACGGCTTCGGCTCGTCCTCAACCGCCATGACCGAGCCCGGTGCGCCGAGAAGCGCGATTGCGCAAGCCAATGAAAACCGCAGTCGCACTGTTGCTCGCCGAGCGTTGTTGTGTCCGCCGTTGAGCGGTCATTAGAAGGACGACAACACGAGGAGGCAATCGGAATGCGCGCCACGACACGTCCTTGTGATGGTTCGCAAGGGCGATTGCCAACAGTTCCCGTTGCGCAGTGCTAGCTCCGCCCGACGATGCTGTTGCCGCCGGCCGAGACGACCGTCTCGAGGTTCTCCTGGTGCACCTGCTCGTAGGGTTCGAAGTAGGTGACCCATCCGCTGTTGATGGGGCCTTGGATCAGCTCGCGGAGCGGCAGCTCGCGGAGGCCGGCGTCCGTTCTGCAACGGATGAGCGAGCGCACGTACTGCTGCGTTGCGCGGTTGAAGCCGCGCGTGTAGCCGCCGGATGCGATGGCCTCGGGATTGCCGTGGTTGGGCAGGATGCGTTGAGGCGCGAGGGTGTCGAGACGTTCGAGATCGGCAAGATGCAGCGAGAGATTGTCGGGTTCCATGACATAGGTACACGTGTCTTCCATCGTATCTCCCGCGAACAGCAAGCGCTCGCCGGCCCACCATATGACGGCGGCATCGTCGCTATGGATGTTCGCCTCGATGAACGAGAGGGGGATGCCGCCGAGATCGAAGGCGAAAGATTCGGAGAACGTGCGCGTCGGAAGGATCAGCGGCGAGATCGCGGGCGGCCCCTCGTAGGTTCCGGCTTCAACGGCACTCTGCCGGCGGGCAAGGTGATCGGCGGTGCGCTGGGTCGCCAGGATCTCGCAGTCGGCGAACGCGGCTGTGCCCGCGACGTGGTCGAGATGCCAGTGGCTGAGAAGCACCGTGAACTTAGTGACGCCGGCCTCCCTTGCGAGGAACGCGCGGATTTCTGCCGCATGCGGGACCGAGACGTGCGTGTCGTAGACGAGGGCCTCCTGTCCGGCGACGATCGCGTAGCTCGCGATCCCGAGCCCGAGCGCCCCCTCGTCGAGCCAGTTTTTCTCCGGAGCGAACCGGTAGCCCGGGACACGCCCGTCGTAGAACGCATAGACCGCGGGATGCGGCTGGAAAACGCGTAGATGTCCGACCATCGTCTCAACTCCAGCGTCGGTTGCTCCACATCCACTGCTCGGGCGCCTCGCGCACCCAGGCTTCGAACTGCTTCTGCATCTCGACCATGATCCAGCGCACATCCTCGCCGATGTTGCGCGTCCGGGGCACGCGCAGTTCCTTGATCTCGATCTCGAAGCGGCTGGACGTTCCAACGCGCTTGCAGCACGACAGCCAGATGCGGCTGCCGATCCGGCGCGCGATCATGGCGCCGATGGCTTGGGTCTTGGCATCGCGGCCGAAGAACGGTACCGGCAGACCCGTGCGGTCGTAAAGATCGCAGACGAGCCCGAGCCGTCCGCCGCGCCGCACGAAGTCGGTGAGGATGCGTGCCGTCTTCTGGTCGTCCCCGTGCTCGCCCTCGACCTTGCCACGCCCGAACAGGCCGCCCGGATAGAGATCGCGCCGCTGCCACCTGAGATAGCGGTCGATGTAGGGGTTGTTGACCGAGCGGTAGACCGCGGCTGGATTGGCGCGGGCCTCGACGAACGGCCAGATGGAAAGCTCCCAGTTGCCCATGTGCAGCGACACGCCGATGGCAGGCCCGAGCTTGTCCTTGTAGCGGCCGAACAGCCGGTCGGAGACGATGCGGATGCGCGTGGGGTCCTCGATCAGGCGATCGATCTGCATGGTCTCGGCCATCACGCGTCCGAGGTTCTCCCAGTGCGCCATGCAGATCGCGAGCCGCTCCGCCTCGGATTTCTCGGGATACGCGATGGCCAGGTTGGCAAGCGCACGGTTGTGGCGCTTCGGGTTGATGCGCGGGGCGAGCACGCGCCAGGCCTTGGCGGAGGCGGCCGTCGCTGTCTCGAGCGGCAGCAGCCGCACGAGGGCGACGATGGCGCGCAGGAGCGCGTACTCGATCCGGAACTGCAGGTCACGGGCAAAGCTGATGTGGGGGGTGGACATCGGGTTCCTGGAGGGCGGAGAGGAGCGAGAACGATCCGATGCCAACAGCGGGCCGGCGCGTCAAGCGGCCGAATCGCGGGATGCCGGATGCCGGAAGCGTTCTGCGATGAGCCGTGCGCCATCAGGAAGCAGCAGCGCCGGCAGCGCACCCGAGGGCTGCATGCCTTCACGGATGGCGAAGCGGCGCAGGGGGCCGATCGTCTTGAGCGCCACGACGCCGAGACCGCGCGCGAGATGAATCGGCAGCAGCCCGGAGATGAGCGAGCGGTTGAGCACGTCGACCGTAGCGATGCGTGAGGTAACGTCGGAGCGGCGGCCGGCGCTGTAGGCCTCGAGCGTGTCCGCTCCGCCCGGATCGCGTCCGTCGGCAAGGGCCGCCGCCACGCAATCGGCAAGCGTGGCCGCGTCGCGCAGCCCGAGATTGAGCCCCTGCGCGCCGATCGGCGGGATGACGTGCCCTGCCTCGCCGACGAGCGCCACGCGGTTGCGCCCGAACGCATCCGCCGTGAGGCCGGAAAGCGGAAACATGGCCCGCGCCCCAACCTCGCCCACGCTGCCGAGCAGCCCCTGAAGCCGCTCCTCGATCGCCCGCCGGAACGCCGTATCGTCGAGCGCGGCGAGGCGCTGGGCCTCGTCCGGCTGTTCGACCCAGACCAGGCTTGAGCGGAGGCTTGGCAGCGGCACCGTAGTAAAGGGCCCGGCCGGCCGGTGGAACTCCGTCGAGACGTCGTGATGGGGGCGGGCATGGCTGAACATCGCCACCACGGCCGCCTGCGCGTAGCGCCACGTCCGCGTCGGGATGCCGGCCGCCCTGCGGCAGATCGAGTTCCGCCCGTCGGCCCCGGCCACGAGCCGCGCCTCGAACGTAGCGCCTTCCCGGCTCGTGAGAGTTGCCGCCTCCGGCCCGATCGCGACCTCCGCGATGCCGGCCGTGTCTTGCACAGTGACCTGGCTGCCGGGCGCCGCGGCGGCGGCCAGCAGCGCCGAGACCAGTGCGCCGTTCGGCACGTTCCAGCCGAAGGCATCGCGTCCCACCTCGGCCGCCGAGAACAGCACCTCCGGCGCCCGCAGCAACGCGCCCGTATCGTCGATGATGCGGATCGCCCTGATGGGCGCGCTGTGCGGCGCGACCAAGTCCCAGGCGCCGAGGTTCTTGAGCAGTTCGATGGAGCCGGCGAAGAGCGCGGCCGTCCGGATGTCGGGACCGTTTCCCGCTGGCGGGCGATGCGGCGGCGCGGCAAGCAGCACGTCTGCCCCGGCTTTGCCGAGCCCGAGTGCCGTCGCGAGCCCGGCCGGCCCCCCGCCCACGACGGCGACCGTGAAGCGCGTCTTGCCCATGATACCTCGCTTTGCATCCGAAACTCGCACATTGGCGACACGCACGCAACGAAGCCCCTGGTGATCAAAGTAAAGCGATGTATTGGTACAGTCAGGAAGGGATGATTTTCATAATGTCATAAAACTGTCATCAAAAATCGGGTCAGAAATGTCACATGAACGTTGTCGATATAGAAATTCCGAGTCTCGGAATTTGCATTCGTTGCTGGGTCATCACGCAGAAACGTATCAAATCTGTCATATTGGATTTTGATATTTACGAGCTGAATATCGATAGCTTATTTCGGCTTGTCCACGGTGGTGGGGCAGGCCGTTTTTGTTTGCGTCTGTCCAGCTCCGCTGAGTGGTGAGGGTCAACGATGATGCCGTGCCGTTTGCGTGGCGGGGCCATATCGAGAGGATTTGGGCATGACTGGGGGTTTGAGGATGTCAGCGGGACGGTTGTCGCTGCTTGCAGCGACAGGGTTTCTGCTGGTTGGGGGGGCGTCGGCCCAGGCTGCTGATCTCGGCGGCGACTGCTGCGCGGATCTCGAGGAGCGCATCGCCGAGCTCGAGGCGACCACGGCCCGCAAGGGTAACCGCAAGGTATCGCTCACGGTTTATGGCCAGGTGAACGAGGCCATCGGCTACTGGGACGATGGTCACGAGCAGAACGTGTATCAGTACACGAACGATGCCTCGCGCACGCGCATCGGCTTCCGCGGCAAGGCCAAGATCAGCGACGACTGGTTTGCCGAGTACCGGATCGAGATCGGCATCCGTTCGGAGGACCAGGGCGCTCTGAGCGCCGACGCCGATGACGGCGGCGGGGGGTTCGATCTCCGTCATTCGTCCTGGACGCTGGGCAGCAAGACCTACGGCAGCGTGACTGTCGGCGAGACCAGCATGTCTCATGACGGCATCACGCAGTTCCAGACCGCGAACATCGGACATTTCGCGAGCCCGGACATCTTCGACGCCAACGAGACGTTCCAGCTCCGTCGTTCCGGCGGCGGCAACGTGAATAGCTGGGGCAACCTGTTCCAGGTGCTGGAGCCCGGCGAAGGCTCACGCGGCAGCCTCGTTCGCTATAACACGCCGACCTTTGCCGGCTTCGCTGCGTCTGCGCACTGGGGCGAGGACGACATCTGGGGCATCGCCCTCGAATATGAGGGCGAGATCGGCCCGTTCGAGATCGCAGGCGGCATCGGCTACGGCGAGATGAGCGAGCGCGACGAAGAGTGCATGGTCGCTGCGGGTCTCGTCCACAGCGATTGCGAGGAGTACGGCATGTCGCTCAGCGCCATGCACAAGCCCAGCGGCATCTTCGTGACGGGCGCCTATGGCGTGCGCAAGGACAACGGCCGTGCCAACCTTTTGGCCCTGCGTGGCTTTGCGCCCGACGATGAGCTCTCGTTCTGGCACATCCAGGCCGGTATCGAGCAGAAGTGGAACGCACTCGGCAAGACGACGATCTTTGGCGGCTACCAGGATCGCGACAACGGCCATGTGCTCAACGATAACGGCGGCGCAAACATCTCTGATGGCGCTGGCGGTATTGTCACGAACTCGGAGATGGAGATGTGGGAGGTCGGTCTCAACCAGGAGATCTCGGCCGCTGCGATGAACATCTATCTCCACTACAAGCATTACGACGCCGACATCACGTCGACGAACGGCAGCATCGACACGGAGCCGTGGCAGACCGTGATCGGCGGCGCCATCATCAAGTTCTAATCGCGCCTGAAGCAAGCTGATGCGAAGGAGCCGCCGTTGAGGCGGCTCCTTTTTTTTTGCGCGCAGAGAACCTTTCCGTGGCACTGCGGCTCAGCCCTCGCCGCACCCCGACCCCGATACGCGCGGATTGCGCCGCGGCCTCACGGCGCGCGTAGCAGCGCGTTTGTCGGCGGCCTCTTAAAATCCTGAGCAACTGACGCCGCTCCGACGCGACCGCCTGGGCGCGCGAATGCCATACGGCCACGAACAGGGAAAATGCGTGGGGTGAAATACCCAGGTAAAAATACGCAAAAACATAAGTCGAATTCATTTCCCGGCTTTTTGCCTTTCGCCATGCCGGATCCAAAAATAAGTGCGGCTGAAAACGTAAATACGGAGGTATATAAACTGACGTATGACAGGAAAGTAAGCCGCTTTCCGCCCGACCTGTGATCGTTGTTCAATCCGCTATGTGGCCACCTGGCAACTACCCACGTATAAATACCGAAGTATGACGCAATGGTAAGCTCGCTGTAACACGCAGGTCTGCGTCTTCGAGCAAACCTTGGTCGGTCGCCGCGGCGCGGGCCTGAGGGCGCGTTCGCCGGGCGTCGAACGGTGTGTTGTGTGCAACTTGGGGAACAGGTCTATGAGGGTTGGGGATCAGGTTATGAGGCAAGCGGGTACTGGGCGGGCGGCAAGGCGGACGCTCGCGGCGGCAGCGGGCATTCTTCTCTGGGGCGCGGCCTCGGCGGGGGCTGCGGATCTCGGCGGCGACTGCTGCGCGGACCTTGAGGAGCGCATCGCCGAGCTTGAGGCTACGACCGCGCGCAAGGGCAACCGGAAGGTCAGCCTGACGATCTCGGGCTGGGTCAACGAGGCTGCGTTCTTCTGGGATGACGGCCAGGAGAGCAACGTCTACATCGCCACCAACTCGCTGGAGCAGGACCGCTTCAAGCTTACGGGCGAGGCCAAGATCGTAGACGGCTGGTCGGCGGGCTACACGATCGAGATCGGCATCTGGGGCTCGGCCTCGAACGGCACCAACGCCGACGTCGACAACGGCCCCTCCGGCGGCTCGATCAACGGTCTCGTGGTCCGCAAGAGCAACTGGTTCCTGAAGAGCAAGGACCTTGGAAAGCTGACGGTCGGCCTCGAGGGCACCGCGACCTACCACCTGCTGGATGATGCCGATGGCGCCAACACCCGCAACTACTCGGACGCGGAAGCGGCAGCCGTCGCCCTCTCCACCTTCAGGGAGATCAACACCAACGTCACCTGGACCTCGCTGATGGGCGGCTTTAACAATGCCACGCCCGGCCAAAGTGGCCGCCGCAACGTCGTGCGCTACGACTCGCCGACCTTCGCCGGCTTCACCTTCACGGCGGCCTGGGGCGAGGACGACATGTGGGATACGGCGCTCACCTACAAGAACGACCTCGGCGACTTCAGTGTCGTGGCCAAGGTCGGTTACGGCGAGAGCAGCGATCCGAGCAACGGCGGCGGCTGCGCCGTTGGCAACGGCGACTGCCAGTGGTGGGGTGCCGCCGGCACGATCATGCACGTGCCCACCGGCCTCTATGTTTACGGCGGTTACGGCGCCACCCAGATCGATCTCCTGCCGGCCCAGGTCGGCGACGACGAGAGCACCACGTGGTTCGTGCAGGCGGGTATCGAGCGGAAGTTCATCCCGCTGGGCAGGACCACGATCTTCGGCGAGTACCGCAACGACGAGGCGGGCCTGACGGCCAACGGCCTGAGCTCCGACCTCGACTTCTGGGCTGCCGGCATCGTGCAGAACATCGACGCCGCAGCCATGGACCTCTACGTGATTTACCGCAATGCGAGCGGCGATGCCGCGCTGCGCGCCACGGGAGTCAGTACCGAGCTCGAGGATCTCGACATGGTCATTACGGGTGCCCGCATCCAATTTTGATCAACCCCCTGGATCGGCATCCGCGGGAGCCGTCGCACACAAGGCGGCTCCCTTTTTGTTCGCGCATATGCGCAGTGTGACATGTGGAAAAATTTCTGGCGCCGGATTACGCCGCCGCCAAGGAGGACTGCCTCACACTACGCCAGTGGGCAAAAGTAAGGCAGCAGCAAGCCGTTAGTGCGAAATCCACAGGGGTACCAATCAATCGCGGCGCGCTGTGATCGCCTGGCCACATTGCAGCGCAACCACACCCGGCGCGCGAAACGTTCATCGCCGCTTAACGACGCTCGAACATTCTTGTCATGCAGGGGCCGAGGCTTCATCTTCACGAGTCAGATGAGTGACACTGCGGGGCACGCAATGAAGGTTTTGGGGTATATCGGGATGGGACTGGCGCTGGCGCTTGTCAGCCCGTCGGCCCATGCCTTTCAGGAGCAGGGCGGCGGCGCCGTGCCTGTCGCCCCGACCCCGTCCGCGCCGGCCGAGGCCCAGCCCTCGGCGCCGGTGGGTACGGGTTTGGATTTCTCGACCCCCCGGGTCGAGAGCGGTGACAGCGCGGGGACGGAAGTTCGCATTCCGGGCCTGGGCAAGCTCGGCGTGCTGCCGAAGATGGATTTCGGCCTCGAGCTCCTCTACGGGGCCAACGACAGCAAGCAGCCCGAGCCGGTCGACCCGCCGGCCGAGGATCTGACCGTCCGCGGCACGATTAAGCATAACTTCTAGGCCGCCCGCAGGGCAGGCGAGGGGAGCGCCGATTTGGCGCTCACTTTAAACGTGGGCCGTTGTGGACGGCGCCACGCTCTTTGCGTATTGCTCGGATTTACATGGCGGCCGCACCCTGGCGGCTCGTCCGGAATGCGGCTGCGCGGGGTCACTGGCGCGACCGCCGCGCGTCTCGCAGAAGGGCTCGAATATGCGCATTGCTGTTGTTGGCTCCGGTTATGTCGGTCTCGTTTCGGGCGCCTGCTTCGCCGATTTCGGCCATGAGGTGACCTGCATCGACAGTGACGCAGCCAAGATCGCGGCGCTGAAGAATGGCATCATGCCGATCTACGAGCCCGGCCTCGACCAGATCGTCGCCAAGAACAGCGCGGCAAAGCGCCTTCTCTTCACCACCGAGCTCGGTTCGGCCGTGAGCCGGGCGGACGCGGTTTTTATCGCCGTGGGCACGCCTTCGCGGCGCGGCGACGGCCATGCGGATCTCTCCTACGTCCACACCGTGGCGCGCGAGATCGCCCAAAACGTTCGCAACTTCACCGTCGTCATCACCAAGTCGACCGTGCCGGTCGGAACGGGCGACGAGGTCGAGCGCATCATCCGCGAGACGAACCCTCAGGCCGACGTGGCGGTGGTCTCCAATCCCGAGTTCCTGCGCGAAGGCGCCGCCATCGAGGACTTCAAGCGCCCGGACCGCATCGTGATCGGCATCGAGGACGAGCGCGCGCGCGCCGTCATGACCGAGGTCTACCGCCCACTCTATCTCAACAAGGCGCCGCTCCTGTTCACGGCCCGTCGTACGTCCGAGCTGATCAAGTATGCGGCCAACGCCTTCCTCGCCATGAAGATCACCTTCATCAACGAGATCGCCGACCTCTGCGAGGCCGTCGGCAGCGACGTTCAGGATGTCGCGCACGGCATCGGTCTCGACAATCGGATCGGCGGCAAGTTCCTGCACGCGGGGCCGGGCTACGGCGGCTCATGCTTTCCCAAGGATACGCTGGCCCTGGTCAAGACCGCGCAGGACCACGGCAGCCCGCTGCGCCTGATCGAGGCCACCGTGGCCATCAACGACCAGCGCAAGCGCGCCATGGCGCGCAAGGTCGCCCGTGCGATCGGCGCCGACATTCGCGGCAAGACGGTGGCGCTCCTCGGCCTCACCTTCAAGCCCAACACCGACGATATGCGCGAGAGCCCCGCGATCTCGATCATCCAGGGGCTCCAGGACGGGGGGGCGAAGGTCAGGGCCTTCGATCCGGAAGGCATGGAGCAGGCCAAGGCCTGCGTCTCCGACGTGACCTACGGCGCAGATCCTTACACTATCGCCGAGGGTGCGGACGCCCTCGTCCTCGTCACCGAGTGGGACGCATTCCGCGCGCTCGATTTCCCGCGCCTGCGCTCGCTGATGAACGATCCGCTCTTCGTCGACCTGCGCAACGTCTACCGGCGCGAGCTGATCGCCCGCCACGGGTTCCGGTACGTCAGCATCGGACGGCCCAAGGAGGACATTCCCGTCGCGCTCAGCACCGCCGCCGAATAGGCGCAGGCCGGCGCCGAGGTGAGGCCGGTGTCCCGGGCGGGGCGCGCAGGTCGCGCCTGCTGAAATTTAAGGCATTGTCTCGCGAAAAATCGCCAACAAGAAGATTTTATTAGAATTTTACACGTTATGCTCCCCCGTCGCATTCGGCGGGCGCAGATCATGGACATAGCGGGGCTCTATACAACGTGGGCGCATGGTGCCAGACGGGCTGGTGTCCGGCATCGCCATGCCCTGTTCATTGCCGGCACCGCGCTGGCGTATGGCTTCGCCGTCTATCTGGCCATGGCCGCGACCCGGAACGCGACCTATGTGGCGGCGATCTGGCCCGCGAACGGCATCCTGCTGGCCGCTCTCCTGATCGCGCGGGATACGGCCACGCGCCGCCGTCTTGTGGCCGCGTGCCTCCCCGCGAACGCCGTCGCGGGGCTCTTGAACGGCGACCCCTGGGCCACTGCCCTGGCCTTTCCAGTCATCGGGGCCGCGGAATGCCTGCTGGCGTTTCACCTCCTGCGGTCGGCCTGCGGCCGGTACGTGGAGTTCACCAAAGCCTGGACCGCGATCGCGTTCGTGACCGTCTGCGTCGCCGCGCCCCTGGTGCCGTCGGCGGCGGGCGCGCTGGTCGTGATGCAGGTTTTTGGCGCCGACTATAGGGAAGCGCTGACCATCTGGTACTTGTCGGACACCCTCGGTCTTCTCGTGCTGACGCCGGCCATTCTGCTGCTCTGGCCGCGTATGCGCGTCAAGGAGCCGCCTGCATCGACTGGGGATGTGGCGCGCCACTTCCTCCTGCTGACCGCGGTCTCTCTCGTGGTCTTCGTCCAGTCGGCCGTGCCGCTCCTGTTCCTGCTCATTCCCGTCTCCGTCCTGATCGCCTTCCGTCTCGGCCCGCGCTACGCGGCCATGGCCACTCTCTGGCTGACCTTCGTGTCGCTGACCTGCACCTATCAGGGGTGGGGGCCGGCCGCGCTGATGGACGACCCGGTAACGCGCATCTGGGTCGTGCAGCTCTTCTGCTTCGTCAATCTCCTGACCTCGCTCGCCGTCGCCGCCGAGATTGCCGACCGCGATCGCCTGAGGAACGAGCTCGAGCGCGTATCCACGCTCGCCGCCGACAGGCGCCGGCAGCTCGATACGGCGCTGGACGCCATGTCCCAGGGCGTTTGCCTGTTCGACAATCTGGGCCGCGTCGTCGTGCGCAACAGCCGCTTCCTGGAGATCTATGGTCTGAGCGAGGACTCCGTGTCCGCCGGCACTTCGCTGGCCAAGCTCATGGCCGTGTGCCAGGCGGCGGGCGCCGTGCCCGAGCGCAACGGCCGCGCCGTCGAGCTGAACGTCGACAACGACATCGAGCAGCAGCTCGTGGACGGCCGCCACATCCGCATCAGCCAGCGTGTGCTGTCCGACGGCGGGGTGATCTGCACGTATACCGACTTCACCGCCGAGAAGCAGGCCGAGGTGGAGCTTCTGCATCGCACGCTCCACGATATCCTGACCGGCCTGCCGAACCGCCGGCTGCTGGTGGACCGCGTCGAGCAGGCGCTCGCGGCCGCTAAGCGCGGCCGGGACGTGGCCGTCATGCTGATCGACATCGACTACTTCAAGTCGATCAACGACAACATGGGCCACGCCGCCGGAGACGAGCTCTTGAGGACGGTGGCCGCGCGGCTCCGCGCCTGCGTTCGGGAGACGGACACGGTCGCCCGCCTCGGCGGAGACGAGTTCGCGCTGCTCTTGACCGAAGGCGAGCACAAGGTCGATGCCGTCGCCGTCGCGCGCCGCATTCTGGCCGCCCTCAAGCAGCCGATCGACATCGAGGGCAAGCGCGTTCGCGTCGGCGCGAGCATCGGCATCGCCAAGCCGCCCGGCGACGGCACCACCACGGACGAGATACTCAAGGCCGCCGACGTCGCGCTCTACAAGGCAAAACGCAGCGGCCGAGGCAACTTTGCGCTCTTCAACGCCGCCGAGGATGCCGGCGCATGCTCCGCGCGCCGCCTTGAGAGCGAGCTGCGTCGCGCCGTCGAGGAAAAGGAGTTCCGCGTCGTCTACCAGCCGATCAAGGCAGGCAGCTCCGACGACGTCGCAGCGCTTGAGGCGCTGATCCGCTGGCACCATCCCGAGCTCGGTCTCATATCGCCGGCCGAGTTCATCCCCCTGGCGGAGCGCAACGGGCTGATCAGCGAGATCGGCGACTGGGTTCTCGATCAGGCATGCCGCGATGCCGCGCGCCTGCCGCCCGGCGTCAAGATCTCGGTCAACCTCTCCCGCGTGCAGGTTTCGGACCCCGGCTTCGTAAGCCGCGTCGCGGCGACGCTTGCGCGCACCGGTTTGCCGCCGGATCGCCTCGAGCTCGAGGTGACGGAGACCGCGATCCTCCACGACGAGGTGAACGCTTGTGGCGTGTTGCGGGATCTGCAGGGGCTGGGCGTGTCGGTGGCCATAGACGATTTCGGCGTCGGGCAGTCAGCGCTGAGCTGCCTCAAAAGCTTGCCCATCGGCCGTATCAAGATCGACCGCTCGTTCATCAACGATCTCGCGACCGATCCCAAGGCGCGCTCGATCTTCGTCGCCGTGGTGGCGCTTGCCAAGTCGCTCGGCATCAAGACCACGGCCGAGGGCATCGAGACCGAGCAGCAGCGGATCATCGCCGCCCTCGCCGGATGCGACCACCTGCAGGGCTACCTCCTCGGGCGGCCGCAGGACCTCGAGCGGCTGACGCTGGAGGCGGAAGCCGCGGTCAGCCTGGAGTTGCCGCTCGTTGTCGCGGGCTGACGCGCCAGTGCCGGCCGGCTCAGGTTTCGGTCGGAAACCACCACATCGCGAACGTGCCGCCGAGCGCCGCGGCCCCGACGATGCCGAGTAGCACGGGGTTCGAGAAGCTGGATGCGAGCCCGGTGAGCAGCACCGACCCCCAGGCCATAGTGATCGCCGTAAGCTTCACGCCGCGGCGGATCGTGCGCCGTTCCTCGAAGCGCCGGGCCTCCACGAGCGCGTGCCGAAAGAGGGGTAGCGCCTCGAGCCAGCGCAGCAGCCGCTCGCTGGAGCGCGCGAACGCCCACAGCGCGACCAGCAGGAACGGCGTTGTCGGCAGGCCGGGCAGCAGCGCACCCGCGATGGCGAGGCCCGTCGCGATGCTTCCGATGACGATGTAAACCAGCCTCGACAAAGCGCTCTCGTCTCCTTCCTTTGGCTGGGACTCCATTACGCGTCCATGCGCGCCAGCATGCCGCCAATCCTGACGCAGAATGTAAGATTAAAAAACAGGATTGCGTAGCCCTGCCGGCAGATCGCTATCCGGGACCTGAAATCGCGACGCATCCCTTGCGCCGAGGCGTGCGACGGTGCGGCTAGGCAACCTCAGCCACGGTGCTTTCTCCGCTTCGATTTCGCGCCGGCCGCGACACGTTTGGCAGACGCAGCAGGGAAGGCCTGCATCGCGACATTGGCTATCTCAGCAAGGCGGCTTCTTGTTGCGCCATCACGGGCTTGGACGGCCATTCCGCGGAACAGCGCGTTGAAGAACGCTGCGAGTGCGTGAATGTTTGCATCCGGCGGGATCTGGCCGTCTTTCTGTCCTTGCTTAAGACGTTCGGCCATCGCCCTCTCGGCCGAGGCCCTGTGGGCCGCCATCATGTCCTTGAGCGGGGCAAGGCTTTCAGGGGCGTGTGCTCCCGCGAGCGAAATCATGCATCCGGACGGAAGATCGTCGCGCGTGTACTGGGCCGCCGCTTCCTCGAACAGATGCGCGAAGGCAGTCCTGACATCCTCCCCCTCTCGCAGTTTCCTGGCGAACCACTCGCCGGCCATTGCGACATAGGCATCTGTCGCCTCTCGATAGAGCGCCTCCTTGCTCTTGAACGTGTTCCGGAAACTCGACGCGTTGATGCCCATGGCGGCCGTTAGGTCATCGAACGAGGAACCCTCGTACCCGCGCTCCCAAAACAACCGCATGGCCGCCCTCACCGCGACCTCGCGGTCGAAACTCTTTGGCCGCCCTCTCGATCGTTTTTCACAGGATCCTATTTTTGATGTCATCGCTTCAAATATCCATTGACCGACGTGGATAGCTGGAGCTATGTCTAAGTTATTGAAGCTATCGCTTCAATAACATTCAGAGAGGGGTCGTATGTGAAGCGCCTCCGTCGATAGCCCCGAACAAGGATTTTCAACCATGCGCGCCGTTCAGCTAACACGCTATGGCGATCCTAAGTCTGCCATCCAGGTCATGGACCTTCCCGAACCTGACGCTCCGGGCGTCGGCGAAGTGCTGGTGGGCATGGAGTATGCTCCCGTCAACCTCAACGACCTTCTTGTCCTGCAGGGTCTCTTCCCAGTTCACCCCGAGTTGCCAAGTCCGGTCGGCAACGAGGGGTTGGGGCGCGTTCTGGCGGTTGGTCCAGACGTTTCGAACGTGTCCGTGGGGGAGGTGGTTGTGCTCCCTCTGTACAGCCTTACGTGGCGCGAGCGCCTTGTCGTCCCCGCGTCTGGCGTCTTCGCCGTGCCGAAACCCGCCGACCTGCAGCAACTCTCCATGTTGCGCATCAACGCGGTCACCGCGGCATTGCTGCTGAGCGAATACGCAGACCTGCACCCCGGCGATTGGATTGTGCAGAACGCTGGCAATTCAGCGGTGGCGAGATCTGTGGTCGCTATTGCGAAGTCTCGCGGCTTCAAGACCATCAGCTTGGTCCGTCGGCCTGACCTCATTGAAGAAATGATCACAGACGGAGCCGACGCCTCGTTCCTGGACGACGAAGGCTCGTTTCAGCAGATCAGCAGCTTGGTCGGACAAGACCGCATCAGGCTTGCCCTGGACGGTGTGGGAGGCCCTGCTGCGGGCCGGCTCGCGTCAGTGCTCGGCGCGGGCGGGGCCTTGGTCAGCTATGCTGTGCTGGGAGGCGAAGTAGCCGCGAGCGTAAGCATTTTGGACGTCATCTTCAAAAACCTGACGTATCGCGGTTTCTATCTGGATCGCACTGAATACGACGCCATTCTTCCCAATGTGATTGCGGAGACCGCAGACCTGATCGCCTCCGGAAAGCTTCACGTGCCGGTAGCGGCTGTCTACAAGATAGATGAGGTCGGTCGGGCTATCGAGCACGTGCAGAAAGGCGGCAAAGCTTTGCTGAGTCTCGGCGGTTAGCCTGACGCGTCATCCAGTCCAGACCGGCAACGCTAGCGCTCGGCGAGGAAGTCGCTGCGCCCGCCGCGCGAGATCGAGCATTGCAGGCGTTGATTGTCGCGCTGGATCTCCTCGACAGCGTCGAGCACGAACCGGATATGCGCCGCCGACGCTTCCTCCGCCTCGTCAGGCTCGCTTGCAACCACGGCTTCGCCGATCTCGATATGCTGCGCGAGAAGCTTCTCGCGCACGCC
>NZ_JADZBI010000156.1 GCF_020852195.1 Hyphomicrobium sp. | reverse complement strand
CGCTGGGCGCACCTGCCCTACGAACTGCTCGACCTCTGCTCGCGCCGCATCATCAACGAAGTGCCCGGCCTCTCGCGCGTGGTCTACGACGTCTCCGGCAAGCCGCCGGCGACGATCGAGTGGGAATGATTCGATAGCGTTTCACGCCGTTCCACAACGACCCACAATCGCCAAAGGCCCTTGATTTTTCAAGGGCCTTTGTGTTTTTGTCGTCCCATGACGTGCATACAAATCCCACACTTTTCAACGGTAAAAATGACGGTATAGTTTGGGGTGTGCTGATCAGTGAACCGTTTACCGTCTTGATGCTCTGACGGTAAACGCGAATCCCGTGGAGGACAAGGCGATGGCCCTGAGCGACATGAAACTGAAAAACCTCAAGCCCCAGGAAAAGGCGTACAAGGTTCCAGACCGTGACGGTATGTACGTAGTGGTTTCGCCAAAGGGCACCGTGACCTTCCGCTACGACTACCGCTTGGCGGACCGGCGCGAAACTCTTAGCTTGGGCCAGTACGACGAGTTCCAAGCTAGCCAGGCCAAGCGTGACCCTGAGACCATCAAGTACGGCGATCCCTTGTCGCTGGCCGATGCGCGCGAACTTCTGGCGCGGGCGAAGAATGCCGTCAGCCGTGGGGAGTCGCCGGCGCGAGACAAGGCTGACGGTAAACGGGAATTGCGGGAATCGGGCACCTTCAAGGTGTTTGCCGAGATTTGGCTGCGCGATGCCGGCCTGGCCGACAGTACCGTAGCGATGCGCAAGAGCATTCTCGACCGTGACGTACTGCCCAAATTGGGCAAGCGCAAGCTTGAAGAAATCACGTCCAGCCAGGTGTTCGACCTGTGCGAGAAGATCAAGGAGCGGGGAGCTCCAGCGACGGCGGTGCATGCCCGCGAAATCATCCAGCAGGTTTACCGTCACGCCATGGCGCGCGGCCTCAAGATCGAAAACCCGGCCGAGAATGTGAAGGCCTCGGCCATCGCGACCTTCAAGCCGCGGGAGCGGGCGCTGACGCCGGGGGAGATCAGGACTTTCTTCACTGTCCTGGATAGCGTCGGGACGCTGCCCACCCTCAAACTGGCGCTCAAGCTCATCCTCCTGAGCATGTGCCGCAAGGGGGAGTTGCTTCAGGCAACGTGGAAGGAAGTTGATTTCGAAGCGGCCACCTGGACGGTCCCAGCCGAACGTATGAAAGCCCGTAGGCCGCACGTGGTCTACCTGAGCCAGCAAGCGCTCGATTTACTGGTAGGGCTCAAGACGTGCGCGGGCAGCAGCCCGTACCTTCTCCCCGGCCGATACGAGACCGACAAGCCGATGAGCGAGGCGACCCTGAATCGAGTGATTGCCGCTGTCGTCGAAAAGGCGGAAACGGAAGGCCATGAACTACCGCATTTCTGCGTCCATGACCTGCGCCGGACGGCCTCGACGCTGCTGCATGAGGCTGGCTTCAATACCGACTGGCTCGAGAAGTGCCTTGCGCACGAGCAGCGAGGCGTGCGCGCCGTCTATAACAAGGCTGAGTACGCCGAGCAGCGCCGGGAAATGCTGCAAAGCTGGGCCGACATGGTTGATGGGTGGATTGCCGGGGCCAAAGTGGTGCCTTTACACACCGGCAGGGCCGCGAAGACTGCCTCACAGAAATGATCAACGTTCGTGCGCGAACGCATCCTGCCTGTGATCGAGGAGCGCTGTTCCTTTGTGCAGGTGGCCATCAAAAGTCGGCAGTCCTCGTTGCAAGACGTTCTGGCAAGTCGCGAACTGAATCCGGCGTTTCTCGACCGTCTGGCAGCGATGAAGTCGTCGTATGAAAACTGAACGGAACAAAAACGATGGACTCCCCATGGGATGGTTGGACGCCAACACGCCCACCTGTCGGATCAAGCGCATCAGAAAACGGGAAGGGCGGTGCTACGAACTGGCGATGCGAGGTTGTCTGCAGGCCCCGGAATGGGAACTGGTCCACGGCGAAAGCAACGGACACTCGGGTGCCGGGACAATCGGCCATGCTTGGCTGGAGTTTGATGGCGAGGTCTACTGTCCCGTCCTGGATAAGACGATGCCGATCGGTGACTTCCTCCGGATACTGGGGGCTCGAGCACATGCCAGGTATTCTTCAGAGGATGCAATCTGCCTAATGCTCAGGTCAGGCCACTACGGTCCTTGGAACGACGTGCGGAAATTCGAGTGAGCGCATAGCCAGCAGGTCTTGGCGGTGGAAATTCAAGCGGGGTAAGTGGCAATAGACTTGAACCTTGCGCCGGCCCATGTAGCCTTGATGTAGGCTGAGCGCAGGAGGCCGAAATGAGAAAACTGATCTTCATAGGATTCATCGTGCTCGGCGCGCTGAGCGGCTTGATTGCTGCTCGAAACGGCGACTGGGGAACCAGGCTAGTGATGATAGGGGTCGGTGCACTTTTCGGAGCCCCAATTGGTGGGGCGCTCGCTAGCATTGGTAGGAAGAGGCGGCAGCCCCTTGAATGGGACGAGAATCCGCTCCCCGGGATGGGCACCACTCCGAAAGATCTAGCTGCGAACTACTGGCGTGACAAAGGCCATCCGCCATTCATGAAGCCATCTGAAGCTGAACCCGACAAGCACATGTTCGACCCGGATCGGCTCGGCTGACTACTTTCGCAGCAAATCCTTCACGACATCCTTCGCATTGTCGATTGTCGCTGCAGCGTCCTTACCTACCTGCTTGCCCGACTGCACCAACAGCGACTTCTTCGATGCAAGTGTTCCGTCATCCGTCTTGACGATCTCAGCCTTGGAGTCAAAGTCTGCACGGCTCGATTCTGCATGCGAGCGAATTTGATTGCCTTGGGTATGAATCTCTTCTCGAACAGGCGCCAGCGTTGGCGCGGCTCCCTGCGTCGGTGCGGCTTTGCCAAACCGTGAGGTCTGCACGCGGTCGGATTGGTGCAGGCCGTCAATATCGGGGGTCAGCACAGCTTCACCCCGAAGCTGCATGTGCTGGTCCCGAATGTCTCCAAAGGAGGCTGGTAGCGCAGTTCCGTCGGAGAACACTCGATTTGGCCGAAGAGATTGCCGCGCCAGTTCCGATTCCATCAGGGCGTGGGCTGCCGCGCTGGTCCCACCGTATCGCTCCGCGTAGCGCATAAACATCTCCAGGTTGTGTGGGTCCTGAGCAATGTCAATGGAAATGGTTTCTCCTTTCTCGTGGGCGGCAGACAGGCGTTCCGCGAACGCCGTACGCTCAGCGAAGCTCGCCTCAGCGCGCTCCGATCGCGCGCGCGTGGAGGCGAGCCGGGCAGTCATGTCGCGAGCTTCGCGGGCGTCGTTGGCGATCACGCTCGTGAAGCTCGCGTCGCGCGACACCCTGTCACCGAACTGCTTGAACTCTGCCAACTGTTCGCTGCTCATGCTGCCCAAGACCTTTTGTTCCTGGGCCGATAAGCCAGACAGGTAACTCTTGTCTGCGCGAGCGTCCAGGCGACCACCAACGACGCCGGCATTTACTCCCAAGTGACCGGCCGCTCCGAACGCAATACTGGCAACTTGAGACTGCGACAGTCCGGTGCTTTCGGCCACACTCTTCGATATTTGATCCAGCCTGTTCAGCGTCTCGCCCGTCTGCTCGAAGCTGCTGGAGGTGGATCCACTGCTACTTCGCGATGAGCGCAGTTTTGTTAGCCCGCGCGAGAATGCTTCTGCTAGTACGGCGGAGTGCTCAGTGCTGGCTGCGATGGCCTCATTTCGGGCGGCGTCAGCCTGGCGGCTGGCCTGCACCACATCCTGCTCGGACACGCGCATCGAGACCATTCGGGAAGCAAATCCCTGGTTGCGCAGCAGGCTGACGGCGGTTCGCCCGGTCAGAACATTTGACGAGAACGTGTTCCCGCTCAGATCGTTTTGCCAACTGCTCATGAAGGCCGAGGTGCGGTTGGGCGCGAGTTGCATCTGGTCCATCCCCACGTTCCCCATGGAAACGTTGCCGACGGTCGCGGCCGACGTTCCACCTGAGATCATCGCTTGTAGACCCGACAGGCCCCCGACCAGCGCCGTCCCAAAGTTCTCCATGCGCTTCAACGCCGCCCAGGCGATAAAGGGAATGCTGATCGCGAGGTAGCCGACGACGGCCTCGCCCGAGATCGCGCGCGAATAGATTGTTGAGGCGGTCTGCAGGGCCAGCGCCTTGCTGCCCGTGCCGAGGTCCGCCGCGGCCGCCAGATCGTAGGCCGCGTAGATCGAGGCCATGTAGTTGAGGATGGCGTAGAGCGGGGGCCACAGCTGGATCCAGATGAGCACCGCGGCGTCGCCCTTGAAGGCCAGCATCGTCTCTCGGCCGCTGGTGAGCAGGAGCAGCAGCACGAAGAGCGGAAACATCGCGTAGGTCACCGCCTCGACCACGTTGCGGAATACCGGCAGGGCCTGCTCGGCCACCTTGCCGTAGTTGAGCCAGGTCGCGTTCTGCTGGGCCACGGCCTGGGCCCGGCCGACTGCCAGCACCATGGCCGCCGGATCGTTGACCTTCTGGCCGACGATCTTGCTGGTGTCCTCGATCGCGTTGAGCACAGCGTTCTGCCGGATGAGGTCGGCAGCCGTGGCCGCGGCGGTGGCGATGCTGTTCTTGAGATAGGCCTGCTGGATCTGCCCGGCGATGACGGCCGCGGCAGCGGCGCTGGGCAGCGTCGGGTTGAGCTGGAAGGCGAGCCGCCCCTGGATGCGGGTGATCTGCGCCGGCAATCGGCCATTGAGGCTCTGGTAGACGTTCGGGCAGGTATCGACGCCGACGGAGCCGCCCGCGGCGGTCAGCGTGCTGAAGCGCGCCGGATTGGGCGAGGCCATCAGTGGCCAGACATCGTCGGACGCGGAAAACGTTGCCGGATCGAGGGTGCCGTCGATCAGGTCGTAGGTGGTGCAGTTGTGGATGAAGTTGATGAGGTCGGTGCGGAAGGCCGGGTCCTGGAACACCACGTTGCCGGTTTCGCGGATCAGGCGGTTACCGAACATCAGGCCGTTCTGCTGGTAGGAGAGCTCGGCGGGCAGGGCACCGATGCCCGGAATGACCTGGAACGCCGTCTCGAAAAGCCCCGTCAGCGTGTTGCCGATCGTGCTCGTGAGGCTGCCCAGCACCGCCACCCCGAAGGGCACGTTGCCGACCACCTTCACAGCGGCACCGCCGGTCTTGTCGACGATGCCGACGGTGACCTTGGGCACGATCAGTATCGAGAACACCAGCACCACCGTGCCCAACCATTT
>NZ_JADZBI010000155.1 GCF_020852195.1 Hyphomicrobium sp. | reverse complement strand
GGCGGCGTCGAGTGCGTCCTGCTTGCGCTCGAGCTCCGCTCGCAGCGTGGTGACGGCCGATTCCGCGGCACGCCGCGCCTGCTCCTCGTGGGCAAGCTTCTCCGCGGCCTGCCCGGCACTGGATTCGATGGCCAGCCGGCGCGCCCGCTCGGCTTCGAGGTCCTTGCGGGCCTGCTCCGCGGCCTCCTCCGCCTTGCGCTTATCGGCCCGCACCTTGACGAGCTCCGCGTAGGCGCGCTCCGCCTCCTGCGCCGAATGATGGCCTGCGGCGCTCGCGATCCGTTGCGAGAGATTGGTCCCGATATCGGCCGCGAACCACCACGAGGCCGCACCGAGCGCCAGCAGAAGACCGGCAATCCCCATCAGCAGGCGCGGGCTGCGCCGCCGAGCCTCGGGTGCGGGCTCCTCCACGGCGGGCTCGGCCGCAGGCATGGTGAGACCCTTGCCCGGATTGTAGGTTCCGAAGTTCCAGATGTGCCCTTCCGGATCCCGGCAGGAATAGCCGCGCCGCCCGAGCCCGTCGCTCTTGAGCTCGAGCACGATGTCCGCGCCGGCCTCCTGCGCGCGCGCGTAATGCGCGTCCGCGTCCTCGACCACCAGGTAGCAGCTTTGCGTCTCGATGCCTCCGACCTCGTCCGGCTGGCGCATCAGCTTGTCGAGATCGGTATCGCGCACCGCGCCCATCATCATGAGGCTGCCGCGGTAGGTCATCTGCCCGTAGATGACGGCGCCGTCTCCGTCGGAGACCGCGATCTGCTTCTCGAATCCGAAAGCCCGCTCGAGCCAGCCCATCGCCTCCGCAAGGTCGCGGTAGCGCATCAAAGGCATGAGGTTTGGAGCGGGCAGAGTGCTGCTCGCGGTCATGAAACGCTCCAAAATTGATTGCAGCCCCAATCGGCGCCGCACGCAAAGGCGCACGATCGAGATATCGCTACGGGTCATGCAACGCTGGGCCGCGGCACGCCCGAATCACAGTTGATAAATGATAATAGAATTTTCGCGTGACGCGTTGAAGAAAATGAAGAAATCGGGATGTAGCAGCGACAGATCTTTTCACCGCGCTGATGCAAAGGCCGCGCAAAGCCCGAGTTTGCCCAGGGTTTGGCCGGCCAATGCCGGCGGCTTCATAGCGGCTTCGTCGCCGCCTCGAGCCAGCGCAGGGTGGGCGCGTCGACCTCGGGACCGATCACGGCGTTCACTTGGGCGTGATAGGTGTCGATCCAACGCAACTCGTTCGGCGAGAGCAGCGCCTTGACGATGAGTCGGCGGTCGATAGGCACCAGCGTCAGCGTCTCGAAGCCCATCACGTCCCGGTCTCCGCCGTCCGGCCGCACCGGCTCGGTGACGAGCACGAGGTTCTCGATGCGGATGCCGTAGTGGCCCTCTTTGTAATAGCCGGGCTCGTTCGAGATGATCATGCCGGGCTCGATCGCGGCCATGCCCGCGCGCGAGATCGATTGCGGGCCCTCGTGCACGGAAAGATAGCTGCCGACGCCGTGCCCCGTGCCGTGGTCGTAGTCGAGGCCGTGCTCCCATAGAGCGCGACGCGCGAACGGGTCGAGGTCGATGCCACGCGTCCCCTTGGGAAAGCGTGCCATGGCGACGGAGATATGCCCCTTGAGCACCAGCGTGAAGCGCTCGCGCATCTCGTCGCTCGGCGCGCCGATGGCGATGGTGCGCGTGATGTCGGTCGTGCCTTCGAGATACTGCGCGCCCGAGTCGAGCAGGAACAACTCGCCGGCTTTGAGGCGGCGGTTGCTCGCCTCCGTCACGCGATAGTGCACGATGGCGCCGTTCGGCCCGCTGCCGGAGATGGTGTCGAACGAGATCTCGCGAAGCGCCTGGCTTCCCGCGCGCTGCGCTTCGAGTGCGCGCACGGCGCCGATCTCGTCGATCTCCTCGCCGGTCGCAACGGCGCGGTCGAGCCAGGCAAGGAAACGCACCACCGCCGCGCCGTCCCGGATGTGCGCGGTGCGCGCGCCCTTGATCTCGGTCGCGTTCTTGATCGCCTTCATGGGCACGCAGGGATCCGCCCCGCGCACCGCGCTCTTTCCGAGCGCGCGCACGAACCACCACGCGCCCCGGTCGGCGTCGAGCCGCACGCGCCGCCCGGCCTTGCGCAGCGCCTGGACACGGGTGCGCAGCGCCGCCGGCGGTGAGATTTTCACGGCGCCGTCGAGTTGGGCCTGCGCCTCGCGCGTAATGCGGCCTGCCGCCACGAACAGCTCCGGCTTACCCGCCGCCGGCACGATCGCGAACGCGAGTACGACGGGATTGTGCGCCACGTCCCGGCCGCGAATGTTGAAGAGCCAGCAGACCGAATCCGGCTGCGTCAGGATCACGGCGTCCTGCCCGGCCTCCTTCAGCGCTTTCTGCACGGCGGCGATCTTGCTCTCCGCCGAGCGCCCCGCGTAGCGGATCAGGTGCGGCACGATCGGCCCGTCCGGCGGGCGCGGCCGCTCCTTGCCCCAGATCGCATCGACGAGGTTGCGTCGCGTGGGCTTGAGCGCGATGCCGGCCGCCTTCAATGTTTCGCCGAGCCGCTCGATCTCCGAGACCGTATGCAGCCAGGGATCGAAGCCGACCGTATCGCCGCTCTTGAGCTTGCCCCTGAGCCAGCCGGGAAGTCCCGTGCGCGCGAGTCCCGGAAACTCGAACAGCCCGCCACCGCATTCGGCGCGCGCCTGCACGGTATAGCGCCCATCGACGAAGAGGCCCGCGTGCCGCCGCGTCACGGCCACCAGTCCCGCGCTGCCTGAGAACCCCGTGAGCCACCGGAGGCGTTCGGAGCAGGGCGCCACGTACTCTCCCTGGTGCTCGTCCCCGCGCGGCAGCAGCAAGGCCGCAAGCCCTTCGTCGGCGAGGAGCACGCGCAGCCGCTTGATCCGCTCAGGGATCGCAGCGGCATCAGACGGCGCATCGAAGGTCTGGAACATGCGAGAATCCTTGCGCCGTCAGGCGCGTTTGGCGAGGGTGAGCGTGGACCAGCCATCGTAGCGCCGGTGCGACAGCAGCGCGAAGCCGTGCGCCAGATAGGCCGCGAGCACGCGCGCCGCTTCGCGCGTGAGCAGTCCCGAGAGCACGATGACAGCGCCGGGCACCGCAACGCGCCGGATGTCGGGCGCCAGCGCCACGAGCGGTCCAGCCAGGATGTTCGCGAAAATGAGGTCGAACGGAGCCGCGCGGCGGATCTCGGGCGCCGAGACGCCGTCCCCGCAGACGAAGGAGATCCGCTCCGCAACGCGATTGACCGCCGCGTTCTCGCGCGCGACCACGATCGACTGCCGGTCGATGTCGACGCCATGCACGGCGGCGTGCGGCCACGCGCGCGCCGCCGCGATAGCAAGCACGCCCGACCCGCAGCCGAGATCCAGGATGCGCCGGAAGCGTCGCGTCGCACCGAGCTGGCCGAGGGCGACGAGGCAGCCGTACGTCGTGGCATGGTGCGCCGTGCCGAACGCTTCGCCGGCCTCGATCAGGATCGCGTTCGGCCCCTGCGGCACGCGCGCTCGGTCATGGCTGCCGTGCACAGTGAACCGCGACGCACGCACCGGCGGCAGGGCGGCCTGCGAAAGCGCCACCCAGTTCAGGTCGGGGATGTCGGTGGCCTGGAACGCCGGCGCCGGCTCGCCGAGCAGGAGGTCGAGTTCGGCACCGAGCGCCTCGGCATCGCGCGCCTCCGAGAAATAGGCTTCGATGCGCCAGGAGGGCTCGCCGCGCCGCGTGCTTTTCTCCTCGAACACCGTGAGGGCGTCCGGCGGCAGCGCGATGAGATCCTGGAGCGCGCCGGCAACGCGCATGGCGCGTCCGCGATTGTCCACATCGGCGATCAGTTTGTGCAGAGACATGAGGTCCGTCAGGGAATCGAGCGCGCCGGCCGAGAGGGCCGGGCGGCGCGGCACCATAGCCGAAGATGCGGTCGTGCGTCAGGTCTGGTGCTGCGCGCCGCTGTCGGATGAGGCGGCCGCCTGGGCGGAGGCGTCCCCGTCGCCGTTCGTATCGCCCGCCGCGTCCTCGATCGGGACTGTCCGCTCCACCTCGCGTCCCTCGTCCTCCTCGAGGTCCGACAGATTGTCGAGGAACACGTCCCATTTGGCGTCGAGATGCATGGCCGCTTCCGAAGGCCCCAGCGTGCGCAGCGTGCCGTCCGCCTCCTCCGTGACGATGCCGTCCGCGATCAGCCGGGATAGCGCATCCTCGAGGTCGAAGTCGACGTGCACGCCGAAGCTCGCCGTCAGGTATTGCTCGATGGCCGCGTCGATGGCCGGCAGGTCAGAGTGCTTGGCGCGCTCCTTGGCGAGTACGCTGTAGAGCAGCATCTCCTCCTTTACGTCCTCCTCGGCCGCCCGGTCGGCGAGCTTGATCAGCACGCCGCGGTTGTCGGCCATGGCGTGGAAATAGAGGTTCTGCGCCATCACCACCATGTAGCGCTGGCGCTGATTGAGGAAGTTCATGGCCTGGCGGAAGGCGACGCCGCCGAGACCGACCACGGCGCCCGCCGCGACCAGCGGGTTCGACGCCGCGACGGCGAGCTTGCCGGCCGCGCCGACCGCGCCCATGCCGAGGCCGCCGCCCGCCGTGACGCCGAGCCTGAGCTTGTCCATGAGACGGAACTTCACGCGCGTATTGGGAAACACCATCTCGATGTCGCTGCGCGGGATGTTCTTGAACAGCTTGAGGTAGATGTTGCCCTCGTTGACCTCGCTCGGGATCATCGCGCGGAGGTTCTTGACGATCTTCTCCGCTTCCCGGCGCGGCACGCGCTGCTCCTTCATCACCTCGAGCACGCGCGTCTCGAACGGCTTGAGCTTGAACAGCAGGAACAGCCGCTGGAAGATCGGAACGTCGAACTCCTCCTTGCGCATGAACTTGCGCAGCCTGCGGCGCTGGTCGCGGCGGTTCGAGGCGCCGCGGTAGTAGATCACGACCTCCTCGAACGCGGTGAAGTCGACGTGCAGGTCGAGCCCGTAGTGGGACTCCTTGGTGAGGATCACCTCCACGTCCGCGGGGTCGATGCGCACATAGTTGGCCTGTTTTAGAATCGCCTCGACATCGCGCACGACGCGCTTCTGCATCGTAAGCCGCTCTTCGGGCGTGAAGGTGCGGGTGACGAGCAGGTCGCTGTCTGGGCTGAAGGTCTCGTAGGTCTGCAGCAGGTTGCTCAATGCCGTTCCGTGCTGCTGGCGCCGCCAGTGCTCGAGGTAGCGGAAGAAGCGCCTGGCAGCGCGCGCCCGCCCCGCGGGCCACGTTTGCGGCACGGTCAGGCGGTCGATGAGCGCGTAGGTTGTGACGGGAATGAACCGCTCGCGCGGGCGCGAGACGTCGGGTGCCACGAGGTCGTTCGTCGGCATGGCGATGACGGCGGGCTCGTCGGAGGCGACGGCCGATCCCGGCGCCGGCATCACAACGTCCTGAGCCGCCATCTGAGCCCTCCCCATCTCGTGCCAAAGTGATACGGCCTGGAGCGGCGATGGTCCAGAGCCGGGCCCTTGGTTAATTGCCGAATGGCCGCGGAAACCCGCCGAACTCGGGCCGGCGGCAGCCTAGACCGCCTGTGGTTCAGCAATTTGACGGCGGACCATCCAGAGGAATGCCTCAGGCGCGGTGATAGGGATGGCCGGAGAGGATCGTGGCGGCGCGGTAGATCTGCTCGGCGAGCACGATGCGGGCGAGGCCGTGCGGCAGCGTCATGGGGCCGAGCGAAAGCACCAGCTGGGCCTTGGCGCGCGCCGCGCCCCCGTGCCCGTCCGGCCCCCCGATCAGGAAAGCCGTGGTGCGCCGCCCCTCGTCGCGCCGCGTGGCCAACAGGCGCGCGAAGGCTTCGCTGCCGAGCGCCGTGCCGCCTTCATCGAGCAGCACGACGAAGTCCGCGTCCGCCGCCACGGCGAGCCGCTGCGCCTCGTCGGCCCGGCGCTGAGCAGCACTGGCCTGCCGCGCTTCGGCTATCTCTGTGAGCTTGACCGGCCCGAGCGCAACGTTGCGTCCGGTGTCATCGATCCGCTTGGCGTATTTGAGATAAAGCTCGCGCTCGGGGCCATCCTTGAGGCGCCCCACGGCGACGATGGAAAGACGCATGCGACCCGCTCCGGATGACGGGAGCGCCGAACCCCTGGTGACAGCGCAACACAACCCTGCGCCGTCACCGCGCAGAAACTTCACTCAGCGTCGCCGGGTCGTCAGTGCGACGTCTGCTCGCCCGGCCGGGAGGCGGACCACATTTTCTCGAGATTGTAGAAATCCCGAACCTCGGCGCGGAACACGTGCACGAGGATGTCCCCGGCATCGATCAGCACCCAGTCGCAGGTCTCGAGACCCTCGACCCGGACTCCGCCGACGCCGTTGTCTTTCAGATGCTTGCGAAGCTGCTCGGCGATCGCGCCGACGTGGCGGTCCGAGCGCCCCGTGGCGATCACCATGAAGTCGCCGATCGACGACTTGCCTTTGAGATCGATGCTGACGATCTCCTCGGCCTTTGCCTCATCGAGCCAATGCACGACCTTCTTGAGGAGCGGCTCCGAGCTTGCGTGCTCTCGCACGATCTCGGCTGGAGGCGCATCCTTGCGGACGCCCTCAATGGCGGTTCGCATCTTTTGGGAAATGTCCTTTCCGTTGGAGCACCAGTGTGGCCATCCCTGTGTTCGGCCGCTTGGCGTGAGGGGGAAGTGCGCTCCGGCGACCCGCACTTTTTTGGCCGGCTCGATCCACCACCGCGACGCCCCAATGCGCCGCCGGCGCAATGAAGATAGCGACCGCGGGGGGCGCCAGCAATAGGGAGCAGTCCGGATTGTCGCACCCAGGTCGGGCCTGCGACGTCGGATGGTCAAAAAACCGTCGGCGATCCACGCGTTACGGCCGTTTCGCGCTGCGTGATGCCGGCGCGGAATAGCGCTCCGCCCGGATTTCGGTCGAGGATTCGGGCGAGAGTCTGAGCGTCAGATACAACCAAGCCGGCGGCGTCGTGAGCGCGAGCGCGCCAGCGTCGCCGTCGCGGAGCCGGAACCGGGCGAGCGCGCGCGCCGCCGGCGCCGAGAGCGCCTTGAGCCGCCATCGGGGACGATCCGCAACCACGAACGGCATCAGCGCCGTGATGCGCCGCCAGGCGGTCCAGCGGTGGAAGCCCGCGAGGTTGTCGCCGCCCATGATCCAGACGAAATGCACGCCCGGTAAGCGCCGCTTGAGGAACGACAACGTGACGGCGGTCGCGGTGCTGCCGAGATCCGCTTCGAACGCCGTGATCCTGATCCGCGGGTTGGTCACGAGGCGCCGGCAGGCCGCGAGCCGGTCCGCGAGCGGTGCAAGCTCGTCATGGCTCTTGAGTGGGTTGCCGGGCGTGACGATCCACCAGACGGCATCGAGCCCGAGCCGCTTCATCACCGCCTCGGACACCGCGACGTGGGCCCGGTGCGGCGGGTTGAACGAGCCGCCGAGCAGCCCGATGCGCTGGCCCGCCGCCACGCGCGGCACGCGGACGGAGAGCGATCCGAAGGCTTTGGACATGAGGCGGGCGGACATCGGGCCAATCGTAGCGTGGAAGCGGAAAGCGCCCTAGCTCGGCAGCGTGAACACCAATCGGCTGCGGACGAGATAGAGCGTGACGAAGCAGATGAGCATGGCGGCGGCCTTTGCGATAGCCGGCGCGAGCCCGACGAGGTGGATGGCGGCGGCCGTCACCGTAGCCGTCAAGGCGATGCCGAGCAGGCCGGTGGCCATGAACTCGGTAAACAGCCGCTTCTCGCTTTTGTGCGTGCCGCGGCCGGCAAAGACGAGCCATCGCGAGAGCTTGTAGTTGAGGGAGAACGCCACGGCATAGCCGATCACGCTCGCCGTGACCGGCAGGCCGAGCACGGCCATGAGCGACAGGAACACGGTGTAGTCGACCACGAGGCTCACGATGTTGACGCCCGTATAACGCAGGAGACGCCGGATGCGGTCGTCGGAGGGTGCATGTGCTGCGCCAGGCCCGTGCGCGCCAGAGGTCCCCGCGTCCGTACTGTCCTTGCCTGCCGTCACGCGCGGCCGTCCTGATCTGGTGTGGTCTCCACAGGCACCAGTCTCTGCCGCATGCAGTTGCGTTCATGCAACCCGATCTGAACGATTTGGTAATCGCTGTCGGGAATGGTGGAGGGCTGAAGAAAGAGTGGTCGGCCTACGGGGAGCCGATTGTCCTGAGGCGGGGCAGGCATATGGACGCACGCAAGGATCTCGAGCTTTTGATCGTGGAGGACCGGCAGGTGATGCTCAAGATCATCCGCCGCCTTCTGCTTCAGCTCGGCTATGCGCGTGTGGACGAGGCCGCGAACGGCCTGCAGGCGCTCGAAAAGGTCCGCCGCAAGCGTTATGACCTGATCCTTTCCGACTGGAACCTGGACGGCATGAGCGGCTTCGATCTCCTGAAGGTGCTGCGCGCCGATCCGGAGACGCAGGCGATTCCATTCGTTCTCGTCACCGCCGAGGCCAAGCGCGAGAACATCCTCGCCGCCCGCGCAGCCGGCGCCTCCGGCTATCTGGTGAAGCCGTTCAAGCTCGACGTGTTCGAGAAGACGCTGGAGAACGTGCTCGCCGCCAACGGCTTCGTCAACCTCGCCGTCGCGTGACCTTCGGGAAATTCGTCGACCACTGTCCGCTCCTCGCTGACATCAACGGCATGCGTGTTGAACGACTGGAGTGTACTTGTTGCTGTCACTCTTCGCGCAATGCTCCCGCGCACCGAGCGTTGCTCTAGTCGCCGTTTGCGCCCGCCGACGTTCGTCCACCCACTACTTTGTGCATTTCAAATTCTTCCCCACACGATCACCGGCGTCGCTGCTCCTCGCACCCCTCGCCAGCCCCTGGGCGAACGCGTAGGAAGACGCCCGCTGGAGGTCGGTTCTTCCGTCATCTTCGATACTCATGCAGCCTCAAGCAGATTTTCGCCCTTCAGGTGTGCCGCATGTGAGCGCATACGTGACGATTGGTCGAACAGTCATTTGGTCAGCACCACTTGCCGGCTTGCTTATACTGATCAATTTCCAGATGATGCGCCACGACGAGGCGGACCCGACAACGCGTCAAGAGCGAAAGGAACCGCACTTTGTTTGAATTAACGAATAGCTAGGTAGGAGTGGCGTGATGGGACTGCGAATAAACGATACCGCCCCGGATTTCAGTGCTGAGACCACTCACGGCGTCATCGAGTTTCACGATTGGGTTGGCGACGGATGGGCTGTGCTGTTCAGTCATCCAAAGAACTTCACACCGGTATGCACGACTGAATTGGGTGCCGTGGCGCGCCTTGAGCAGGAATTCAAAAAGCGCGATGCAAAGGTCATTGGCATTTCCGTGGATCCAGTTGCTGATCACGACAAGTGGAAGGACGACATAAAGACGGCCACGGGCTTCAGCGTCGAATACCCATTGATCGGCGACCAGGATCTCAAGGTGGCCAAGCTCTATGACATGCTACCCGCCGATGCTGGTGATTCATCGGCTGGCCGCACTCCTGCGGACAATGCGACGGTCCGTTCGGTGTATCTCGTTGGGCCCGACAAGAAGATCAAGCTGATCCTGACCTACCCAATGACAACTGGCCGCAACTTCAACGAGATCCTCAGGGCCATCGATTCCATTCAGCTCACGGCGAAACATCAGGTGGCAACACCTGCGAACTGGGTTCCCGGCGAAGACGTGGTCATTACAGCCGCAGTGTCGAACGAGGATGCGATCAAGAGGTTCGGCGGGTTTGAAACCGTGCTGCCTTACTTGCGGAAGACCAAACAGCCACAGGACTGAAGGTGGCGTGGTGCCACGCCAGTCAGTGTGGTGAATGTTGACATGGCGGCGGGCTCGCGAGCTTCAGGACCAGATGTCTAGCTGATATGAGGCGCGAGCGGCTCTGCCGCCGCGCTCGTACCTGTCATGGGCACAAGCGACCTGTCATTGCCGGGCGGCTGAGGATTACCATTCCCTAAAAGGAGCGGAAGTGGGACGGCAGGAACCGACCGTTAAACCGGCCGGATCTGGCCGTTGCCACGCACCACGTACTTGAAGCTCGTGAGTTGCTCGACACCGACCGGCCCGCGCGCGTGCAGCTTGCCTGTGGCGATGCCGATCTCGGCGCCGAAGCCGAACTCGCCGCCGTCCGCGAACTGCGTGGACGTGTTCCAGAGCACGATGGCGCTATCCACTTCCGAAAGAAACCGCTCGGCCGCCGCTTCGTCGGCCGTGACGATGGCGTCCGTATGCTGCGAGCCGTAGCGCGCGATGTGCCCGATGGCCTCGCCGACGCCGTCCACCGTCTTGACCGCGATGACCGCGTCGAGGACCTCGGGGCCGAAGTCCTCGGGAGCCGCTACCTTGACGCGCGGATCTGCCGCCTGTGCCGCCGCATCACCGCGCACCTCCGCGCCGGCCTCGATGAGCGTGCGCACGAGCTCCGGCAGATAGGACCCAGGCGCATTGCGGTCCACGAGCAGGCACTCGGTCGCCCCGCATACGCCCGTGCGCCGCATCTTCGCGTTGACGACAACCGTGCGCGCCATGTCGAGATCGGCCGCCGCGTCGACGTAGGTATGGCAGATGCCTTCGAGATGCGCGAACACCGGCACGCGCGCCTCGTCCTGCACGCGGGCTACGAGCCCCTTGCCGCCGCGCGGCACGATCACGTCGATGGCGCCGTCGAGGCCGGCGAGCATATGCCCGACCGCGTCGCGGTCCGTGGTCTCGACATATTGAATGGCAGCCGCCGGCAGGCCTGCCGCCATTAGCCCCTCGACGAGGCAGGCATGGATGGCGAGGCTCGAATGATGGCTGTCCGATCCGCCGCGCAGGATCGCCGCGTTGCCTGACTTGAGGCTGAGCGCGCCCGCGTCCGCCGTCACGTTCGGCCGGCTCTCGTAGATGATGCCGATGACGCCGATGGGCACGCGCACGCGCTGGATGCGAAGCCCGTTCGGGCGCGTCCAGTCGGCGAGCACAGTCCCGACCGGATCCGCGAGCGCCGCCACCTCCTCGAGCCCCTGCGCGATCGCCGCGACGCGCTTCTCGTTCAGAACCAGCCGGTCCACGAACGAGGCCGGCCGTCCGGCCGCGCGCGTGGCCTCCACGTCGCGGGCGTTGGCTGCGAGGATCTTCGCCGTGTCGCGGCGGATCGCCTGGGCCGCCGTGGTGAGCGCCTTGTCCTTGGCCGCGCGCGGCGCGAGCGCAAGCGCATGGGCCGCCTCCCGCGCGGCGACGCCGATGCCGCGCATGAGCGTTGCCGTGGCCTCGTGGATGTCGGTCGCTTTCTGCATGGCTCGTTACTTCGGATGTTTCGGGCCGGCGATCAAGCCCCGGCTATTTGCGGTGGAGTGCCATGTCGTTGCGGTGAATGAGCTCTGGGCCGCCCTCGAAGCCCAGGATATCCGCGATCTCGGATGACTTGCGCCCCAGGATGCGCTCCGCTTCGCCGCGCGCATAGGCCGAGAGCCCGCGCCCCAGCTCGCGCCCGTCCCGCGCCCGGATGATCACCGCATCGCCGCGCTCAAACGTGCCCTCGACGCGCGTCACGCCCGCGGCCAGAAGGCTCTTGCCGCCGGCCAGTGCCTTTTCCGCCCCAGTATCCACGTAGAGCGTACCGCGCGGCTCGAGCTGGCCCGCGATCCACCGCTTCTTGGCCGTCAACGGGTCCTGCTTGGCGAGGAACCAGGTGACCTTGCCGCCCTCCGAAATGGCGCGCAGCGGATGGAGCACCTTGCCCGTGGCGATGACCATGTTCGTGCCGGCGCCGAGCGCGATGCGCCCCGCCTCGATCTTGGTCTTCATGCCGCCCTTGGAAAGCTCGGTGCCGGCATCGCCCGCCATGGCCTCGATCTCGCTCGTGATCTCGGTGACGAGGGGGATGTGCTGCGCGCGGGCGTCCTCGTTCGGAGGGGCGGTGTAGAGCCCATCGACATCGGAGAGCAGCACGAGGCAGTCCGCCGACACCATGCCGGCGACGCGCGCCGAGAGGCGGTCGTTGTCGCCGTACTTGATCTCCGCCGTCGCCACCGTGTCGTTCTCGTTGACGACCGGGATAGCCTTGAGCTCGATCAGCGTCTCGATGGTATGGCGCGCATTGAGATAGCGCTGCCGCTGCTCGGTGTCGCCGAGGGTCAGGAGGATCTGCGCCACCGTGAGCCCCGACGTTGCAGCCAGCTCCTGATAGGCGTGCGCGAGACTGATCTGCCCGACGGCGGCGGCGGCCTGCGACTGCTCGAGCTCGAGCGGCCCCGTGGGCAGACCGAGCTTGTGGCGCCCGAGCGCGATCGAGCCGGACGACACCAGAACCACCTGCTTGCCCTGGCGCACCAGCTCCGCCACGTCGGCCACGAGCGAGGCAAGCCACTCTCGCTTGAGCGTGCCGGTCTCGCGGTCGGCGAGCAGTGCCGAGCCGATCTTGACCACGACCCGGCGCGCCCGCGTCCACTCGGGACGGGCGAGGCTGGTTTCGGCGGTGACGGCGCGTTGGGGCATCGGAGGCGAAAGGAAAAGCGGTTCGGGAAAGGTGGCGCTTCCTAGCACGGGCCGGGCTTGAGAGGCGAGATGCCGTTTGGCGCGGTTTACGTTCCGCTGCATCCGTACGGGAAGCCGCGAAACCTGGAGCGGCGGCGCATGGCGCAAAGAGGGCGAAAACGAGTCCCGTCTTGAGAAACCGCTTCATGCAAAACGGCTTAAGTCGCGAATCGTCCGCTCGAATTGTTGTGCGCGTTAGCTAGATGATTTTACTTGGAAATATTGTTGTTTCATAGTCTTTCAAGTGTAGCCTCAAGATAAACGAAGCAGTATGATACGTGAGTTGTTTGCATCGCACCAAGCAACGCCGCTGACATCGCAAACCCCAAAAAATGGAGTTCTCATGAACCTCCAAGAGCAGAGATTTGCCTGCTTGCGGATGGCGATGGAGCTCGGCTGCAAGGCCGACTCGATCGTGCACGTCGCAAGAAAAATGAGTGAGTTCATAGAAGGAGCGCCTACCGCGTCGGTCGAGGCCGAAGCGAAGGATCTGGACGCCGTTGCCGACTGCGGCACGGCGCTCGCCGATCCCGTTCTTGTGGAGGCCGAGGAAGCGCCCTCAGAGGTCACGGCAGCCGAGGAACCTTCGACCGAGGAGGCTGCCGCCGAGCCGGTCGCGGCCGCCGAGGCCGAGCCTGTGGCGGAAGTCGAGGCGGGTGAGGTGGTTGCCGAGGAGGCATCTGCGCCAGTAGAGGCCAGCGACGGAACGGACGCACCCGCTGCTGCTGCCGAGGCAGCTTCGGAAGCCTCCGAGGAGGCCCCTGCTGCGGAGGCCGAGGCCCCGTCTGAGGGGGCATCTGCCGACGCTCCTGCTGAAGCCGACGCCGAGCCGGAGGCCGTTGCGGCCGAAGCCTCGGCCGAGGAAGCTGCCGTCGTGGCAGAGGCATCTTCGGAGCCGGTAGCCGAGGCCGCAGAACCGGCGGCTGAAGCCGCAGCGGATACTCAACCCCCCGAAGCGGCGCCCGCCGCTGAGGAGACGACGGCTGAGGAAGCCGCTGCCGAAGCTGCTCCGGAAGCTGCCGAAGAGGTGGTCGAAGACAAGCCCGAGGCCGAGGTTCCCCCTGAAGCCATCGCCGCCCTGAACGGGGCTGCCGAGCCTGCGGCGGCTCCGCCTCCGGCTGAATAAGAAACGATGACGCGCCTCGCGGTCTTTGCGCAGGGACGGTGAGCGGGAGTGAAAAGTTCAAGAACGGGGGCGAGCTGGCTGTGAGGCCTTCAGCCAGTTCGCTCGACGACAAGGCCGGACATCATGGTCGCGATCCCTAAATGATGCTCTTCGCGTAGAGGTCCGTGCGCCGGTCGCGGAAGAAGCCCCAGTCCGCGCGATAGCTCTCGATCAACGCAAGGTCGAACGTGTGCACCAGCACGCCCTCGTCGTCCCGCCCGAGGCTTTCGACCAGTTCGCCCCGATGGTCGGCGATGAACGAGTGCCCGTAGAACTGCTGCTGCACGCCGTCGTTGTCCTCGAGCCCGATGCGGTTCGCCGCCACGATCGGAATGGCGTTGGACACCGCGTGCCCCTGCATGGCACGCTGCCACTGCAGATGCGTGTCGAGCGCTGTGTCGTAAGGCTCGGACCCGATGGCCGTCGGATAGAACAGCACCTCCGCGCCCGCGAGCGCCATGGCGCGCGCGGTCTCTGGATACCACTGGTCCCAGCAGATGCCGACACCGATGTCCCCGCGCTTTGTGTTCCACGTCTTGAAGCCCGTATCGCCGGGGCGGAAGTAATACTTCTCCTGATAGCCTGGCCCATCCGGGATGTGGCTCTTGCGGTAGACGCCGAGGATTTCGCCGTCGGCGTCCGCGATGGCGACGCTGTTGTAGTAGCGCGGCCCATCCTTCTCGAAGAACGAGATCGGGATCACGACCTCGAGCTTGCGGGCGAGTTTCCGGAGCTTGCGTACGCACGGATGATCGTCGGCGGAGAACGCGGTCTCGAACCACTTCGGATCCTGGCGCGTGCAGAAGTAGATGCCCTGGAACAGCTCGGAAGGCAGCACGACCTCGGCTCCGCGCTCAGCGGCCTCCCGCACGAGCGCTTCGGTCTTTGCGATGTTCTCGTCCATGTCCAGCCCATAGGCCGTCTGGATCGCCGCGACGGTGATGTTGCGCTCCTTCATGCGGCGCCCTTTCATGGCCCTGGCTCTTGCTGCGTGATGCAGTGGAACGAGCCGCCCCCCGCGTCTCCGCAGCCGAGGAGGCCGCGCGACGGGACCCCGACCACCTTGCGGTCGGGGAACACCGCGCGCAAGGCCGCGAGCGCCGGCTCCTGCGTCGGCGTTCCGTATACCGGTACCACCACCACGCCGTTGGCGATGATGAAGTTCATGTGCGAGGCCGGCGACACCTCGCCGAGCGCGTTGCGGTAGAGGCCCACGCCCGGGATGCGGACCACCTCGAGCTTGCGCCCGGCCGCGTCCGTCGCCTCCTCGAGCCGCCGCGCGATCGCGTCGAGAATGGCGGCATTCGGGTCGTCGTCGCCGGCCGGCGCCTGGCAGACGACGCGCCCCGGCGCCACGAAGCGCGCGATGTTGTCGATGTGGCCGTCCGTGTGGTCGCCGAGCAAGCCCTCGTCGACCCAGATGACCTTCCGTGTGCCGAAAGCGTCCCGCAGCGCCGCCTCCGCCTGCTCGGTCGTCCAGCCGTTGCGGTTGGCGTTGAGCAGCGTCTGCTTGGTGGCGAGGATGGTGCCTTCGCCGTCGTGATCCACCGCGCCGCCTTCCAGCACGAAATCGAAGCGCAGGATCTCCGTGCCGGCGAGCTCCGCCATGCGGTCGCCCACCGTGGCGTCATCCGGAAGGTCGTACTTGCCGCCCCAACTGTTGGTGCGGAAGCGCAGTGCCACGCGCGTGCCGTCGCCGCGATGGGCGAAGATTGGCCCCGTGTCGCGCAGCCAGATGTCGCCGTACTTGGCGGAGACCAGCTCCGCCGCGTTGCCGACGGCGGCGAGCGCCGACTGCGCGGCCTCGTCGCCGTTCACGAGCAGGCGTACACTGTTGCCGGCCTCGGCCAGCACCGCCACCAGCGCGGCGACGTCGGCCCGCGGCGCGGCGAGATCGCCGTTCCACTCTCGGGGGTCGGCCGGCCACGCCGTCCAGACCGCGGTCTGCGGGGCCCATTCGGCAGGCACGACGAGCGCCGTGTCGGTCATGCGGCGGAAAATCCTTCCTTTGTCGGTTCCGGAGCGCCGGTGATGCCCTGTGAAGCAGGGGATTGCAATACGCCCGTGACGCTCAACTTGACCGGTGCGCAACGAAAAAGAGCGCTGACGAGTGCCAGCGCCCCGAGTTGCGATGTGTCGGCTTCTCTTGTTCTTGTTTACTGGGCCGGTCCGTCTGTCCCGTCTGGGCTGCGCGTCGCAGGGCCGGTGCGCGTGTCGGGGAAGCCCTGAACGCCGCTCGAGTCCTGGCTCGGCTGCGTGCCGTCGTCGCTCATGCCGGCCTCGCCCGACGAGGCGCCTGAGGCAGCGCCCGCATCCTTGCCGGCCTCGGCCGAGCCGCCTGGCGCCTTGGTCGCCGGACCGGTGCGCGTATCCGCCGGCCCCTGGACGCCCGGGCCAGAGTTCGGCTTCGTGGCGCCGATGGCGTCGTTGCTGTTGGCGCCGCCCAGGTTGTTCTCCTGGCCCTGCTGGTAGAGATACTGCTCTTTCTGCTTCTCGGTGGAGCGATCCTCCGCGAATGCCGGTGCCGCCAGCGCGGCCGCTGCAATACCGCTCAAAAGAACCTTCTTGGAGAGTAGCATGGCTTTCCTCCTTATTTCTTGGTGCCGCCTTTCCGGCGGCTCAACAGGAATAATTCCTGGATAGGGGTTCGGGTTCCTTGCCTGGCTGCGGCCCGCGGCCACTGTTGGCCGAGCAAGCAATCGCGAGCCGTTGATCGGTCATGCCCGAAGCGCCCATGGCGAAGAAGCCGGGTCGGGAACGCACGCGCGGCAGGGGAATTGATCACAGGCGCAAGCCTGTGCGATCGCTCGTGTGATCGCGCGGTATCAGCGAGCCCTTAGGTAGGAAGGGTCAACGCAAGTCTCAATTATGTCTCCGTCATATGATGAATGTGATGACGAGTTCCCATTTTTTGCGGCGCATCGATGACGATGAATTTTCGACTCTTCGTTTGTTTCTCAATTTTCTTTGTGCTCATCCAACAGGTTGCCCAGGCTGGCGGCGTCCAATCCGACGACGACTACGTCGACAAGCGCGTCCGCACCGCGCTGATCATCGGGTTTTCCGCCTACAAGACGGCGCCACTGCAGAATCCGGTCGCCGATGCCACCCTGATCGCCAAGCGGTTGCAGGACGCGGGCTTCCGTGTCGAGAGCCTCTTGGACTTGCCGGCGCGGGAGCTGGCGTCCGCCGTCGAGGCCTTCAAGGCCAAGGCGCAGGGTTCGGAAATCGCGCTCATCTACTATGCGGGTCATGGGCTGCAGGTCGACTCCGAGAACTACATCGTCCCAGTCGATTTCGATCCCAATGTCGAGAACCCTCTCGCCAATCTTTATCCCGTGCGCGCGCTGCTGGAGGGGCTCGACAAGGCCGCGAAGGCGCGCGTGTTGCTGCTCGACGCCTGCCGCGACAACCCGTTTGGGGAGGCGCTGAGGGCCCGCGGCACCCATGTCAGTGGAGACGGCCTGGCGCCGATCGAGCTTCCGGTCGAGGACGGCAAGAGATGGCCGCAGGGAACGAGCGGCCTGCTTGTCGCCTATGCCACCCAGCCCAGCAAAACCGCGTCCGACGGAAGGGGCTCCAACAGCCCTTATGCTGCAGGACTCGCCGCTGCGCTCGCGACCCCGGACGCGGACTTCGAATCGGTCCTGAAGACCACGAGCGCGGCGGTGCGGGCCGAGACCGGCGGCCAGCAGCACCCCGAGTATCGCTCGGCGTTGACCGGCTCCCTCTATCTCGTTGCGCGCCCGAAGCCACTCGAGTGCGACCTGCTCGCGGTCGACACGGATAACGACGTTTCCCTCAAGGGCGTTGTGCTGGAGGACATCGACGCGGCGAAGGCCATCCCCGCCTGTGAGGCGGCGCTGAAGGAGCAGCCTGGCAGCCCCCGTATCATGCACAACCTTGGCCGCGCGCTCGAGAAGGCGGGACGCTACCAGGAGGCGCTCGATCTTTATCACAAGGCGGCCCAGCTCGGGTTTGATCAGGCCCAGCTCTATTACGGCAACTCGCTCATGGAAGGCCTTGGCGGTGAGATCGACATGAAGACGGGCCTGCATTGGGTGCGCCTCGCCTACGAGCGGGGCAACCGCCAGGCGATGATCAACTACGCCGAGTATGACCTGTCGCCTGTCTTCCAGCGCAGCGACCGCGTGAAAATCCTGCAGGACGCGCTGCGCAAGGCGGGCATCGGCGGCGTGCCCGATAGCGGCGTGATGGACGACGCGACGAACGCCGCGCTTGCGTCTTACAAGACCGCGACCGGCCTAGAGGGTCAGCGCATCACATTTCAGGTGCTGGATCGTTTGGAGATCGTCGACGTGCTGTTTCCGAAAAGGAGTATCGCCCCATCACGGCAGTGAGGGGTATCCACAAGACATTAGCTTCATACATTTTCAGAGTTGGAGGTGACATGCAGTTCCGTTTCCGCGGCGCAGTCCTGTGCGCAATCCTGCTCTCGGCCCCTGTCTCGTCCGCGCTCGCGGATCCACCTGAGTTTCCCGTCGTGTTCACCTCGCCGAGCGAACTCGTGCCGTTCGGCATCCTCATCCGCCCCGTCGGCGATACGACTCCCGTTCCGCCCGACTTCAACACGAAATGCTACGAAGGGACGGACCTGCTGCCGGGCGAGCCCGAGCTGTTCGTTTCCGACAAGCTGATGGCCAACCACCGTGCCAAGGGTTTCACGCCGGAAACGCTCTGCATGGGCCTGGCCAGCGGCACCAAGTTCGATCCCGAGACCGGGCAGCGGCTTCCGACGTACATTCTGCGCGACCAGCAGACGATCGTGCGCGGGCTCGAAGAGCAATTGGCCGAGGCCCGCGGCGGCGGGAGCATCCCGGTCTTCGATACGGTGGAGGAGTTCGCGGCGGCGGTGGACGCCATCAAACAGGAGGAGTTCACCCGCGTCGATCAGGAGAAGCTGGAGCTCCTCCTCGATCCGGACCGCGGCTTGACGCTGGAGCGGCCGTTTGTGGTTCCGCCCTGCTATAAGAACGCAACGCCCTACCTCGACTGCAATTGGAAGTTCGGGGCAATCAAGGGTGCGCCATATCCGAACTCGCTCAAGCAGTGGGCATCGACGTTCAGCAAGGCCCTCGACAAACAGATGAAGGACGCCATAGCCAGCGGCAAGCCGCTGGCTTTCACGGACTCCACAAGCGAGATCGCGGTCGCCAAGCAGGACCTTCTGAACGGCCTCTACGATGGGCAGCCTGACGCGGTGAAGGTGCCCGCGAACATCCTGGAAAAGGACAACTCGATCGATTGGATCATCATTTCGAAGGCGTTGCCGCGAGGGTACGGTTACGCATTCTACGCGCAGCGCTTTCCGGACGGCGTCTTCTCGGTCAACTCGATCGATCCCCAGAAAAGCTCGAAGAAGCTCGAGCCGGAGGGATTGCTGGACAAGATCCTGTCGTTCTTCTGAGAGAGGGATACCAGCTTCGGCGCGACAAACGGTGGTCGCGCCCTGTCGGCAGGCTGCCGCATCCCTCCGCGGGGAGGGGGCTGCGCCTCCACTTTCCTCTTTGCAGGGCGCGCGCAACCGATTATTCGATGGTCAGCGCGTGCCGCCTAAGCGGCGGAACGCAGCGGACTGAGACCTTGGGCATCGCATCGGTGCCGCGTGCGGGCGTAGTTCAGTGGTAGAACATCAGCTTCCCAAGCTGAGTGTCGTGGGTTCGATTCCCATCGCCCGCTCCAACACCCGCAGGATCGCTCACGGCCCGGCACTTTTGGTCTGGCGGAACCAGAGCCCCGCAACGACCAGCAGCGATCCGACGACGGCCGCCACCACGTCCCTCAAGGAGATTGCGACCTGATCGAGCTCGGGAAAGAGCCCGAGCAGGCGGAACAGCAGCCCGCCCACCAGCGCACCGGCGAGGCCGAGCCCGAGGTTGGTCAGAAACCCGAAGCCCTTGCGCTCGCCTTTGACGATCAGGCCGACGAGGCTGCCCCCGATCAGTCCGACGATGGCCCACACGACGACCTGCGCAATTGAGATGGACATGGCATCCTCCTGGGCTGCGTTGCACCACGGGCAACCCCGGTCTCTTCCGTCACACGGCCGACGGTGACGATGCGCATTATGACGAAAAGCGCGCCGGCAGGCCTGTGACGGCAAGGGACACGGTTGCCGGTGAGTTTACCAAACCATCAGTAGGCGCGCAAAAGAGAAGGGCATCAGGCTCGCTACAGCGTCATCGTCGGCACTGAGGGCGGCAGCTTGAGCCGGTTCATATGGTTCGAGGTGTTGAGCACGAACCCCATGAGAAGAACGGCGGCAACGATGAGCAGGATCGTGTACATCGTGCTCTCGAGGTCGCCGGTGTTCGGGAGTGTTGCGCGGAACTTTGACTTGCTCGTTCTGGACTTTTTTGGGAGCCGGACCATGGCACGCCTCCATTTGCGTGGGGAGAACGCCGAGGTTGCGGGCCCTGTTCCGCCGGTCAGTCGAAAATCGCTAACCATGAGGAACCGATGCCGAACTTTTCCCACGTCGAGCCCTTTGACGCCAAGGGCCGCGTGCAGATGGTGGTCGAGACGCCGCGCGGGTCCACCATCAAGTTCAAGCTCGACGAGGAGAAGGGGATCTTCACCGTCTCGCGCAGCCTGACGGCCGGGCTCTCCTATCCGTTCGACTGGGGCTTCGTCCCCGGCACCCTGAGCGAGGATGGCGATGCGGTGGATGCGCTGTGCCTGCATCGCGCGACGAGCTTCCCGGGCGCGGTGCTCCCCTGCCGCTGCTTGGCGCTGGTCGCCGTGGACCAGCAGAGCTCCAAGGGACGCGTGAGCAATCCGCGCCTGATCCTGGCGCCGGCGTGGGAAGGCGGCGACACGCTCGAGATCGACGGCACGCTGTCCGATCGCGCCAAGTCGGAGCTCGAGGCGTTCTTTCTGAACGCAACGCTCTTTACGGACAAGGACGCGCGCATCGTCGGCTGGCACGATGCCGCCGCCGCCGAGAGCTATGTCCGCAAGGCGCGCCTCTGAGCAAGGTGCCGGGACGGCTAGCCGGGCGGCTGCACCTCCGCGCTTGCGGGTTGTGTATCCGGCGTCACGCGCCACACGATGTTGCCGACGTCGTCGGCGACAAGCAGCGCTCCAGCACTGTCCATGACGACACCGACCGGCCGCCCCAGGGCTTCGCCGTTGTCGTTGAGGAAGCCGGTCAGCACCGGCTCCGGCTCGCCGTCGGGCTTGCCGTCCTTGAAAGGCACGAACAGCACCCGATAGCCGCTCGGCGGCACGCGGTTCCACGATCCGTGCTGCCCGATGAACGCCCCCTCGCGCAGGCGCTCCGGCAGCAGCGTGCCCTTCGCGAACGTAAGCCCGAGCGAGGCGGTATGGGCGCCGAGGGCGTAATCCGGCACCAGCGCCGAGGCTACCAGATCCGGGTTCTGCGGCGTGACGCGCATGTCGACGTGCTGGCCGAAATAGCTATACGGCCATCCATAGAAGCCACCGTCCTTTACGGACGTAAGATAGTCCGGCACGAGATCGTGGCCGATCTCGTCGCGCTCGTTGACGACGGTCCACAGCACACCGGTCTTTGGTTCCCAGTCCATGCCGTTCGGATTGCGCAGGCCGGACGCGAACACGCGTGATGTGCCGCGCGCGAGATCGATCTCGAGGATCGCTGCCCGACGCTCCTCGGCCGCGATGCCGTTCTCGCCGACGTTGCTGTTCGATCCGACGGTCGCGAACAGCTTCGTGCCGTCCGCCGAGGCGATGATGTTTTTCGTCCAGTGATGATTGTACGGCAGTGCCGGCAGGTCGACGACCTTGGTGCCGGCCTCGCGGATCTCCGTTGCGCCGTCCGTATAGCGGAAGCGGACGATGGCATCGGTGTTGGCGACGTAGAGGTCGCCGCCGACGAGCGTCATGCCGAACGGCGAGTTGAGGCCTAACAGGAACACCGAGCGCGTCTCGGCGATGCCGTCGCCGTTGGCGTCGCGCAGGAGCGTGATGCGGTTGGCGCTCGGCACGCCGGCGCCGGCCCGTTTCATCATCTGCCCCATCACCCAGCCGCCGATCCCGCCGCGGCCGCCGCTGCCCTCGGGCTTGTTGGTCTCGGCCACCAGCACGTCGCCGTTCGGGAGCACGTAGAGCCAGCGCGGATGATCGAGTCCTCCGGCAAAGGCGGTGACGGCCAGTGCTTGCGCGGCCTTGGGCTTGCCGCCTTCGGGCCAGCCGACGGCCGGTGCAATGTTTACGGTGGGGATGAGCGACGATTTCGGCTCTGCGAGTTTCGGCTCCGGGCCGACCGTCGCCTGCTCCGGCAACGCCGGCTCCTCGCCGCAGGCCGATAGCGCAACGGCGACGAGCATCGAAAACATGAAAGGTAAGGTCTGCAAGGCCTGTCTCCCGACCTCGGCGTCCGGAAGGACGCCTGTTGCGTCTAAAAGTTCCGGCTGATGCTTCAGGCGGCCGGCTTCGCCTCCGCCTCTGCATGTCGCTCGCGCTCCGCCGGAATCTCGACCGTCTTGCCAAGCGCCTCGCGCACATAGAGCCGCCGGATCGTCACGTCCGCAACGATGGCGAGCGGATAGCCGAGCAGGAGCCCCAGCGGCCCGAAGAGGAGCCCCATCGCCACCGTCGCGAAGAGGCCAACCGCGGCCGGTAGCTCCACGACCCGCCCGACGACGAACGGCATGATGAGATTGTTCTCGAGCTGCTGGACGACGACCGCCACCGCCAGCGCGGCGAGCGTCAGCTCCCAGCCGCTCGATGAGGCGAGCAGCAGGGCTGGGATGGCACCCACGATCGGCCCGACGATCGGAATGAACTCGGTGACCCCCGCAATCAGCCCGAGCGCCAGCGGCGAGGGCACGCCGACCAGCCACATGCCGAGGCCGGTCATAGTGCCGACGAGCGCCATGGCGATGAGCTGGGCACGCAGCCATCGCGTGAGTGCGAACGCGCTGTCGTCGACGGTGGAGCTGATGGGCTTGTGCCAGCGCTCCGGGAACAGGGCGATGAGGCCGCGCCGGTAGGTCTGGGGCGCCGCGGCGAGGTAGAGGCCGCCGACCACGACCAGGATGAAGGCCGCCACGCCCTCGATGATGCTGGAGCCGATCGTAACCGCGCGCGACGCGAGCGCGCCGAGCGCGGAGCCGCCGAAATCCCTGGACAGGGAGTTGAGGTCGAGACCGAGCGCCTGCGCCAGCGATTGCAGGGCCGCCGGGGCATTCTGCAGCACGTACACCGTCTGCTCAGAGATCAGCGAGCCGAACTGCAGCACGAGCGCGGCGGCGAAGGTGACCAGGAGCAGCACGACGGCCATGAGCGCGAGCGGCTCGCGCATGCCCGTTCCCTCCGCCAGCGGCGCGGCGAGGGCGCGCAGCGCGATCGCCGAGAGCACAGCCGCGAAGATCAGGAGCAGAAGATCGGAGAGCGTCCAGAGCGCAAGCGCCAGCGCGCCGATGGCGAGCACGGTGAGCACACGGCGGACGAACACCCAATCCGACACCGGGGAGCCTCGGGCGCTAGCGCTTCGATTTTGCAGCGCGCCGCGCGCCGGAGGCCGGTTTCCTTTTCCGCGGGCGAGGCGGTTCGAGACCTTGCTCCGGCGGCAGCTTGCTGTCGGGATGGAAGGCCGGGTTGTGCCGCTTGCCGCCCGGCGGATCCGAGGCGTTCGTGTTGTCCGTGTAGGCCTTTGTCATGTCATGTCTCCACGTTTCGCGTCATCTGGTCCAGTATTCCGGCGCGCCGTAGTGCTGGTGCGTGCGCGCCTCCCAGGCGCGGTCGGTCCAGGAGTCGTCGCTGAACTCGGGCGCGTTGCGAAGCTGATCCTCGGTGATACCGGTCCGGAAACCGCCGACGGCCTTGTCGTATTTGAGCGCACTCCAGGGGATCGGATAGTGGTTGTGGGCAAGGCCGAGGATGCCGCCGAAGCTCATGACCGCGTAGGCCACGCGGCCGCTGGCTTTCTCGATGAGAAGGTGGTCGATCTCGCCGATCACCTCCTCGTTGGCGCCGATCACATCGGTGCCGTGCACGTCCTCGCTGGAGATCAGGCGGTGATCGGGATGGGCTGTCGCGCGTGCCATGGGCATCCTCCTATTGTTTGTGTTGATTGGGGACGACGCGGTTGTGAGACCGCTTGCCCCATAAACAGCCGCCGCGAGCATTTGGTTCACATTCACCGCGCTGCGCCGTGAGAGCCCGGCGGACCGGCCCGATCGACAATGAAAGCCCAACGACACAAGAGCTCTCCGTCGCATCGTGGAAACGGGGAGGGGAGGGCAAACACGCTCGGGCTATGCCAGCCAGGGAGTCCTGCGGCCTCGAAGCTTAGAGCGTGTCCCGTGAACGGGGATCCTGCTCGCGCTGCTCAGCCTCCTCGGGAGGGACATCGACGGGATGCTCCGCGTCGCCTGAGGGTTCGATCGGCTGGTTCGGGCGCTGGCGATCGTCGGGCTGGCTCGGCAGCACCGGCTTCCGCGGCGGTGGCTTGGGGTCCGACAAGTCTGACGACGATATGGTCATGAGGGTTCAATCCCGCCCGCACGAAACGGTTCCGCACCTTCCGCGCCCGCCGCGGCGACGAGCATCGCGGTAACGATGGAACTTCATCGGCGCCGCAGGTCTTATCGTTAATGTCCGGGGTGCTCCCACGTGACTGATCCGGAGAGGCAAGTCCCAGTGCAGCATGACGAATTTTCAATGTTCCACGAGGAACTGCTGTCGCGTTGGTTGATTGGAAGAGTGAGCGCTGGGAAGGAGTAGGGCGCGGTAAGGAGATACGAGATGGAACGAGATTACGGGGCAGAGCTGGTAAGCATGTTCGGTGCGCGGCTGAAGCGCATCTACGAGTCGGAGGAGCAGAGGCTGCCGGCCCAGATCGCCGCATGCCTCGAGCGGCTGCACCGCGCCGAGCAACAGCGGGCCGCCGGCACCGCTTCGCCTCCGCAGGACGCCGACGCCTCCGACGTCGTACAGAGCTTCTTCATGGACGCACCAGCCACGCGCTGACCGCGCGGCCGCCCGGTCAGCGTACGCGAAATCGTGGCTCGATCGAGGAGGGCGCGCGTCGGAACTCGATCTCATAGGGTGAGTTCTACCGGCAGGGGAGGCGACCATCACACACAGAAAAGGATGGAGCATGACCAGAACGACATCCCTTCTCGCGGCACTGGCCGTTGCGTTCAGCACCTCGAGCGCGCTGGCCCAGTCGTCGACCGGCGACAGCCCGGCGGATCCCAACACGAACCAGAACCAACAGCCGGGTCCGAGCGTCGGCAATCCGGCGGATCCGGCGGCTGGCTCCGATCCGGCAGCGCGCGTTCCGACATCACCGCCAGGCACCACGGACGGCTCGGGCTCCGCCACCGAGGGCCTGGGCTCAGGTGAATCCGGCCTCGACTCGCCGGCGGGCAACCCGTCCGACCCGAACACCAACGAGAACCAGCAGATGGGGCCGAGCAACACCAATCCGGCCGATCCCGAGGCCGGCTCGAACCCTGCCGCCCGTGTTCCGACCGACCGCTACTGAGGTTGCGGCGCGACCGCTTGAGAATTGCGAGAAAGCCCCGGGCAGCCCGCCCGGGGCTTTTTGCCATCCATGCCGCGTCCGGCTTGCCTTGACTCGTCTCGGACCGCCACCGAGAATTCCAACAGTTCATGGCTCAACGCGGCGTGGCCCAACTCCATGTGGCGGGTTTGGATCCTTCTTTCCGCTTCGAGGCTGGGCGAAGCGTGCGGCCTCGGCGCGGCGCTGCGCGCCGTCGCGGGCCTGCTCGTCCTCGCGCTCGGCGCCTCCCCCGCCGTCTCGTCCGCCTGGACGCCGGCCAAGTCGGCCGCGGTCGACGGGCTCGTCACCCAGTTTCTGGCCCGCGTCGATGCCACGCGCGGCACGCTGCCCGAGGCCTCGCTCGCGCTGGTCATCGGCGACCAGGCCGGCGCGATGGTGGCCAAGGGCTACGGCGAGCCGCAGCCTGGCATGCCCGCCACGGCTCACACCGTTTATCATGTGGGGTCCATCGCCAAGCAGTTCACGGCCGCCGCCGTGCTTGATCTCATCGGCCGCAAGGCCCGCCTGCGCGACGGCACGCCGCTGACGCTCGACCTCGCCCTGTCGCGGATATTCGAAGGCGTGGATCACTGGCCCGGCATGGATGCGGACAACGGCAAGCAGCCTGTGACCCTGCGCACGCTGCTCACCATGACGTCGAACCTGCCGAACTTCACGCGTCGTCCTCCGTCGGCGACGGACCCCTGGGGCCGCATCGGCGCACCCGAGCTGCTGTCGGAGCTGAAAAAGCTCGAGCCCTGGGGTTGGCCGAACACGTTCGAGTACTCGAACACCAGCTACTTCCTGCTGGCCGAGGTGATCGAGGAAGCGCTCGCGCCCGGCGAGCCGGTCCCGCGCTCCCATCACGATATCCTTCGCCGTACCATCTTTCCCCGCGCGGGCCTGGTCGAGACGGGGTTCGTCGAGGACTACGCGCCGGGCGCGATACTGGCGCGTCCGATCCACCGCAAGAAGCCGGTGTTCGACCAGCCGGACTGGCTCAAGGGCAGCGCCGACATCGCGAGCTCCGCCATGGATCTCTATGCCTGGAACGCGGCGCTCATGAGCGGACGCGTGCTGCCGCCCGATGTTTTTGCGCTCATGGTCTCGGACGGCGCGCGCGTGACGCCGGATCTCTATTATGGCATGGGCTGGTTCGTGGAGCATCGCGCCAAAGGCGACGTCTTCACGCATTCCGGGCTCGTGCCGGGCTATACGTCCTACAGCCTGATCGCGACCGGCAGCGCCAAGGGCGGCACGGACACGTGGATGTCGATCACGCTGCTCGTCAACACCGACATGGTGGACGGGCTCGATCTCCTCGCCGAGGACTTGCTGCGCCTCGCCCGCGAGTGATCCTGCAAGGCTCCTCCGGCTCGCGCGGGCCGACGCGGCCCGTGCTTTCTACGATCCGCTCGGCTCCGAGCGCTCGGAGAAGCGCAGGCCCTCGGTGTCCTTGGCATTCACCTCGACCGCCTCCTTGGCGAGGCTGCTGTAGCTCACGCGAAAGTGCGGGTTCTCCGAGATCGAGATCCCGCCCTGCATGCGGAACAGCAGCCGCCCCGCGCTCTTCACCTCGAGGTCGTCCACGAAGCGCGCCGGCACATAGCCGCGCGTATCGGGATCCATCTGCAGTCCGGTGAAGTTGGGGTGGCGGATCATCACCTGCGCCTCGCGGAAGCTCTCGCCGCGTGCCGGTTCCGACATCGCCTTGATGTCGATCTTGCCGAGTCCGGCCAGCGCCTGCTCGATGTCCTTGGACGGCGTGGCCGAGCATCCGCCGGCGCCCGACACGAACCGCGATGACATGTGCAGCCGTCCGTCAGCCGTCTCGAGGATCGCCCGCACCTTGGAGAAGGAATCGAGCCGGATGCGGGTTGCGAGCTGCCGCTCGCCGATATCGGGCCCGGCGCGGAAGGCTTCGCCGAAGCTGAACGTCGCTGCGACCGGAGCCGGGTTGCGGTCGATGATCAGCGTCAGCGCAACGGCGTGCGGCGCTACGTTGCCGGGGATGCGGATGCTGAGCGGCACCAGGGCGGCATCCTCCGCCCGCTCGGGCGCGTAGAGAGTGACGGCGCCGTCGTCCTCGGCGATCGCGCGTTCCCCGAACACCTCCTCCTTGAGGCCGGGCCACAGGTCCTCGTCGGCGGCGAGAACGGATGCGCCGGGGGCAGCGCAGGCCGCGAGCCCGAGGGCCACCAGGAGTGATCGGCGGGACAGGCGATGATGGCTCATGGGTCCGATCCTTTCTGAGGCTTCCGGGGCAGGGCGTGCTTACCGAGTGGCGGGTTTCTGCTTCCCGGCTCTTGCGTGATGCGACAATTTATACCATAGGAGTTGTTACCTTGTTACACTGAAAGTTTCCATGAGATCTGCGCTGAATCTTTCCCTGTTTGCCCGGGTGGTTGCGCCCTTGGTCGGGGTGCTCGCGGCCGTCTGGCCGGCGGTCCTCGCCGCAGGGGACGCGCAAGCGGCCGCGACGGCGGCCGACGGCCGCGCCCTGCAGGCGGTCCTCGACCGCGAGCCCGGTGCCAAGGCGGCGGTCGCCGCGCGTGCTACGGAATTGGGCTTGAGCGTCGTCTCGCTCCGCGTGGGCGAGAAATCGAGCGCCCGCATCGAGATATACGTCGCCGGAGGCGCCAAGCGGTTCTCGGACTGCGAGTCCGCCGCGGGCTGCCCACCCATGGTGGTGGTGCCGGCTTCCCCGCTCGGCTTCGCGATCGGCTCGCCCGAGATCGAGGCCGACCATGGCGACGACGAGAAGCTGACCTCGGTCACGGTCCGCGCCTTCGCCATCGGCGCGCGCCCGGTGACGGTCGCCGAGTACAAGGCCTGCATGGCGGACGGCGGCTGCCAGCCGCCCGAGTGGCTCGAGCCCGGCGGCCGCCACCACATCGAGACCGGCGCTAGCCGCTACTACCGCAATCTCGGTGAGGCGATCACCGGCCCGGACCAGCCCATCGTCGGCGTCAGCCACATCGACGCGACCGCTTACGCCAAATGGCTCTCCGCCAAGACGGGCCATGCCTATCGCCTGCCTTCCGAGGCGGAATGGGAGATGGCCGCGCGCGCGGGTACGCGCACCGCCTTCTGGTGGGGTGACACGCTTCCCGACGACGGCATCGTGCGCGCGGCGTGCGAGGGCTGCGGCAGCGAGTGGGACGCCAAGGCACCGGCGCCGGCCGACGCGTTTGCGCCCAACCCGTGGGGGCTTCACAACGTGCACGGCAACGTCTGGGAGTGGGTGGCGGACTTCTATTGCGAGGACTACGCGTCGGGTCCCAAGGACGGCACGCCGCGCCTCTCCGACGATTGCGCGGCGGTCGGCAACCGTCCGCCCGCGCGCGGCGTGCGCGTTCTCCGCGGCGGCTCCGTTTTCTACCCGCCGAAGGCCATGCGCTCGGCCATGCGCGTGCGCAACGTTCCGGAGTTTCGCAACTTCAGCGTCGGCTTTCGCGTCGCCCGCGATCTCGCGCGCTGACGAACAGATCGGGATGGAGCCATGCCGCGACTGAACGATTTGATGAGCTTCGCCAATCCGTTCGGACCTCACAAATCCGAGTCGCTGAGCGCGACCATCATCCGCAACATCTCGATTGTGCTGGCGCTGAGCCTCGTGCTCAGCGGTCTGCTCACTTACTGGCAGGCGGCCACCAAGGTC
>NZ_JADZBI010000154.1 GCF_020852195.1 Hyphomicrobium sp. | reverse complement strand
GCATGCGCCCGCAAACGGACGTGCGGGGCGCGCGCGGCTGGCCTTCCAGGGCAGACACAATGTCAGCAAGTCACGGCTTAGTCATGGGAGCCTCTCCTTAGCGGAGGGCCTCCGAGAAGAAAGGTAGCCTCTATGGCCAACACGAAGTCTGCAAAGAAGGCCACGCGCCAGATGGTGCGCCGGACCGAGATCAACAAGAACCGCCGCTCGACCGCGAAGACGGCGGTGCGCAAGGTCGAGGAGGCGATTGCCTCCGGCAACAAGGACGCCGCCGCTGCTGCACTTCGGTCGGCCCAGCCCTCGCTCGTGCGCACAGCGCAGAAGGGCGTCATGCATCCGAAGACCGCGAGCCGCAAGGTTTCTCGCCTCGCGCAGCGTATCAAGGCGATGGCCTGATACACGGTTCTCCCCACGCTCTTTCGCAATCCGCATCGTCAGCAAAAAGAGTGTGCTCTGTTCGCCACAGGGAAGGCCGCGCGACAGAATCGCCGGCCTCCATCCTACCCCTCTAAGTGACGGATTCTTGAGGGCGTCCCGACCGAGCCTCGCGCCCGGCTATTTTCCCTCCCGTTCCTCCCTTTCGCCCGGCAAACAAAAAAGTGGCCCCTTCGGGAGTGTCACAGGAACGCCGCAATTGAATTTTGCCGCCTCGCCACCCTTTCCGATTTGGCTTTGACCTCAAGGAGTTTCCCCACTGCACCTGTGGAGGAGACTCAAGTTTTCCACGTTGCACGCACCGCTCGTCCAGCCGCTTGCGGGCGCTTTCTCCACCCACCCCCGCCCTTGCTAAAAGGTTACCAACCCTTTAAAAGAGTCCTCGTCAGCGCGACGGGGCCAGACTGGCTGTAACGCCTAGTATCTCCCCGCCCGGACTCAGGGTCTAGTTGCGTAACGTCATCCTGAATTCTTCAGTATTTCAGTGGAGTGCAAGTGTCTCGCTAGTATTGCGGGATGTGCGCGTTCTATTACTGAAGTGTTACTGTTTTTTATTTGCGTTAACTTTGTCAGTTCGGGGTGTTTAGCTTTGGCTGGCGGAGTAGGGTCGAGGATAAGGGTTTGACCGATGGCGTCAAAATCGAGGATGTGCCCGTCGACGAGACATGGGCCCGCCTAAAGGCTGACGCAGAGGCTGTTCTGATCGATGTGCGGACTCGAGCGGAATGGACCTTTGTCGGCCTGCCTGATCTCAGCACGCTGAACAAGCGTGTGGTGACTGTCGAGTGGCAGACCTTTCCCGAAAACCGGACTGATCCGGACTTCGTGGAAAAGTTGTCTGGCGAGCTCGAGAAGGCCGGTGTGTCGAAGGACGCTGAGCTGTTCTTCGTATGCCGGTCCGGCGCGCGCAGCCGAGCGGCTGCGGTCGCAATGGCAGACGCAGGCTATACGCGCTGCCGCAACGTGGCGGATGGCTTCGAGGGTCCTCTCGATCCCACCCAGAAGCGAGGGCAGGTGGCGGGCTGGAAAGCAGCCGGTCTGCCTTGGCGGCAAGGATAGAGCGTCTCAAGGGAATGGGCGGAGCCCGTTTGGGCGAACGGGCGACGCCATGGATTGTCTGCCTTGCGGAAGGCGGACGCAACAAGTGCGGGGTACTCAAATGCAAGCCATCTCGAAAGCGGAGCTATCTTTTTCGGCACCTGAGCGGGCCGTGCGCGGGCCGTCGGGCGAGCGCGCCCTCGTTGAGGCGCGGCCCGCCGAGGAAGAGAATGCGGAGGGCAAGGGCACCAAGGTGCGCGCGCTGCTGCGGCACCGGCTTGGCGACGACATCTACATGAGCTGGTTCAAGGCGCTCGAGTTCGACAGCTTCGACGGCAAGACGGTCAAGGTGTCGGTGCCTGTCGTCTTCCTGCGCAAGTGGATCCAGTCCCACTATATGGATGAACTGCTCAAGTGCTGTAAGACCGAGTTCAAGACGGCTCAGCACGTCGAGGTCTCCGTGCGCCAGCCCGGCGCGGGTGCATCCCGCAACCTTGGCCCGCTCGCGACCGAGCCTGCCAAACAGGCCCGCGAGGCGGCTGGCGAGCCGCGCGCGGCTGGCATCTCCGAGCCCGCGCGGATGCCCGTCATCCGGCCGGTGGCCGGCCGCACCAGCGTCGACGGCTTCGAGGGATCACCCCTCGACCCGCACCACACTTTCGAGAACTTCGTCGTTGGCGCCTCGAACCGCATGGCCCACGCCGGTGCCATCCAGGTTGCCGAAACCGTGCTGACCGACAGCCCGGCCTTCAACCCGCTCTACCTCTATTCGTCGGTCGGCCTCGGCAAGACCCACCTGCTTCAGGCCATCGCCTGGGAGGTCAAACGCCGCGCCCAGAACGCGCAGGTGCTGTATCTCACGGCCGAGCGCTTCCGTTATCAGTTCGTCGAGGCGCTGCGCGCTCAGGATCCGCTCTCCTTCAAGGAGAAGTTCCGCTCGATCAACATGCTGCTGATCGACGATCTCGAGTTCATGCAGGGTGAGAAGACCGAGCAGGAGTTCGATCACATCATCAACGCGCTGCTCGACGGCGGCCGTCAGGTCGTGGTCGCCTCCGCGCGCCATCCCGCGCAGATCGAGCGGCTGAACGAGCGCATGCGCTCGCGCCTCCAGCGCGGTCTCGTGGCGGAGATCGGCAGCTTCGACCACGAGCTGCGCCACCGCGTGCTCGACCAGCGCCTCGCCGAGAAGCAGGCCGCCGATCCGAGCTTCGAGCTGTCGCGCGAGGTGATCGAGATCCTGGCCAGCCGCCTGACGGAAAGCGGCCGCGAGCTGGAGGGGGCCATCAACCGCCTCTTCCTCACGTGGCAGCACATGCGCGCGCCCATCACGCCCGACATCGCCGAGACCGTCGTGCGCGACCTGTTCCAGGGCGTCGAGCCGCGCCGGATCAAGATCGAGGACATCCTGCGCATCATCTCGCGTCACTTCGGCGTCTCGAAGGGTGATCTCCTCTCGCAGCGCCGTCACCGGTCCGTGGTCTGGCCACGCCAGATCGGCATGTACCTCGCAAAGCAACTGACCCACCGCTCGCTCCCCGAGATCGGGCGTCGCTTCGGCAACCGCGACCACACCACCGTCCTGCATGCGATTCGCAAGATCGAGGGTGTCATCGCCGGGGACGCGAGCCTAAGGGACGAGATCGACGAGCTGAAGAAGCTGATCAGCCATTAAAGGGGCTTCGGAGGCCTGCAGGTTCGAGCAAAGGACGTGGCGTGGCGAGGGAGACCGGCGCCACGTTCAAGCGGGGCGGGAGCGGCGTCTTCGGATGCTGCTCCCGATGTTTTTGGCGGATAGGGGTCAAAAACCGCCAAAGCCGTCTAAAACGGCTTCAGAAGCCCGCGCGACCCCTTGAAATCCAAGGTCCAATCGGGGCAAGTTGTGCCTCGCACGCCACTGTTTTTCCATCCATGACGGAAGCTGAGCTTTTTCATCCCTCTGCTGGTCGGAGGACGGACGAGCCACCTTTTGTCCCACCTGCGAATCCATGCTTCTCTCGGGGCTGGACACGAAACTTCGAGGCGACCGATGCGGCTTGTGATCGAACGCGGTGAACTTCTGAGGGCGCTCGGGCACGTGACAAGCGTCGTCGAGCGCCGCACGACCATTCCCATTCTTTCCAACGTGCTGTTGAAGGCATCCGGCCAGGCGCTCGAGCTCAAGGCCACGGATCTCGAGCGCGAGGTGATCGAGGAGGTGCGCGCCGACGTCGGCGCGGCTGGCGCCGTCACGGTGCCTGCCCACATCCTGCATGACATCGTGAGGAAGCTTCCCGAGGGCAGCCAGATCGACATCCGCCGTGATACGGAGAAGGAGCGCCTGACGCTCGCTGCCGGACAGGCGCGCTTCGCGCTGCAGACGCTCGGGCCCGAGGATTTCCCGGACCTCAACGCCGGCGATCTCGGCACCTCCTTCGAGATCGCTGCCAAGGACCTGAAGCGCCTGATCGACAAGACGCGCTTCGCCATCTCCACCGAGGAGACGCGCTACTATCTGAACGGCATTTTCTTCCACATCGCCGAGTCCGGGAAGACGTCGATGCTGCGCGCCGTCGCGACCGACGGCCATCGCCTGGCCCAGGCCGAGCTGCCGCGCCCCAAGGGCGCCGAGGGCATGCCGGGCGTGATCATCCCGAGGAAGACCGTGCACGAGCTGCATCGCCTGATCGAGGAGAGCGCTGAGACCGTGAGCGTCGCCGTCTCCGCCTCGAAGGTGCGTTTCGAGATCGGCTCCGTGACGCTCACCTCGAAGCTGATCGACGGCACCTTCCCCGACTATGGCCGCGTCATTCCGCAGTCGAACGACCAGGAGCTGCGCGTCGCCAACACCGACTTCATGAGCGCCGTCGATCGCGTGTCGACCATCGCCAGCGAGCGCGGACGCGCCGTGAAGCTGAACATCACGAGCGGCAAGCTGGTGCTCTCGGTCAACAACCCCGAGGGAGGCAGCGCCACCGAGGAGATCGACGTCAACTACACATCCTCTCCACTCGAGATCGGCTTCAACGCCAAGTACCTTCTCGACATCGCCGGCCAGCTCGAAGGCGACGAGGCGCGCTTCCTCCTGGCCGACCCGGGCTCGCCGACCATGATCCGCAGCGCCGGCGACGACAATGCGCTCTACGTGCTGATGCCGATGCGCGTGTAAGGCGCTCTGCAGACGCCGCACCCTCTCACCGGAAGCGATGTCCTTGCGGAGCATCGCTTCGCCATGACGCTGCACGAGTGAGGGAGCGCTCCACGCGCAACGTAGACGAAAGAGACACAACGCTTGGCCTCGGCCACCGAACAGGAAACACCCGCCGCACCGCACGCTTCGCCCCGCCTCTGGGTCGAGCGGCTGACGCTGACGCACTTCCGCAGCTACGCCGCGCTCGCCCTTGAGCTCGCGCCCGAGCCGATCGTGCTCACGGGCGCCAACGGTTCGGGAAAGACCAACGTGCTGGAAGCGGTTTCCCTGCTCGCGCCGGGCCAGGGCCTGCGCCAGGCGCCGCTCTCCGACCTCGCGCGATCGGGAGGCGACGGAAACTGGTCCGTCTCCGCCCGCGTCCACACGGCCGTCGGCCCCGTCACCATCGGCACCGGCCAGTCCGCCGGCCCGGGCAACGGCGACCGCGCGGCAGGCCGCCTCGTGCGCATCGACGGTGAGAGCAAGTCGGGATCCGGAGCGCTCGGCGAGTATGTGGAGATGGTCTGGGTCACGCCGGCGACAGACGGGCTCTTCACCGGCCCCGCCTCCGAGCGGCGCCGCTTCCTCGACCGCCTCATCGTCTGTTTCGATCCTGGCCACCGTACGCGCGCCGGCCGCTTCGAGCGCGCCATGGCGCAGAGGAACCGGCTGCTCTCGGACGGCGTGACGCGCGGCGCGCAGCTCGACGGGCTCGAGCTTGTCATGGCCGAGATGGGCATCGCCATCGCCGCCGCGCGTGCTGAGGCGGTCGCTGCCCTCGCCTCCGTCATCGACGCCCGCCGCGCGCGCGATCCCGACAGCCCTTTTCCCTGGAGCGAGGTCGGCCTCGAAGGCGCCATCGACCGCGATCTCGCCGCACGCGCCGCCGTCGATGTGGAGGACGCCTACGCGCGCCAGTTGCGCGACGTGCGCGAGCGCGACCGCGCGGCCGGCCGCGCGTTCGATGGCCCGCACCGCAGCGACCTCCTCGTCGCGCACGGCCCCAAGGCCACGGCAGCGAGGCACGCCTCGACCGGCGAGCAGAAGGCGCTGCTGATGGGGCTCCTGCTCGCCCACGCCGAGCTGGTCGCCGCCCGCCGCGACGGCGAGACGCCCATGCTGCTGCTCGACGAGGTGACGGCCCATCTCGATGCCGATCGCCGCGCCGCGCTGTTCGACGAGTTGCTGCGTCTCGGGACCCAGGCGTGGATGACGGGTACGGATCATCAGTCCTTCGCAAGCCTCTCCGGAAAGGCCCAATTCTGGCGCGTCGGGGAGGGGTCCGCGGTGCGCGTCGACTGAGCCGGCACCGCTCGCCTTCGGACTTGCCGACGCAGGCAAGCAAGCAATTGAAAATAATATACAAAATAGCATGGGGTAGCAGGCCTCATACGCGCTTTTTTACGCCGTTTTGGCCCGCCGTATGGTAGACTTCGCGCCCATCAGAAGAAACCTTGCCACAGGGACCGAATGAGCGCTCAGCCCGCCAAGAAAACACCCGCGCCGGAGGACTACGGCGCCGACAGCATCAAGATGCTGAAGGGCCTCGAAGCCGTGCGCAAGCGCCCCGGCATGTACATCGGCGACACCGATGACGGCTCGGGCCTCCACCACATGATCTATGAGGTTGTCGACAACGCCATCGACGAGGTTCTGGCCGGCCACGCCAAGGTGTGCGAGGTGACGCTGAACCCCGACGGCTCGTGCACCGTGCGCGACGACGGCCGCGGCATCCCGACCGGCATCAAGCAGGACGACGACCAAGATCCGAAGCGCTCCGCCGCCGAGATCGTGTTCACGGAGCTGCACGCCGGTGGCAAGTTCGACCAGAATTCCTACAAGGTGTCGGGCGGCTTGCACGGCGTCGGCGTCTCCGTCGTCAATGCGCTTTCGACGTGGCTTCGGGCACGCATCTGGCGCGACGGCAAGGAGCACGTTATCGAGTTCCGCGACGGCGTCGCGGTGGCGCCGCTGAAGGTCGTCGGCGACGGGAAGGGGAACCGCGGCACGGAGGTCTCGTTCCTGCCGAGCCCCAACACCTTCACGAAAGTCGAGTTCGACTACGCGACGCTCGAGCATCGCCTGCGCGAGCTGGCGTTCCTGAACTCCGGCGCCAAGGTGGTGCTGACGGACGCGCGCCACGCCGACGTGAAGCGTGAGGAGTTCCTGTACGACGGCGGCACGTCCGCGTTCGTCCGCTTCCTCGACCGCTCGAAGCAGGCGATAATCGGCGAGCCGATCATGATCCGCACCGACAAGGATCGCGTCGGCGTCGAGGTCGCGCTGTGGTGGAACGACAGCTACCACGAGAACGTGCTCTGCTTCACCAACAACATCCCGCAGCGCGACGGCGGCACGCACTTGGCCGGCTTCCGCGCCGCGCTGACGCGCGTCATCAACAAGTACGCGACCGACAGCGGCATCGCCAAGAAGGAGAAGGTGGACCTCTCCGGTGAGGACGCCCGCGAGGGCCTCACCTGCGTGCTCTCCGTCAAGGTCCCCGATCCCAAGTTCTCGAGCCAGACCAAGGACAAGCTCGTCTCGTCCGAGGTGAAACCGGTGGTCGAGAGCGTGGTCGCCGAGGAGCTTTCGGCCTGGTTCGAGGAGCACCCGAAGGAGGCGAAAGCCATCGTCGGCAAGATCGTCGAGGCGGCGCTGGCCCGCGAGGCGGCCCGCAAGGCGCGCGAGCTGACGCGCAGGAAGAGCGCGCTCGACGGGCTGCGCCTGCCGGGCGGTCTCGCCGAGTGCCAGGACCGCGACCCCGCCAATACCGAGCTCTTCATCGTCGAGGGCGACTCGGCCGGCGGCTCGGCCAAGCAGGGCCGGAAGCGCGAGTACCAGGCCGTGCTGCCGATCCGCGGCAAGATCCTGAACGTCGAGCGCGCGCGCATCGACAAGATGCTCTCTTCCGAGCAGGTGACCAACATCATCGGCGCCCTCGGCACCGGTATCCGCGACGATTTCGACCTCTCGAAGCTGCGCTACCACAAGATCATCGTCATGACGGACGCCGATGTGGACGGCGCCCACATCCGCACGCTCCTGCTCACGTTCTTCTATCGCCAGATGCCGGAGCTGGTGGACAAGGGACACGTCTATATCGCCCAGCCGCCGCTCTACAAGGTGAGCCGCGGCAAGAGCGGCACCTACCTCAAGGATCAGCGGGCGCTTGAGGACTACCTGATCGAGTCTGGGCTCGAGGACACGGTGCTCGTCGCCGGCGGCGAGGAGCGTGCGGGCCGCGACCTGCGCGACATCGTCGATCAGGCGCGCGGCATCGTCGGTCTGATCGACCAGCTCCACTCGCGCTATGCGCGCCCCATCGTCGAGCAGGCGGCCATCGCCGGCGCCTTCGATCCGGCGCTGCTACAGTCGGCAACCTCCGCCAATGCCGCGGCAGCCACCGTCGCCGCGCGACTGAACGAGGTTGCCGAGGAGACGGAGAAGGGATGGTCCGGCAGCTACGGCAACGACGGCTTCCTCTTCCGCCGAGAGGTACGCGGTGTCACCGAGGTGCACGCGCTCGACCGCGCGCTGCTGGCCTCGCTCGACGCACGCCGCCTGAACGAGAAGCGCAAGCATCTGGCCGAGGTCTACGGCCTCGGCACCAAGCTGCGCCGCAAGACCGAGACGCTGACCATCCACGGGCCACGCACGCTGTTGGACGCTATCTACGAGGCCGGCCGCAAGGGCCTTTCGCTTCAGCGCTACAAAGGCTTGGGCGAGATGAACCCCGAGCAGCTCTGGGAGACGACGCTCGACCGCGACGCGCGCACGCTGCTGCAGGTCAAGATCGGCGACGTCTCGGAGGTGGACGAGATCTTCTCTAAGCTCATGGGCGACGTGGTGGAGCCGCGCCGCGAGTTCATCCAGGAAAACGCCCTCACCGTCGCCAACCTGGACGTATAGGGACCCAGGCGATGACCGAGCCCTCCGACGTCATCGCCTGGAAATACGCCAACGCGTTGATCGCCGACGCCGAGCCGAGCGGAGCCGCCAAGGCATTCGGCTTTTGGCTGAACCCGTTCATGAGCGGCATGAAGACCGCCATGGGCGGCCTGTGGGTCGGCGGGCGCGTCGCGCTAACGCGCGAGGCCGTGGTGTTCACGCCCAACGCCGTCAACGTTCTCGCGCACAGTGGCGAAACATCGCGCAAGGCCGATCTGGCACGCATTGTCGAGGTCGTGGATCGCTTCGGCTGGTTCACGCGCATCGTCGACGTGCGCACCGACGACGACGCGACCCTCACGTTCCGCTGCTACGGGGCACCGGCCTTCGCCGAGCAGATCCGCCGCGCCGTCTCAACCATGAGCTGATCCTCGACATATCTGGACTCCGGTCTCCGCCGGAGTGACGTTTAAGTTTGTGCCGATCGGCAACCCCAATTTGCCGTCATCCCGGCGCAGGCCGGGATCCAGACACGTCACCGCATCGCCGCTGAGCGAGACCGGCCTACGCCGCCGGCCGCTCGGGCTGCGCCTTTTCGTCGGCGGCCTCGTCGGTCCAGACCTTGAACGACTTCAGCGTGTGCTGGCCGAAGGTATGGAACAGCGGCACGTCCGTCGCGTCGCGGCCGTGCGCGACCACGATGCGTCCGATGCGGGGCTTGTTGTGGCGCGCGTCGAAGGCGCACCAGCGTCCGCCGAGATAGACCTCGCACCAGGCGCTGAAGTCCATCGGCGCCGGATCGGCCGGAACGCCGATGTCGCCAAGGTAGCCGTTGACGTAGCGCGCAGGGATGTTGAGGCACCGGCAGAGCGCGATGGTGAGATGCGCGAAGTCGCGGCAGACGCCGACGCGCTCCTCGAACGCCTGCGCCGCCGTGCGGGTCGCGCGCGCATGCTGGTAGCCGAACTTCAAACGCTCATGCACGAAATCGACGATGGCCTGCACCCGCCCCCATCCGGGCTTCACGCTCCCGAACTGCTTCCAGGCCATGTCGCTGAGGTGATCCGTCTCGCAATAGCGGCTGCCGAGCAGATAGACGAGGACATCGTTGGGCAGCTCCTGGATCGGAATCTCCGCCAGGCTCTCGTCCAGGAGATCGGGCTTGCCCGAGTCCCGGATCGTTCCGCCGAGCGTCAGCCGGAACTCTCCCTTCGGCGCCACCATGCGCCGGCAGATGTTGCCGAACTGGTCCCGGTAGACCGAGACCGGCACCTCAGGAGCGGTGACGAACGTGCCTTCTCCGACGATGTCGCCGCGGCGGCTGTCGCGAATGTCGAGAAGCGTAATGAGCGGAGTGGACTGGGGAACGAGAATGGAAATGTCGAAGCCATAGTTGATGAGCATGGAACCACCTCTGTAGTGGAGCATAACTCCGGCCTGGGCTGCGTCGTTCCGCTTGATCGGTGCCCGAAAATTAAGCACTTGAATGCAGGAACGGGGTGCCGCACGGTGCCCGTTCTAAAATGGATTGCCGTACCGATGACATTACACGCTTCCACGCGGGAAACGCCGCGTCCCTTCGACGCCATCATGCTCTCGGTCGGCGACGGGCACTGGCTCTACGTGGAGCAGGTCGGCAAGCGCGGTGGCATCCCGGCGCTGTTCCTGCACGGCGGGCCGGGCGGCGGATCGCAGGCGAGCCATCGCTTGCTGTTCGACCCCGAGCGGTTCCACGCGGTCCTGTTCGATCAACGCGGCGCCGGTCGCAGCCATCCCTATCTCTCGACGCACGCCAACACCACGCCGCATCTCGTTGCCGACCTAGAGCAGATCCGTGCGCATTTTGGATTCGAGAGGATGCTGATCGTCGGCGGCTCTTGGGGCTCGACGCTGGCGCTCGCCTATGCCGAGGCCCATCCCGAGCGCGTCTCGGGGCTGGTGCTGCGCGCGGTGTTCCTCGGCTCCGACGCCGAGGTCGATTGGGCCTTCCGCCGCGCGCCGGCCGAACTGCGGCCGGATCTCTATGAGAGCTTCGTCGCCGCACTTTCGGAGTCCGAGCAGGCCGATCCTCTCGCGGCCTACGTCGCCCGCCTGACTAGCACCGATCCGGACATCCGCGATCCCGCGGCGCGCCAGTGGTTCCAGTTCGAGCGCGTGCTGTCGGAGTTTGCCCCGCCTGTTGCCGCACTGCCCGAGACGCTGCCCACTGAAGGGCGCGTTCCCCCGACGCCGATCATCGAAGCCCACTACATCGCAAACCGCTTCTTTCTGCCCCCGGGCGAGCTGCTTGACGGCGCCGGTCGCCTGGGCGCAATTCCGGGCGTGATCGTGCAAGGCCGGTATGATCTGCTGTGCCCGCCGCGCGCGGCCTACGAGCTGGCGAGTCGCTGGCCCGCGAGCCGGCTCGAAATCGTGCCGAGCGCGGGCCACGCCATGACCGAGCCCGGCGTCTTCGAGGCCATGAAGCGCGCGGTCGACCATCTCGCGAGCAAGTAGGGACGCGCCGGGATCCGATGTCCGTCACCGTCACAGCATTCTACAATTTCGTCACGCTTGCGGATCTTCCGACGCTGCGCGCGAGTCTGCTCGCCGCCGCAAGCGAGCACGGCATCAAGGGCACGATCCTCATCGCGCCCGAAGGCATCAACGCCACCATCGCCGGCCCGGACGAAGGCATTCGCCGCATGCTGGCCTGGCTGCGCGCCGATGCCCGCTTTGCCGGCCTCGCGAGCAAGGAGTCGTACGCCGACGAGATTCCGTTCGGCCGACTCAAGGTGAGGATCAAGCGCGAGATCGTGACGCTGCGCCGCCCCGAGGCAGATCCCTCGCAGCAGGTCGGCACCTACGTCAAGCCCGAGCACTGGAACGCGCTCATCGAGGATCCCGACGTGATCGTCATCGACACGCGCAACGCCTACGAGGTCGGCATCGGCACGTTCAAGCGTGCCGTCGATCCCGCGACGCGCGCTTTCAGCGAATTCCCGGATTTCGTCGCAGCAAACCTCGACCCCGCTCGCCACAAGCGCATTGCCATGTTCTGCACCGGCGGCATCCGCTGCGAGAAGGCATCGTCCTATCTCGTTTCGCAGGGCTTTCCCGAGGTCTACCACCTCGAGGGTGGCATCCTGAAATATCTGGAAACGATACCGTCCGAGGAGAGCCTGTGGCAGGGCGAATGCTTCGTCTTCGACGAGCGCGTTGCGCTGGAGCACGGCGTCAAGCCGGGCTCGCACGTCATGTGCCGGCACTGCGGGTATCCGGTCGCGGCCGAAGGCGAGAGCGCGCATGCGCCCCATTGCCCGCGCTGCTCAGTCGGTGACGAGCTTTAAGCCGCCAATCGACGCGATGAGCAAGACGAGGAACGCCATGCGCCAGAATGTGACCGGCTCGCCGAAATAGAGGGCGCCGATCACGACCGTCCCGACCGCGCCGAGACCGCCCCAGACGGCATACGCCGTGCCGAGCGGAATCGTCGCCGTGGATTTCGCCACGCAGTAGAAGCTGATCGTGGCCAGGGCCAGCACGAGCGCCGTCGGCCATGGCTTCGTGAAGCCGTCCGTGTACCGGATGGCGGTGGTGAAGGCGATCTCGAGTCCACCCGCGAGCAGAAGATAGATCCAGCTCAATCTCGTCTCCGTAGTTTCTTGTTACCTGTAGGCCGCCCAGCGGCGATCTTCTTCGCTGATCTCGTCGTTATCGTTGTCGGCATGCCGGAGCGGTTCCGTCTTATGGGGCCGCGTCTCGATGAGCAGTCTTTCGAACACGCGGATGAAGCTTTCGATGGCGAGCAGCATGATGCGCTCCTTTTGGCTTGAGTTGACGGGAGCGTGCGCCTTGCAGCGGCCCCGGGCAAGCGCCGTTGCTTTACATGGCGTGTAAGATTTTGTTACATATCCCCATGGTCCGAAATCTCCCTCCGCTCAATGCTTTGAAGGCGTTCGAAGCTGCCGCCCGTCATGAAAGCTTCACGCTTGCCGCGGCCGAGCTCAACGTCACCCATGCTGCCATCAGCCGGCATATCCGCGAGCTCGAAGGCTGGCTCGGCACGAAGCTGTTCGTGCGCACGGGGCGCGGCGTGGAGCTGACGGAGCGCGGCAAGAGCTACGTCATCGATCTCACGCGCGGCTTGGATCTCATCGCCGCCGCGACAGAGGGCGTGTCGGGTCGTCGCCGCCGGCGTCGCCAGCAGCTTTCCGTCACCGTCGAGCCGTCGTTCGCCGCGCTCTGGCTGGTGCCGCGCCTCGGCCGCTTTACGGAGGCCAATCCCGACATCAGCCTTGTCCTCGACTCCTCCAACCGCCTCGCCGATTTCGGACGCGGCGAGGCCGACGTCGGCGTTCGCTATGGACGTGGCGTCTGGAGCAACGTCGCTGCGGAGAAGCTGACCGGCACCAATCTCACGCTCGTGTGCAGTCCCGCGCTGCTGCGCGAGAGGCATATTCATTTCCCGTCGGACCTGCAGCCCGGCCTGCTGCTGCAGGAGGAGTCACGCCGCTACTGGATGGAATGGCTGACGGCCGCAGGCGTGGCCGATCGCATTGCACCGGAAGGCCCCACACTGGGGCTCCACCTCACGGTGCCCGCCGCCGAGGCTGGGCAAGGGTTCGCCCTCGCAGATGAGATCATTTCCGCCGATGCGCTGGTCGGGGGGCGGCTGGTGCGGCCGTTTACAGTCGCGGTGCGCACCTACGGCTACTATTTCGTGCGCGGCGCCGACCGCAAGGAGACCCGCGCCATGGCCGCGTTCCGCGTCTGGCTCTCGGCCGAGATCGCCCACACGCTGGACGCGGTGGCAAAGGCGACGGTCGCACCGGCGCGCACGCCGCGGCTTCGTCCTGCACATTGAGAAGCAAGCCGCCTACATCCGCGGCCTGTACATCCTGAGCGCGAGCCAAAGTCCCACGACGAGCCCGACCAGTCCACCGATCGGGCCGATGCCGAACACGGCCGTCATGCTGCGCTCGCCTTCGAACTCCGTGAGGCCGAAGGCTTCGCCAAACATCAGCGTTGCCGCCGCAGCGACCACCCATCCGATGACAGCGCCGGCAAGTCCGGAGAGAACGGTGACAAGAGCCTTCACGCAGCATCCATGAGAGAGAGGCGCGATCCGAGCCGACCGCGGCGCGATCATATCCGTAACTGCAAGCGTCCCGCCAGATCCCGGCGCGATCCCTATTTTTCCGCGCTCTCCACGGGCGGCAGCGGCCACACTTTCACCAGCCCGTCGAAGGAGCTGGTGAGCACGTGGCGGAGGTCGGGGCTGAACTCGGCGGTGTCGACCTCCTTGGTATGCTCGGCGAGCACACCGATCGACGCCCCCGTCACCGCATCCCACACCCGCGCAGTCTTGTCGTGCGCGGCGGTCACCACGAGCCGTCCGTCGCGGCTGAAATGCGCGACCGAGAGGATGCGCCTGTGCCCGCCTTCGAGCGTGACCAGCAGAGCGCCCGTCTCCGCGTCCCAGATCTTGGCGAGCTTGTCGGCGGCTCCGGTGATGACACGCTTGCCGTCGGGACTGAAGGCGACGCGCAGGATCGCGCGCATATGCCCGCCCGCGATGGTGAGCAGCTCCTTGCCCGTCTTGCTGTCCCAGATCTTCGCCGTCTTGTCCGTCGAGCCCGTGATGATGCGGGCGCCGTCGGCGCTGAACGCCGCGTAGCTCACCATGCCGGTGTGACCCTTGAGCACGTGAAGCGGCGCGCCGGTCTTCCCGTCCCACACGCGCGCGGTCTCGTCGCTGGAGGCGGTGAGAACGAGGCTCGAGTCCGGGCTGAACACGCCCCACGTCATGTAGGCTTCGTGCCCAACGAGGTCCGCGATCGGCGCACCCGTCTTGCCGTCCCACAGCTTGCCGGTCTTGTCGTGGGGCACAGTGACGATGCGGCTGCCGTCGGGGCTGAACTCGGCATGGTCGACCATCAGCTCGTGCCCGCCGAGCACCGCGATCTGTTTGCCCGTCGCGGCGTCCCAGAGCCGCGCGGTCGCATCGCGCGAGGCCGTGACGATCAGGCTGGAATCGGCATTGTAGGCGGCGTGGCGAACCGCCTCATCGTGCCCCGAGAGCTTGAGCAGCTCCTTGCCCGTCTTCGCATCCCACCCCCGCGCCGTTCGATCGGCCGAGGCCGTGAGGATGCGCGTCCCGTCGGTGCTGTATGTGGCGGACCACACGTCGGCGTCGTGGTCCGAGATGGTGAGAGCCGAGGCGATCTTGGCATCGTCGGAGGCCGCCGCGCCGAGCGCCATGGCAATGGACAGGGCCACCGCGCCGAAGGCGGTGCCGGGAAATCGAGCCATCCTGCGCCTCTCCTCGCTTATGTTTTATTATATCGTAACTTTTAATCGCTGCACGGAGACGGGCAAGAAGATTTGAAACCTAGGGACGGATGAAAACGCAGCGAAGGCGGGAACTTTGCCCTCAAAGCGCCCCTCACCGGCGCAGCGTCACGGCCAAGCCATGCTTCGCATGGACCGCTGTGTGACTTTCCCTCATCGGGGAGAGCCGTGCCGCGCTCCCCTCTCCCGTTGGGAATTGTTGCAGACAGGTTCTCTTGGAGTATGTGGATTCCACCATTTCCACGTCGGGCAAGCGGAGACTTGCGTAGGTCCCGACCTGCGTCGGGATGACGTTGAGGGGAGGCACGAGGTATCCACGTAACAAACGTCATCCCGGCGCAGGCCGGGATCCACGCAAGCATCCAAAAAAAAAGCCACGCCGGCAGGATCCTCGTGCCACTCCGCAACTCAGAACGGGTCTGCTCAGGTGGGGGCGCCGAGCGAGCGCCGGTCAAAGGATAAACTTCGACAGATCCGCGTTCTTCGCGAGCTCTCCGACACGGCTCGTGACGTAGGCCGCATCGATGGTCACCGTCTCGCCGTTGCGGTCCGACGCCTCGAACGAGATCTCGTCGAGCACGCGTTCCATCACCGTCTGCAGCCTCCGTGCGCCGATGTTCTCGACCGTCGAGTTGACGAGTACGGCCGTGTCCGCCAGCGCGTCGATGGCGTCTTCGGTGAAGGCGAGCATCAGGCCCTCGGTCGCCATCAGCGCCGTGTACTGCTTGATGAGGCTCGCCTCGGGCTCCGTCAGGATGCGGCGGAAATCCTCGCGCGAGAGCGCCGTGAGCTCGACGCGGATCGGCAGCCGCCCCTGCAACTCCGGCAAAAGGTCCGCGGGCTTCGCCACATGGAACGCACCCGAGGCGATGAACAGCACGTGGTCCGTCTTCACCGGCCCATACTTGGTCGAGACGCTGGTGCCCTCGATCAGCGGCAGCAGGTCGCGCTGCACGCCTTCGCGCGAGACCTCGGCACCGGAACGTCCCGTCTCGCCGCGTGAGCAGATCTTGTCGATCTCATCGAGGAACACGATGCCGTTGTTCTCCACCGCGCGGATCGCTTCGCTCGTGATCTGCTCGTGGTCGATCAGCTTGTCGCTCTCCTCCGCGATCAGCAGGTTGTGGCTATCCTTGACCGTGACGCGCCGTGGCTTGGTGCGCCCGCCCATCATCTTCCCGAATAGGTCGCCGATATTGATGGCGCCGACCGAGCTGCCCGGCATGCCGGGAATGTCCAGCATCGGCAGGCTCGCGCCAGTTTCGGCGACCTGGACCTCGATGATCTTGTCGTTGAGCTCGTTGGCGCGCAGCCGCTTGCGGAACGTCTCGCGCGTGCCGGGCGAGGCCGTGGGACCTACGAGCGCATCGAGCACGCGCTCCTCCGCGTTCTTCTCGGCCTGCGCGCGCACCTCCTTGCGTTTGGCTTCCCGCATCAACGCCAGCCCGACCTCGACCAGGTCGCGGATGATGCTCTCCACGTCGCGCCCGACGTAGCCGACCTCGGTGAACTTGGTGGCCTCGACCTTGAGGAACGGCGCTCCGGCGAGCTTAGCGAGGCGGCGCGCAATCTCCGTTTTGCCGACGCCGGTGGGGCCGATCATGAGGATGTTCTTGGGCAGCACCTCGTCCTTGAGCGATCCCTCGATCTGCTGGCGCCGCCAGCGATTGCGGAGCGCGATGGCGACGGCGCGCTTGGCGTCACCCTGCCCGACGATATAGCGGTCGAGCTCCGAGACGATTTCGCGCGGCGAGAATGTGGTCATGGGTGATCCGTCAGGTGGGCGGAGGAACGAGTTGGCGCAAGGGGCCGAGCGGAAGCAGCGGCAGCAGCACCCTGCGCAGCGACCGCCATCCGGCGGACAGACTGAGGACCAGGGTCGCGAGGCCGAGCAGTGTCAGCGACGCCCCCAGATCCTTCTCGACGCTTTGCGAAAGAAGGTAGCCGATGGCCACGCCGGCGTAGATCAATCCGGAAACGAGCAGCGCACGCCGATCGATGGTCACCGCGATGAGGCCGAGCAGCACGAAAATACCGAGCACCGCCAGCGCCTGCCCCGTGCCCATGCCGTCGGGCGTGCCGACGAGAAGCGGGATCGCGCCGTGCACGATCATGGGCGCAGCCACGAGATGCAGCCAGAACGCGATGTCGGACCGGCGCGTTCGCCGCGCGATATCGCTCGCATCGACACGCAACGCGGCGAGGAAGACGCCGAGCCCAAGCGCTGCGAACAGCGCGGGCCGATTGTGCTCCATCCACCCTGGGGCGGCGAGCGAGACCCCGTCCGCGACCGCATAGACGAGGCCCACCGCCGCGATGGCCCAGTTGATCGGCACGCGAAAGCGCCGCTCGTGCGCGATAGCCCCGAGCGCGGCACCGAGGGCCGCAAACAGGAAGGAGAGATTGGGCCACGTGAGATCGGCGAGCGATGCGGCGGCGAACGCCGCGCCGCCGGCGAACATCACGGCGAGCGCGACCGACGGCAGCGCGAGCCGCATGCGACGCGAGAAGACCTCGGAGAGCCCCCACGCCGAGATCATGGCCAGCACCGCGAACCCGGGCCGGAGCTCGAACACGCTAGCGAGCGCGAACAGCGCCGCGACCAGCAGCGCGACACCGATGGTCACGAACACGTCGTTGAAGCCGCCGATCAGCCGGAACTTCTCGTCGTCCGCATCGGCCGCCGTATCGTCGGGCGCCGCGCCGGTGGGGCTGCCATCCGCGAAGGCGCGCAGCCGCCGGGCCTGCTCGGCCGTGAGGATGCCTTGCGCAACGGCCGCCTCGATTTGCTCGTCCCGGATCATCCTGCCTCTGCGATCATGCGCGCACCGCCTACTCCGTGACGAGCTTGAGCCCCGCGATGGAGATGATGAGCGTCGACAGGAACACCATGCGCCAAAGCGTCACCGGCTCGTCGAAGTAGAGAATTCCGATAGCAACCGTGCCGATCGCGCCGATCCCGCCCCAGGCGGCATATGCGGTCCCAAGCGGGATCAGCTCGGACGCCTTGGCGACGAAATAGATGCTGATTGCCGCGAGCAGGAGCACAAGCAGGCTTGGCCAGATCTTGGTGAAGCCGTTCGTGAAGCGCATCGCGGTCGTGAACGCGATCTCGAACGCGCCGGCAAGCATCAGGAAGACCCAGGCCATGAGAGCTCCTTGGGAAGGCGTCGCTATTTCGACGACGGCAGGCTTTCGAGGACGAGATTGGTGTTGGTGTAGACGCAGATCTCGCCCGCGATCGCCATCGCGCGCCGCGCGATCGCCTCGGCGTCGAGCGGCTGGTCGAGCAGGGCCCGCGCCGCCGCCAGCGCATACATTCCACCGGAGCCGATGCCCATCACGTGATGCTCGGGCTCGAGCACGTCACCGGTGCCGGTGAGCACCAGCGTGATGTCGGCGTCCGCCACGATCATCATCGCCTCGAGCCGCCGCAGGAACCTGTCGGTCCGCCAGTCCTTGGCAAGTTCCACGGCCGCCCGCATGAGCTGCCCCGGATATTGCTCGAGCTTGGCCTCGAGGCGCTCGAACAGGGTGAACGCATCAGCGGTTGCACCCGCAAATCCGGCGATAACGCCGCCTTTACCGAGCTGGCGCACCTTGCGGGCGTTGGCCTTGATGATGGTGGCCCCGAGGCTCACCTGCCCGTCGCCGGCAATCACCACGCGCCCGTCCTTGCGCACGGTTAGGATGGTCGTTGCGTGCCAGGCGGCGCCGTCGGTAGAGCTGTGCGGGGTGTTTGCCATAAATCCTGTGCCAAGGAAGCGGGGGCGCGGCCCCGGATGCGCCGTAGGCGCTCTGGAACCGGGTCCCCGAAGCTGATAAACGCTGGGGTTCGTTAAGGCAACAACGGCAGGTTGCCCCGCCCTCCTGCCCAACGAGGATACCCGTGAAGCGGCAAGCCACCATCGCCCGCAGGACAAAGGAAACGCAGATCACCGCCACGGTCGATCTCGACGGTACCGGCGTCTCCGACATTTCGACCGGCGTCGGCTTCCTGGATCATATGCTGGAGCAGCTCGCGCGCCACGGCCTCTTCGACATCAAGCTCGAGGCCAAGGGCGACCTGCACATCGACTTCCATCATACAGCGGAGGACGTGGGCATCGTGCTCGGCCAGGCGGTGGCGAAGGCGCTCGGCGACAAGCAGGGCATCACGCGCTACGCGGACGTGCTCTTGCCTATGGACGAGGCGCTGACGCGCGTCGCCATCGACGTTTCCGGCCGCCCGTACCTGATCTGGAAGGTCACCTTCTCGCGCCCCAAGATCGGCGATATGGACACGGAGCTTTTCCGCGAGTGGTTCCAGGCGTTCGCGCAGAATGCCGGCATCACGCTGCACGTCGAGAACCTATACGGCGAGAACAACCACCACATCGCCGAGACCTGCTATAAGGGCCTCGCGCGCGCGCTTCGCGGAGCCGTCGCGCTGGATCCGCGGCAGGTGGGCCGCGTTCCCTCCACGAAGGGAATGCTGGCCTGATGTTGCGATGGCTCTCCAATGGAATGGCGCGCGTGTCGGCGTTCACGGTTCACGAGCCGCCCAAGGCCGGAGGCACGAGGCTGGATCGAGCGGAAAGGCTTCTTTTCGTCGGCGACGGCTTCTCCTGGCTGGTAGTGCTGTTCGGTCCGCTTTATTTTCTCGCGCGAGGCGAATGGCTTGCGCTTGCAGCCTACACTGCTGCGGCCGTCGTCCTGGCGTCGATCCTGTCGCTGGCCGGCGTCGGGAGCGGCTGGTCCGGCTGGATCTTTTTCCTGCTCAACGTCGTCGCGGGCTTCGAGGCTAACGAGCTGAAACGCTGGTCGCTCGGCCGCGCCGGCTGGCAGGAGATCGCCGTCGTCAGCGGCCGCGGCCGTGAGGAAGCCGAGCGCCGCTTCTTCGAGGCCTGGCTGCCGTCCGTTGAGACGGAGACGGCAGGGACTATCCGCGCCATGGGCGGGTCTTTTGCCGCCATCGACGAGGGCAGCGCGACATCGCGCGTCGAAGGTGCCGTACGCCGGCTCTCCGAACGCCTTCGCAGCAAGTTCGCGATCAAGACCTGAGCCCTCATGCAGCGCGTCGTCATCATCGATTACGGCTCCGGGAACCTTCACTCGGCCGCCAAGGCGTTCGAGCGCGCCTCACGGGAGGCGGAAGCGGAGGCCGAGATCGTCGTCAGCGCCAGAGCGGAGGACGTGCGCACAGCCGACCGCGTGGTGCTGCCCGGCGTCGGCGCCTTCGCCGACTGCAAGCGCGGCCTCGAGGCCGTGCCGGGCATGCGCGCGGCGCTGGAGGAGGCCGTGCACGCGCGCGGCCGCCCGTTCCTCTGCATCTGCGTCGGCATGCAGCTCCTTGCGACCCGCGGCCTCGAGTTCGAGGTGACCGACGGCCTCGGCTGGATCGAGGGCGAGGTGCGCGCGATCAAGCCGGCCGACCCCACACTCAAGATTCCGCACATGGGCTGGAACACGCTTGACGTACGTAACCCGCATCCGCTGCTCGCCGGCATCCCGACCGGCCCGAGCGGGCTGCACGCCTACTTCGTGCCCTCCTACCACTTCGTCGCCAAGGACCGCGCTGTCGTCGTGGCCGAGACCGACTACGGCGGCCCGGTGACGGCCATCATTGCGAAGGGCAACGTCGCCGGCACCCAGTTCCACCCTGAGAAGAGCCAGGCCCTAGGCCTCGCCTTCATCGCCAACTTCCTGAAGTGGGCGCCGTAATCCCGCTCCCCTTAAGAACGGGGAGAGGGGAACAGTAGGTGGACGCGTCGCCATGCGCCGTCTATGAGCATTCCCGACGCAACTTCGGACCTCGCCCATGACAAATGCCACCGACGCTCGCGCGCGCCTCTTTGAGATCGTCAAAACGAAGTCCTTCGTGCGCGGCCATGTCGTGCTCGCCTCCGGCAAGGAGAGCGATCATTACTTCGACATGAAACCCACGATGTTCGATCCCGAGGGCGCAGACCTGCTCGCAGAGCTGATCTATGCGGAGATCGCCGAGACCGACGCCGACATCGTCGGCGGCCTCGAGATGGGCGCCGTGCCGCTGATCACGCCGATCTCGATTCTGAGCCGCCACGCCGGCCGCCCGCTGCCGGGCTTCTTCGTGCGCAAGACGGTGAAGGACCACGGCACCAAGAAGCTGGTCGAAGGGCTCTCAGACGTTAAAGGCAGGCGCGTTGCCATCGTCGAGGACGTGACCACCACCGGCGGCTCGGCCATGAAGGCGGTTGAGGCGCTGAAGGCAGCCGGCGCCACGATCGCGCTCGTGATCTCGATCCTCGACCGCGAGGAAGGTGCCGAGAAACTCTACGCCGAAGCCGGCATCCCCTTCGCCTCCCTGTTCAAGGCCAGCGAGTTCCTGAGCGCATAGTGTCCGCATACTCCTCCCGCTTCGAGGGGGCCGGACCTAGGTGGGGTGTCGGCGCGGCGGCCGCAGCCGCCCACGATCCTCGCGACAGTGGCAAAGCGACCACCGCGCGAACGGCCTGACTCTGCTATGATTCCCGCCGAATCACCGGGGGACTCGCATGTCGGGGCAATGCCGACTCGTCATCATCCGCTGGCAGGACAGCCGCCAACCGTGCGGCCAGTGGCGCTATCTGTCCGCGCTGCCCGAGCCGAAAGCGGTCGAGGTGGCGTCCGTGGGATGGCTCTTGAAGGACACCGCCGAGGTCAAGGTCCTCGCCCAGAACATCGGCGATCTGGGGCACCCTGAGAATGCCCAGGCGAGTGGGATCATGACGATACCCACTCGCTGCGTTCTCTCGATTGAGACACTTACAGAAGAGACCGGACCTACCGTCTTTGCTGGTCCGACTGGTTTTGCTGACCGCTCCGCTGATTCTGCGGGTTCTGCTGGCCCTGCTGCTGCCGATTGCGATCGGACTGGTTCAGAACCGATGCCGCAAGAGCTTGAATCTCTTCCGGCGTAACGGATTTCGGGTTCTGTTGGGCGCGTTGTGCGATGGCTGCGACCTGAGCCGACGTTTTCTCATTGGATGCCATAGGGAAGAACTCCTCTACTTGACCAAACGAGCCGCGCCTCGAGTCTGATCGTTCGCGATGCAGGCAGAAGCGCGCACATCGCAAAAGGTGATCGGACTCGCAACGAACAAAGAGCACGATCGCACCCGAGATCAATCCAACGAGCGTGGTCGTGCTCGTGCGCGGCAAGGCATCTAGCGCGCGAGTGAGTTGCGGCTTCAAGTTAAAGCGATCGCGCGCTTTGCTTATCCACAAGTTTGCTCGAAGTATGCGAAAGACTGCCTAAGTCCTAGGCAGCTATCACGTTCCTTTCACGTCGACTTCCATCTCGCGGAAGCGGTCGATCTCCTCGCCCTCGCCCAGCTCCTCGAGCTCGAACATCCGCCGGAGCTCGATCTCGCAGTCGGTGTAGTGCGGCTGCGGGAACCGCTGGAACCAGTGGAGCGCCTCCTCGGTCGATTTCACCTTGATCATGGTGTAGCCGGCGATGACCTCCTTGGTCTCCGCGAACGGCCCGTCGATCAGCGTGCGCTTGCCGTCGGAGTAGTGCAGCCGATAGCCCTTGGACGTGGGATGGAGTCCGTTGCCGTCCACGAGCACGCCGGCCTTGGCCAGCTCCTCGTGATAGTCCGCCATCGCCTTCAGCATGTCCTCGCCCGGCATGAGCCCCGCTTCCGAGTCCGCCGAGGCCTTGACCAAAATCATGTAGCGCATGGGGTACCTCCCTGGATCTGGCGTTGCGTCGTGCCGCGCCACCGGAACGACGAACGACGGACGGCAAAGCCGACACTTTTTATTTGCGAGCTACGAAACGGCCGGACCGCATCTCCGGCAACAAAAAAAGGGAGGCTCGAAAGCCTCCCTTTCTCAATGAGCAACGCCTGGCGCGGGGGATGGGGGGAGCACCGGAGTTGGCTCGACGCCGAACGCAACTAACGCAACAGAAAAGAGGCTCAGCACGCTTCCGCGAACGGCAACTCCGGCTCGTCGCTCACGGGCTTCGCAATCGGGAAGGCGATGATGTTGGTGTCGCCGTTGATCTCGACGCCGGCCTGGCGCTGCTTGAACCAGCGGATCGAGGTGTTGGTCAGGATCGCCTCGTCCTTGACGCGCTGGATGAGCAGCCCGTCCTCGGAATCGAGGATGCGCGTCAGCTTGGCCTCCAGCGCCTCCTCGCTCTCTTCCGAGCGCACGTACCAGGTCTGCTCGAGCGGGCGTGCCCAGCTATGGCCGGCGGCCATGATCGCCTGGGCGACGACGTGCTTGATGAGGTGCGGCTTGGCGAGGTCGTACGAGATGAGATAGGTGCGCATGGGGCTCTCCGTGGGCGAGAAGAGTGGGGGGACGCGGTGAGAACGTAGAGGGAACGTGGCATGAGTCGCTCACCACGTCTAGAGTCCGTTCGAATTTTGTTCTCTTGAGGGTCGGGGCGCGGTCAGACCGTGACGGAGGTTGCGGGCACAAGCCCCACTATAGCCGCCAAACGGACCGCGAGCGAACTAAAACATGCAAGCAAAATCAATGCAATAAGTCATATTGCTGCATGTAGGAAAGAAGGCCCGCAACCCCTAGTCGAAGAGGCGCAATTGGTCCGGATGGGCAGCCTTGGAGACGCGCACGTGGGGTCCCGGGTCGATCCGGTCTGCAAGCCCCGGATATTGAGCAAGGAAGAGGTCAAGGGCCTTGGCGCGGCTGCCCGGAAACCGCTCCTCCTGCCAGATCTCGTAGAGCCGGCGCGGATCGCAGCCGTAGCGCAGGATCAGGTCGCGCGGGCGGATCCTGAGCCAGCGCGCGATCCAGATGTCGATGGCGTCCGCCTCCGTCAGCGCGGGGCGCGCCAGGGCGGTACGGAACGGCGGTGGGGTGAGATATGCGGCCTGCATATGTTATGACACGGACTTGACGCTCGACGACAAACTCTATTGATCGGGCAAGACCATAGCAATCTGATGGCGGATGCGCGCCGCCGGGACCGTGACTGCTTCGAGCCGCGCCGGCCGCAAGCCTGCATCATCGGTCACATGAAAAAGCTGTAGCAGGAAAGCTGTAGCGGGACTGACGAGGGACCCGAGTGATCTTATTTCCGGCCATCGATCTGAAGGACGGCAAGTGCGTCCGTCTGCAGCTCGGGGACATGAACGCGGCCACCGTCTTCAACGAGGATCCGGCCGCCCAGGCCCAGGCGTTCGAGCGGCAGGGCTTCAAGTATCTGCACATCGTCGATCTGAACGGCGCCTTCGCCGGCAAGCCGGTCAACGCGGCCGCCGTGGAGGCCATCCTGAAGGCCATCACCATGCCGGCCCAGCTCGGCGGCGGCATCCGTGACATCGCCACCATCGAGACCTGGCTCGCACGCGGGATCCGCCGCGTGATCCTGGGCACGGCGGCCGTGCGCGATCCCACACTCGTCCGCGAGGCCTGCCGGAACTTCCCCGGCCGCATCGCCGTCGGCATCGACGCCAAGGGCGGCCGCGTAGCGGTCGAGGGCTGGGCCGAGACCTCCGAGCTCACCGCCATCGATCTCGCCGACCGCTTCGAGGACGCCGGCGTTGCTGCCATCGTCTACACCGACATTGAGCGCGACGGCGTCTTGAAGGGCCTGAACCTCCCAGCCACCGCCGAGCTGGCGCGCGCGACGAGCATCCCCGTCGTAGCCTCGGGCGGCCTCGCCTCCATCGAGGACGTCAAGGCGCTCCTGCGCCCCGAGTACGCGCTGCTGGAAGGCGCCATCACCGGCCGCGCGCTCTATGATGGCCGCCTCGATCCCAAGGAGGCGCTGGCCTTGCTGTCGGCGGCGTGAAGGACGGGGCTAGTCCCCGCCGCCACCGCCACCGTCTCCTCCTCCGTCGGAACCGCCGCCATTGTCGCCGTCGCAGGCGTGCTTGCCCTTGCCGCTCCCGGACCAGCCGCCGTCCGACGGCGCTCCATAGGCCGCATAGGCCCCGCCATCCTGACGAGCATTCGCATCCTGCCCGCGCTGCCATGAGCCCCGGCGCGTCCGCCTTCGCATCAGGAGAAGGGCGGCGACGAAAAGCCCGAGCGCGAGAGGAAGCAGCCACGCGGGAAACGGATCGAGAGAGCTCATGCGCAAGGGCTCCGTTCTTGTGGCATTCCGCCGGAATATGCTACCGGGCGGAGCAGACGGCAAACGTTGTCGTGCGAGACCCATGCTGAAAACCCGCATCATCCCCTGCCTCGACGTCAAGGACGGGCGCGTCGTCAAGGGCGTCAACTTCGTCGATCTCGTCGATGCCGGCGATCCGGTCGAGGCCGCCGCCGCCTATGACGCCGCCGGTGCCGACGAACTGTGCTTCCTCGACATCACCGCCTCGCACGAGGACCGCGACGTCATCTTCGACGTCGTTGAGCGCACGGCCGAGCGCTGCTTCATGCCGCTCACCGTCGGCGGCGGCGTGCGCGCCGTGGACGACATCCGCAAGCTGCTCGAGGCCGGCGCCGACAAGGTGTCGATCAACACCGCGGCCGTCGCCAACCGCCAGTTCGTCAAGGAGGCGTCGGAGAAGTTCGGCGCCCAGTGCATCGTCGTCGCCATCGACGCCAAGCGCGTCTCTGCCGAAGGCGAGCCGCTCCGCTGGGAGATCTTCACCCACGGCGGGCGCAAGCCGACCGGCATCGACGCGATCGAATATGCGCGCGAGGTGGTGGCGCTCGGCGCGGGCGAGATCCTGCTCACCTCCATGGATCGCGACGGCACGAAGGCCGGCTTCGACATCGAGCTGACGCGCGCCATCTCGGATGCGGTGCCGGTTCCCGTCATCGCCTCGGGCGGTGTCGGCACGCTCGACCACTTGGTCGAGGGCGTGAGGGACGGACACGCGAGCGCCGTGCTCGCGGCCTCGATCTTCCACTTCGGCACTCACACCATCGGGGAAGCGAAGCAGCACATGGCCGCGGCCGGCATCGCCGTGCGCGTCGCCTGACTGCGCGTTTCTTGCTGTCGCACGAGGGTCGTGCCTGCGTGACATTTGTGGACGCTGGCGTGGATCCCGACCTCCGTCGGGATGACGTCGCGTGTGGCACGTCATCCCGGCGAAGGCCGGGACCCACGCCAGTTTCAGCGCATGCGACGCCGGCAGGAAACGTGCGACGGGTCCCCTTACCTCTGCCCGAGACTTGAGGATGGAGCGATCAGGAAGCGGAAAGGCCGGCGGAGGATACATGCGCCAACCGGCTGACGCAGGCGGCCACGGCGGCCTCGACCTCGACCGCAGGCACCGGCTGGCTGAAATAGAAGCCCTGCATCTCCTGGCATCCGGCGACGGTCACGCCCTCGAGCTGCTCGAGTTCCTCGACGCCCTCGGCCACCGGCCCGATGCCGAGCGTCCTCGCAAGTCCGGTGACCGCGCCCACGATGGCCATGCAGTCCCGCCGGTCCGCCATCTCGTTGATGAACGACTGATCGATCTTGATCTTGTCGAAGGCGAAGTTGCGCAGATAGTTGAGCGAGGCAAAGCCGGTGCCGAAGTCGTCCAGCACCAGCCGCACGCCGAGCGCCCTGAGCCGCCCCAGCGTTTCGATCGTGCGCGCCTCGCATTTGAGGAGCGCGGTCTCGGTGATCTCGACCTCGAGCCTCTCCGCGTCGAGCCCGGAGGCATCGAGCGCGCGTTGCACGCTGATCGCAAGATCGCTCTGGTCGAACTGTACGGCCGAGAGATTGACGGCGACCTTGATGTCGGAGCGCCACCCGGCGGCATCATGGCAGGCCTGATGCAGGGCCCATTCGCCCATCGGCAGGATCAGTCCGGAGGTCTCGGCGATCGGAATGAACGTGGACGGCGGCACCATTCCGAGGCTCGGGTGTTGCCAGCGCATGAGCGCCTCGCACGCCGTCACCGTCCCGGCCTTCACGTCGACGATCGGCTGATAGTGAAGCCCGAGCTGCCGGTTCTTGAGGGCGTCTCTGAGTGCGCTCCTGAGCTCCATGCGCTCGAGCGCGACCGCTTCGTCCTCCGTCCTGTAGACGTAGGACCTGCCGCGGCCGCAGGTCTTCATACGGTAGAGCGCCATATCGGCTTTTCTGAGCAGGGTGTCGGAATCGACGCCGTGATCCGGAGCGATCGCGATACCGATGCTGGCGCCGATCGCGGCGTTCGAGCCGAGCACGCGATAGGGCGCGTTGAGCGTCTTGACGAGGCGTTCCGCGAGACGCGCCGCGTCTTCCGGCCCGCTGATGCCCCGCTGGATGATCGCGAACTCGTCTCCGCCCACGCGGCCGACGGCGTCGTTCTCGCGCAACGTGGCCAGCATGCGCTTGGCGACGGCCTTGAGAACGGCATCGCCGGCGGCATGGCCGAGCGTGTCGTTCACCTGCTTAAAATAATCGAGATCCACGAGATGTACGGCGAGCTTCTCGTGAGACCCCAGGCACTGCAGCGCCTCCTCGAGCCGCTCGCGCAAATGGAAGCGGTTGGGGATCTCTGTCAGCGGGCAATGCCGGGCAAGCCACGTGATGCGCTCGCGAGCGAGCGTCGCCTCTGTCACGTCCTCCTGGATGTCGACCCAGCCGCCGTCCTCCAGCGGCTGAACGGTGACGAGGATGATGCGGCCGTCGGGGAGATTGTGCGTATGGGTGAAGATCTTTCCATACTGCAACTCCGCCGCGTGCTCCGTCACCCAAAGCTGCTGGCGCCTCAGATCCTCGGCGGTGTTGGCTGAGCCGTCCTTCGCTGCCTGATAGGCGATGATGCGCGAGAAAGGGGTGCCTGGCTCCGTGAGCTCGTCCGGCAGCCCATAGATTTCCCGGTAGAGCCCGTTGCAGATGATGAGACGGCCCTCGGCATCGAACATCGAAAGCCCGCGTGCGATGTTGTTGAGGGCGACCTCGAAGCGCGTGTTGAGCGTTGCCAGCTTGCGCGCGTGCTCGATGAGCTTCTGCGCATCAAGGCTCGCGGCTGCTTCGATCAAAGCGGCGGACGTCGCATCCACAAGCTGAGGGCAAGCCATTCGAGTGCCAACTCCAGGGAGGAAATAAATGCGTGTCTGCAAGTCATGCTGGCGGCAGTCCGCCAACCGTTAGAGGAGAGTGGTAAGGAGGGAATTAATCTGTCGGCCGACCGAGTAAACGATCTTAAGCGTGGTTGACGCGAGCTTAAGAGCGGCGCTCAATTGATCTGCTTACGCATCTATTGCGCTAGAGCGTCTTGTCCGGAAAGCGGCAGATATCGCGGATGAGGCAGGCTGGGCACGCGGGGCGTCGTGCCTTACACACATAGCGTCCGTGCAGGATGAGCCAGTGATGCGCATGAAGACCGTATTCGGGCGGAACCTTTGCGAGGAGATCCGCTTCCACCGCGAGCGGCGTCTTACCCTCCGATAGTCCTATACGGTTGGACACACGCAGCACGTGCGTATCGACCGCCATGGTCGGCGCGCCGAAGGCGATGTTCATGACCACGTTGGCGGTCTTGCGCCCGACGCCGGGCAGCGTCTCGAGCGCATCGCGGTCCGCGGGGATCTCCCCGCCGAACTCCCGGATCAGCTTCTCGCTGAGCAGGATCACGTTCTTGGCTTTGGCGCGGTAGAGCCCGATGGACTTGATGTGCTCGCGCAGTGCGTCCTCGCCGAGCGCGAGCATCTTTTGCGGCGTATCCACTTTCCGGAACAGCGCTCGCGTCGCCTTGTTCACGCCCGCGTCCGTGGCCTGCGCCGAGAGCACGACGGCGACCAGAAGCGTGAACGGGTTGGTATGCTCGAGCTCGCCCTTTGGCTCCGGGTTCGCCGCCGCGAACCGCCTGAAAATCTCCTGGATTTCAGCGGACGAAAGGCCGCGCCGCCGTGCGCCGCCCCGAGTGGCGCGGGGGGCATGGGAACGGGGCGCCGGCAGGGCGGCGGAACGTTCATCAGCGGATAGGCGCTTTGACAAGACGGATCCCGAAGGTAGGCTGGCCTGATGAACGATAGCGGACCTCAATCCCCCGACGCGAGCGTCTTTCGCGCCATTCTCCACCCTCATCGCTCGCTTTCGCCGCGAGGGTTTCTGATCCTCATGCTCGCCATCGGGAGCGTGAGCTTCGTGTCCGGCATGGCCTTCCTGCTCATGGGGGCTTGGCCGGTAATGGGGTTTTTCGGCCTCGACGTGCTGCTGATCTACGTCGCGTTCAAGCTCAACTATCGCGCCGCGCGCGCCTACGAGCTAGTGGAGCTGACGCCGAGCACGCTGACGTTGCGGCAGGTCTCGGCCTCGGGCAAGAGCCGCAGTTTTGAGTTCAACCCCTATTGGGTGCGTGTGCTGTTCACCGAGCGCCCCGATGGCGGCAATCACCTGAGGCTCGCGTCCCACGGCCGCGAGCTGGAATTCGGCCGCCTTCTCAACGACGAGGAGCGCCGCGATTTCGCCGGCGCCCTGCGTCGCGCCCTCGATGACAGCCGCATGAGCTTTTCGGCCTGATCACGGCCGCGCATCTCCGCCTCTTCCGTCAGAGCAATGCACCAAAAACGAAGGTCGGGCGCGCCCCCCGACGCACCCGACCTTCCCCCCGCAGAAAGGGTCGTCTCTTTACACGTCCGCCGGCTCTTTGCCGGAGGCCGTGTGTGCGAGCGCCGGGATCCGGGGCTCCGCCACCTCGCGCTCGCGACGGCGCGGCTGCGGCGGCTGGAACGCGCGGCGCGCATGGAACTCGCAGTAGGGAAGCCCGGTGACCTTGGTCTTTCCGCAGAAATGGAAGTCGGCGGCCTGCGGATCGCCGATCGGCCAGCGGCATGAGCATTCGGTGAGCGTCTGGATCGTGCGCCGCTCCTTGAGCGGGATCACGAGCTCCTCGACCGACGGTGTGAAGGGTTCGGCCTCAGGCTGGTAGAGGGCACGCAGCGCGGGATTGCCCTGCGGCGCGAAGCGCGACTTCTGCTGCATGCGCCGCGCCGTCGCGGCGACGCGCGCCCGCGGGCGGTGCGATTTCATGCGCGATGTGGTGGCGCGTCCCGAAAGGCCGAGCCGGTGGACCTTGCCGATCACGGCATTGCGCGTCACCCCGCCGAGGCGTCCGGCGATCTGGCTCGCGCTGAGCCCTTCGGACCAGAGCTTCTTCAAGAGCTCAACCCGCTCGTCGTTCCAGGCCATAGTTCGGTGCTCCTCAAAGCATGAGCCATCCGGGCCGAGGACCCGGGATAGGCAGGCGCACGAGGAGAGCGGCGGCACATCACGCAGGGCGAGGAACACACGCCAAGCATGAGCAGAGCCACACCCTGCTCGCAACGCGAACTGAAGATGACGCAGGAACTAGAGCGGACTGGCGGGACTAAGCCGCTGATACTGGGTCCGAACGCAGGCCAGACAAGCAACACAAGAGACAGCCGCACAGCAACGCGACATGTCGGTGTCTGGACGCCCTTAACCTACAATAACTTGATTTTCTTGTACAAGCAGGCGCCACGTACGCGGTGCCTGTTGACAGGGGACGCGTGGCGCCCTCGCCACAGAGTGAGTCGGCCGAGGCCGGCAAGAAAGGCCTTCCGGACTTTCCCCCGATATTATTCCCGCCTCTCGCGGCGCAATGATGGCCGACCGGAGGATGAGGTCGCGAGGTGGGGCGAACGCTGTTGCCCCCTTACGTGGGCACGCCGGCTCAGGAGGCTTCCGGCGCAACCCTCCGTTGACTTTGACCCCCGGCGCGCGTATCACGCCTCCTTCGCGCGGCCGCCGGGAGGGCGGCTTTCGTCTTTTTTGGGGAGTGGGATGGGCGCCATGTCCAAACCCCTCACAGCCTCGACCGCCGCAAAAACGGACGCTTCCAAGGGCCCGTCGCCCGCGGTCATGGGCACCTACGCGCGCCAGGACCTCGTATTTGCCAAGGGCGAAGGCGCCTGGCTCGAGACGGAGACGGGCGAGCGCTATCTGGACTTCGGCTCCGGCATTGCCGTCAACGCGTTGGGCCACACCCATCCGCGCCTTGTCGCCGCGCTGACGGAGCAAGCGGGAAAGCTCTGGCACACGTCCAATCTCTATCGCGTGTCCGGCCAGGAGAAGCTCGCCGAGCGTCTCGTCGCGGCGACGTTCGCCGACAAGGTTTTCTTCTGAAACTCGGGCGCCGAGGCCTGCGAGGGCGCCATCAAGGCTGCGCGCCGCTATCACTTCGTATCGGGTCATCCCGAGCGCTGGCGCATCATCACCTGCCTCGGTGCCTTCCACGGGCGGACGCTTGCGACCCTCGCCGCCGCCGGAAACCCAAAGTATCTCGAAGGCTTCGGCCCCGAGGCGCCGGGCTTCGACCACGTTCCCTTCGGCGATCTCGAGGCCGTCCGCGCCGCCATCGGCCCGGAGACGGCTGCCGTCATGGTCGAGCCCGTGCAGGGCGAGGGCGGCGTGCATGTGGGCTCGGCGGATTACCTCAAGGGTTTGCGCGCGCTCTGCGACGAGGCCGGCATCCTGCTTGTGCTCGACGAGGTGCAGACCGGCGTCGGCCGCTCGGGCAAGCTTTTCTCGCACGAGTGGGCCGGCATCGCGCCGGACATCGTGGCTGTCGCCAAGGGCATCGGCGGTGGCTTTCCGCTCGGCGCCGTGCTGGCGACCGAGGCCGCCGCGGCGGGCCTGACGCCCGGCACCCACGGCTCGACCTTCGGCGGCAATCCGTTGGCCACCGCCGTGGGCGACGCGGTGCTCGATGTCATCCTCGAGCCGGGCTTCCTCGAAGGTGTGCAGCAGAAGGCGCTGCGCCTGCGTCAGGGCCTCGCGCGCCTCCAGGACCAGTTCCCGGACCTCGTGGTCGAGGTGCGCGGCCAGGGACTTCTCGCCGGCATCAAGGTCGATGCTGCGCCGGCCGATGTCGTCACGGCGGCCCGCGCTGAGCGCCTGCTCGTCGTCGGCGCTGGCGACAACGTCGTGCGCGTGCTGCCTCCTCTCATCGTCGCCGACCACGAGATCAGCGAAGGCATCGAGCGCCTTTCCCGCGCGCTCGCCCATGTCGCGAAATCTCACGTCTCACAATCGAAAACCTGAACCCAACCCCGGATCTGGAGCCGGCTGCAGGCCATGGCCAAAGCACCCGCTATTCGACATTTCCTGGATCTCGACGAGATCGACTCCAAGGCGCTCCGGCGCATCATCGACGCCGCCCACGCCATGAAGGCGGCCGGCAAGCGCGTTCCCGCGAAGCTGAAGCCGAAGGGCATCAAGGACGACGTCCTGGTGCTGATCTTCGAGAAGCCGTCGACGCGCACCCGCGTTTCGTTCGACGTCGCCATGCGCCAGCTCGGCGGCCAGACCATCATGCTGAACCAGACCGATCTGCAGCTCGGCCGCGGCGAGAGCATCGCCGACACCGCACGCGTGCTCTCGCGCTATGCCGACGCCATCATGATCCGCGCCAACTCCCACGACACGCTGTTGGATCTGGCAAGGCACGCCACCGTTCCGGTGATCAACGGCCTGACCGACAAGACGCACCCTTGCCAGATCATGGCCGACGTCATGACCTTCGAGGAGCGGATCGGCCCCATCAAGGGCCGCACCATTGCCTGGGTGGGCGACGGCAACAACGTCGCCGCCTCGTGGATGCAGGCGGCCGCGAAATTCGGCTTCTCCCTGCGCGTGGCTTGCCCCGATGCCTTGCGCCCGAAGGACGATATCATCGACTGGGTGCGCCGCGAGAAGGCCGACGTCACCATCATGACCGACCCGGCCAAGGCCGTGCGCGGCGTGGACTGCATCGTCACCGACACCTGGGTCTCGATGGGCGACACCGATGGCGCGCGCCGAAAGCAACTCCTGAAGCCCTACGCCGTCGACGATGCGCTGATGGCCAAGGCGGCCAAGGGCGCGATCTTCATGCACTGCCTCCCCGCCTATCGCGGCAACGAGGTGACCGAGTCCGTGCTCGAAGGCCCGCAATCGGTGGTCTTCGACGAGGCCGAGAACCGCCTGCACGCCCAGAAGGCCATCCTTGCCTGGTGCCTCGGCGTCGGCTGATCGGGGATCGGCCGAGGCGCGCGTCCTGGTTTCCTCGTCCCTTGGGGAGAGAGGCAGGGTGAGGGCCTGCCACATGGAGAGTTCCCACAGAGTACCGACGTGCGCCCGGTTGCTTCCCAGCTCCGGCAAAAGGTGCTGTAAGAGCACGGACTGCTGCACGCACGGGGAGGAACGCTCTGAAATGACCATACATTCCATTGTCGGCCTGGCCCTCGTGCTCGGCCTCGGGCTTGCCGGCGTCGTCTATTCCGCCGGCGCGGCGGAACCGCTGGGGCTGCTCGGCGCGGCGGCCGTCGTCAACCTGCTGCTGGCCGCCGTCGGCGTGTCTGAGCGCCGGTCGCTGCGCGCTGCCGGGGCCGCGAAGAGCCTGGTCGAGAGCCGAACGGCCCGCAACTTGTGCCTCATCTGGCTCTGGGGCGCCGCTGCGCTGGTGCTGATCTACACGACGGTGATGTCGTGGCGGGAGTGGACGCACTTCTCGGCCGCCTTTGCCGGCGCCGGCCTGCTTTGCCTCGGCTTCTCCGCGCTCCTGGCCAAGGACGCGGCCCAGGGCCGCGAGGACGCGACCCTGCTGCGCCTTGGCCGCTACTTCGCCATCGCCCTGCTCGTAGGCATGATCGCCACCCTGATCGGTCTCGCCGTCGATCCCGACAAGGAGATCCTCTACGCGACCGACAACGACTGGGCCGGCAACGGCATTTTTTTGTTTGGTGCCGTGGCCTTGGCCATTGTTTCTGCTCATGCTTTGATTGACGGCAATAAAAATTCCCCCTAGTCAATAAGCCCGCATGAGCATCAATCAGCATGGGCGTTCGTACGCGCCGGGAATCTCACTCCGGCCGCTGCTTCCGTGGTTGCTCCTGGCGTCGGCCTTGAGCATCACGATGATGGTGCTCGGCGCCGGCCGCGGCGATCGTTTCCTGCCGTCGCTCGCCGCAGGCCTGCTGGTGGCGCTGGTGGTCGGCACCGGGCTCGGCATCAACGCGCCGCTATGGTCGAAGAGCACCGGATCGGCGGCGCGCCCGGACGGCCAGGAGTCGATCCGCGAGGCCGTGCGATGCAACGTCTGGCTCGCGGCGCTGGTCTACGCCTGGGGCGCTTCCGCACTGTTCGCCATCTACTCCCTGTCCGACGTCGTTTGGCGCCACGCCTTCCAATACGGGCTCGGCGCGGCGATCTTCGCCGCATGCATCGGCCTTTACGGCTACTGGCTCGGCCGCGCGAACAACCGTCACGTTCCGCCGCTCTTTCTCACCGCCGTTCACGGCCTCGCCGCCGCGGGCGGGCTCGTTTATCTTGTAGGCGCCGACAAGCTCGCGACCTTGAAAGGCGACTGGGCCGCCAACGAGGTGTTCCTGTGGGGCGGCATCGCCATCATCGCGCTCTGCCTGATGTCGGCCGTGACGCAGACGCGCATCAAGCCGTAAGACCCCTGCCCAACGCAATCGCGCGATGAGAATTATCCGCTAGCCGTTCTTGAACGCGGGCTTCCGCTTCTCCACGAACGCCGCCATGCCTTCCTTCTGGTCGTGCGTGGCGAACAGGGAGTGGAACGTGCGCCGCTCGTAGCGAATGCCTTCGGCGAGTGTCGTCTCGTAGGCGCGGTTCACGCAGTCCTTGGTCAGCATCGCCGCCGTGAGCGACATCGAGGCGATGGTCTCGGCCGTCTTGAGCGCGTCCGCCAGGAGATCCGCGGCCGGCACCACGCGCGCAACGAGCCCCGCCCGCTCGGCCTCCGCCGCGTCCATCATGCGCCCGGTGAGGCACAGCTCCATAGCCTTGGACTTGCCCACCGCGCGGATCAGGCGCTGCGTTCCGCCCGCCCCCGGCATGATGCCGAGCTTGATCTCGGGCTGCCCGAACTTTGCGGTATCCGCCGCGATGATGAGGTCGCAGCTCATGGCCAGCTCGCACCCGCCCCCGAGCGCGAAGCCCGCGACGGCGGCGATCACCGGCTTACGGGCCCGTGTGATGCGCTCCCAGCTCGCGATGAAGTCCTCCTTGTAGGCTTCGATATAGGTCTTGGCCTGCATCTCCTTGATGTCGGCGCCGGCTGCGAACGCCTTCTCGGAACCGGTGACGACGATGGCGCCTACCCCCTCGTCCGCCTCGAAGCCGTCGAGCGCCTGGTTGATCTCGCCGATGAGCTGATCGTTGAGGGCATTGAGCTGGGCGGGACGGTTGAGCGTGATGAGACCCACGCGTCCGCGCGTCTCGACGAGGATCGTTTCGAAAGCCATGGGCGGCGCCTTCCTTGTTTCAGTGCTGGCACACCGGGCAATAGAAGCTTGAGCGTCCAGCCTGCGTGCTGCGTCGCACAATGCCCCGGCAGCCGGGCCTGACGCAAGGCTCGCCCTCGCGGCCGTAGACCTGAAACGTGTTCTGGAAAGCGCCCGTGCTGCCGTCGGCCTGTCGGTAGTCGCGCAGCGTCGAGCCGCCGGCCGCGATGGCAGCCTTGAGCACAGCCTTGATGCCTGCCGCGAGCCGCGTCGCGTGCACCGTCGGCTTGCCGCCGCGCGTCGCCAGCACCGACGCAGGGCGCGATGGTCGAAGCTGGGCCAGGAACAGCGCCTCGCACACGTAGATGTTGCCGAGCCCGGCGACGATGCGCTGGTCCATGAGGAAAGCCTTGAGGTCGCTGCGCCGTCCTACGGCGCGTCGCGCGAGATAGGCGGGCGTGAGATCGTCAGACAGCGGCTCGACGCCGAGCCCCCGCATGAGCGCATGCTCCGCAAGCTCCGCGTCGGGCACCAACAGCATGTAGCCGAACCGGCGCGGATCCGCGTAAGTCACGCGCGCCCCGCCGCGCATGTCGAACACGGCATGCATGTGCTTGGGTTGGGCACCGGTCTCGTACTCGTAGTCGCCGAGCAGATGCGCCACGGCCTCGCCCTTGGCCTGCACGTGGAAGCGGCCCGTCATGCCCAGGTGCATGAGCAGCGCCTCGCCGGTCGAGAGATGGGCGATGAGATACTTGGCGCGCCGCTCGAGGCGCATGACGCGCGCGCCCGTCAGCCGCTTGGCGAAGTTCTCGGGAAACGGAAAGCGCAGGTCGGCGCGGTGGGTCGTGACGCGCGCGAACGTCTGGCCGGTGAGCACCGGCTCGAGCCCCATGCGCACGGTTTCGACTTCGGGCAGCTCCGGCATGCTCGCATTTCCGTTTCAGGATTGCGAGCTAGTAGCGTCGCGGATGGAGCGGCACAAGCAGCGTTTTCCTGGTCCCCGCACCCGCGCCGCTACCGCACCAGGAACAGCGGCCCTTCGAGCATCTCCGCGAACGGCGCCACGTCCTGCTCGCGCGGCGTCAGCGTGCCACCGAAACGCGTGATGACGAACCCCGCCCCCGCGCGCCGCATCATCTGGGCGATGCTGCGGGGTGTGTGCACCGACATGTCCAAGACGTCGAAGTTGATGCCGGGATAGTTCCCGAGCGCGAGGCGGATCTGGCCCTCGATCCAGTCCTGCCGCGCCTGATCGTGCTCGAGCAGCCACAGCCGGGCATCGCCGCCGGTCGCCGTTGCGATCCGCTCGGCGGCACGCAGCATGGGCACCACGCGGTCCAGTTCCTCGACGACGGCAATCACCGGCCCGCAGGCGTGCTGGGCCTGGGGGCCGGCGACGACGATGCCCGTCGTTGCGTGCACGGACTGGAACAGCTCCGCGAGGCCCGCACCCATGTGGCCGGTCGCCGTGCCGTTGCGCACCGCACCGCCGACTGTCACCACGTTCCAGGGTCCGTTCTCGGCACACACCTCGGCGAGCGCCTGCGCCGGCTCGGCACGCACGACGCGCGCTTGCGCCTTCACGTCCGCCACCCGCGCCCGGGCAAGGACGCGGCGCTGCAGCGCAGCGGCATGAGCCTGCATGTCGCGCGCGAGCGCTTCGGGCGACATGGCTCGCGAGCGACGCCCCGACAGCGAGATCTCGCGCGCGAACGGCAGCGCGGCGAGATCGAACAGCCGACGATCCTCGATGAACAGGCACTCGATCTCCGAGTCGAAGGCATGCGCGAGGCGCAGCGCCGCGTCCAGCGCCGTGTCCTGCGTCTCGCCCGTGGGCCCAAGCCACAGCACAACGCGGCCGCGTTGCTCGTCAGCTTGTGCGATATGCGCGATCATGCGGCGCCTGAGCCCGCACCCGGTGCGCCGGCCTTGCTCGACGCGAAGCTGCGGGCACGCTCGGCGAACGCCTTGAGCCGCGCTTCGACGCGCCCGTTCACGGTATCGGCCCCGAAACGTCCGTCGGCGCCCGCCTTGCCGGCCTCGAGCCCGGTGAGCAGCGCGAGGCCCTCGTCGATGGTCTTGATGGCGTAGATGGCGAAGCGCCCCTCGCGCACCGCCGCCACCACGTCCTCGCGCAGCATCAGGTGCTGCTTGTTGGCTTCCGGGATGAGCACGCCCTGGGTGCGGGTGAGCCCGCGTGCCGCGCAGATGTCGAAGAAGCCTTCGATCTTCTCGTTGACGCCGCCGACCGCCTGCACCTCGCCCCACTGGTTGATGGAGCCCGTCACCGCGATCTCCTGGTTGAGCGGCGCGTCCGCCAGCGCCGAGAGCAGCGCTAAGAGCTCCGCCGCCGACGCGCTGTCGCCCTCGATCGTGTCGTAGGACTGCTCGAACACCAGCGTCGCCGCCAGCGCCAGCGGAACGTCCTGCGCGAAGCGCCCGGCGAGATAGCCCCAGAGGATCATCACGCCCTTGGAATGCAGCGGGCCGCCAAGCTCGACCTCGCGCTCGATGTCGGTCACGCGCCCCTGGCCGAGATGCACACGCGCCGTGATGCGCGCCGGCCGCCCGAACGAAAGTTGTCCCTTCTGCACGAGGGAGAGCGCATTGATCTGCCCGACCTTGCTGCCGGCCGTATCGACCAGCACCACGCCGCGCGCCACCGATTCCTGCAGGTGCTCGCGCAGCCGGTCGGTGCGCCGCGTACGCTCCGTGAGCGCGCGCGTGATGTCTGCTGCGGACGTCACCTTGCGGTTCTCGCCATCGGCCCAGTAGTCCGCCTCGCGCACGATGTCGGCGAGCCGCCCCGTCTCGATCAGGAGCTTGTCGCGGTCCTCGGCCATGCGGGCCGCTTCCTCCATGAGGCGCGCCACGCCCCCGGCGTCGATCGGCTTGAGCCCATGGGTCTCGACGATTGTCGCCACCAGCCGGGCGAAGATGCGGTCGTTGTCGGCGCTGCGCCCAAGCGTCTCGTCGAAGTCGGCCTGCACCTTGAAGAGCTGTGCGAAGTCCGGATCGGTCTGCTCGATGGTGGCGAGCAGCTCGGGGTCGACCAGCAGCACGATCTTGATCGCGAGCGGGATCGGCTCGGGCTCGAGCGTCGGCACCGGCGTTGCGCCGCTCGCCGTCGTCGGCTCGGACACCTCGACGCGGACCTCTCCGGCCTCGAGCGCGCGCTTGAGGCCCTCCCAGGCCCTGGGCGAGGCGAATAGGCGGCGGGCCTCGATCATCAGCGCGCCGCCGTTGGCGCGATGCAGGGCGCCGGGCCGGATGGCGAGGAAATCGGCGGCTCCCCCCTGTGTGGCCGGCTCTATCCAGCCCGCGAGGCTAGTCAGCGTTGGATCGGACGCCTCGCACACCGGCGCACCGGCCTTGGCATTCTTGTGCGAGACGACGACGTTGACGAGATAGCGGCGCAGCCTGGCATCCTGCGCCGGATCGATCTGCGCGGCGACGGTCTTGGCTTCCGCCTCGGGGATCGCGAAGAGGGCGCTGCTGGCGACGAGGTCCTTCTCGATGTCGGCGAGGAACGAGGCCACCTCGGGCAGGTCCGCGAACGACGCCGAGAGCGCGTCGAGCGCCTCCTCGACCACGTGGCGCGCCGTCTCCTCGTTGAGTTCCGCAAGCTGCTGGCGTCGGCGCTTGTCTGCCTTCGGCGCGCTGGCGAGGATCGCCTCGAGCTCCGTCTGCAGCGCGGTAATGCGCTTTTCGACGTCGCGGCGCATGGCCTCGGGAAGCTGGTTGAACACCTCGGGCCGCACCACCTTGCCGTCGTGCATGGGCGCCATGCCGAAGCCGAGCGGCGTGCGCAGCACGGCGATGTTCTGCTGCGCGGCGCGGGCGTTGAGCGCGTCGAGCGCATCCTCCTGGCCCGCCCGGAACTCCTCCTCGATGGCGCGCCGGCGCGCGCGATAGTCCTCCGAGCCGAACGCCGTCGGCAGCGAGGCGGCCATTTCGCGCAGCGCCGCGAGCACGCCCTGCGCCAGTCCCTCGGCGCGGCCCGCCGGCAACGACAGTGCACGTGGCCGTCGCGGATCGTCGAAGTTGTTGACATAGACCCAATCGGTCGGCGTTTGCGATGCGGCTGCGATCTTGGCAAGATGCGCGCGCACGGCGGCGCTCTTGCCGGACGTGGGCGGCCCGACGACGAAGATGTTGAAGTCGCGTGCCCGCATGCTGAGGCCGAAGTCGATGGCGGCGAGCGCTCGCTCCTGACCGGCGAGTCCCGTCGCCACGTCGAGGTTGGCGGTGGTAGTGAAGCCGAGCGTCTTGCTGTCGACGGTGCGGCGCAGCTCGGCTGCGGGCAGTGGCCGCGGGCCGACTTTGACCTCCGGTGCAGGGCTCGCTTTTTCGAGCCGCTGCTCGATCTCCGCCGGCGTGGCAGGCGCTGATTTTGTCTTGGTCAGTCGTTTGAAGAACATCGGAATGGCGATCTCACGGTGTCTTTGCAACGAATGTCGAGGCAGCCCGGGCAATGCATCCGGAATGCCGTGCAAGGTCGGAAAGCGCGTGCGGACGAAGGTACGATTGGAGAGCAGAGTGTGGTCGCATCACGGCAATCTGGTGTCAGCCTCCAATGCTCTAATGGCAGATCAATGACCGACATCGAGGACCATGTGGACAACGCGGTTAACCGGATGAGTATAACCGAGCCGTCGCTCGGCGGACCCCAGTCTCCGGTTGCGCGCGAGATTTGCCGCGGCGTGGTGCGCGTGCTGGCGGCCCACGGGTTAACGGCGATCGCCGAGCTTTCGCTGCCGAACGGCCGGCGAGCCGACGTCGTCGGCCTCGGCCCCGACGGCATGATTTGGATCGTGGAGATTAAGTCATGCCTGGAGGATTTCCGCACCGACCGCAAGTGGCCGGAGTATCGTGAGTATTCCGATCGGCTTTTCTTCGGCGTAACGCCGGAGTTTCCGCAAGAGATCCTGCCGGAGGACGCGGGCCTTATCGTCGCCGACCGCTACGGCGGCGAGATTCTGCGCCCGGCGCCTGAGCTTCGCCTTGCCGCGCACACGCGCAAGGCTATGACACTCCGTGTCGCCCGTGCGTCCGCGTCGCGCCTGTCGGTTCTGCTCGATCCGACACTCCCCGCCGCCGTCGGCCTCGGCATCGGTGACGCGTAAGGAACGAACGGAAGGGGTCGTTGTTAGGCGCCCTACTTCGGTGCGCGCTTGGCGAGAATGCGCTGCAGGGTGCGCCGGTGCATGTTGAGCCGCCGCGCGGTCTCCGAGACGTTGCGGTTGCAGAGCTCGTACACGCGCTGGATATGCTCCCAGCGGACCCGATCCGCCGACATCGGGTTCTCGGGCGGCGCCGCCTTTGCATTGTGGGGCGCGAGCAGCGCGTCGGTCACGTCGTCGGCGTCGGCGGGTTTGGCGAGGTAGTCGATGGCGCCGAGCTTGACCGCCGACACGGCGGTGGCAATGTTGCCGTATCCGGTGAGCACGATGATGCGGGTGTCGGGCCTGACGCGCGTCAGCTCGGCGATCACGTCGAGGCCGTTCCCGTCCTCGAGCCGCATGTCCACGACCGCGAACGCCGGCGCCTGCTGCTTGATCAGCTCGATGCCCTCGGCGATGGAATGGGCGCTGCGGACCTCGAACCCGCGCAGCTCCATGGCTCGCGCCAGCCGTTGCAGAAACGGACGGTCGTCGTCGACGATGATGAGCGAGCGGTCCTCGGGCAACTCGTCTTTCTGGAATGATAAGTCTTCAGTCACCACGGCATACCTCCCGATTCCTGGGATTTATATTAGCCGAGGCCGGTTCGCAAAGGAGAGATGCAAGATTCGGCATGATGAATAAGTCCAATTCCCTGGTCGGTTATGGTGAACGGCGGGCGGATTGGACCTGCCGGCGCAGTATAGCCGGCGAACGGTTGGCCTAGCCCCTTTAAATCGCATCGGAAATCGGATCTTCCGGGCCAGGCGGCTGGTGCTGGCGGACGGGGCGTGGGATCTCGGCCTCCCGTGCCTCGAGGCGGGCTTCGAAGGCGGGCCTCGGCCAGACGATGCGCACGATGGCCCCATGCTCCGGCAGCGTCCGGTTCTCGAGGAAAAGGCGCGCCCCGGACCGCTCGAGCAGCGTCTTGGCGATGAAGAACCCGAGCCCGAGCCCGGAAACCTTGCCGCCGCTCTTGCGCTCCTTGCGTCCATCCGACCGCGTCGTAACGTAAGGCTCGCCCAGATTGTCGATCACGTCCGGCTTGAAGCCGGGTCCGTCGTCGGCGATCACGGCGGTGACGGTCTGTCCGTCCCATTCGGCGGCGATCTCGACCCGGCTCTCGGCATAGTCCGCGGCGTTCTCGATGATGTTGCCGAGGCCGTAGATGACGCCGGGGCGCCGGATGCCGACCGGCTGGCGGGCATCCGGTCCCGCCGCAGCCGCCGACGGCGCGGTGCGGATCTGGATCCTGGCGGGGCCGTCGACGTAGGGCGCCGCCGCCTCGTGCACCATCTCCTTGACCGTGAGGCTCCCGTGCAGCGGGTCCTCGTCCGGAGGATGGCGCGTCAGCTTCTGCAGGATCTCCCGGCAGCGCTGCGCTTGGCTTCGCAGGAGCAGGATGTCCTCCCGGTGCGGGCTGTCCTTCTCGATCTGGCGCTCGAGCTCGTTGGTGACCAGCGTGATGGTGGAGAGCGGCGTCCCGAGCTCGTGGGCGGCCGCGGCCGCGAGGCCGTCCAGCGCATGCAGCTTCTGCTCGCGCGCGAGCACGTGCTCCGTTGCCGCCAGCGCCGCCGACATCTGCCGGCCCTCCTGCGTCAGGCGCCAGACATAGAGGGCGAGGAACGGCATCGAGGCCGTGACAGCCGCCAGGATACCGATCTTGTAGAGGAACGGCAGCGCGAGCGGGGGATCGACGTACCAGGGCAGCGGCATCGCGTAGAAGGCGAGCAGCCACGTGCACGCCAGCGCCAGCAGCCCGAGCCCGACGGTGTAGGCGAGCGGCAGGGTGGCCGCCGACACCGTTACCGGCGCGACGATGAGCATCGTGAAGGGATTGTCGATCCCGCCGGTGAGGTAGAGCAGCGAGGCGAGCTGGATGATGTCATAGGCGAGCAGCGCCGTCGCGTAGGTGACCGACAGGCGGTGCCGCGCCGGATAGCGGATGGCGAGGAACACGTTGACCCACGCCGAGACCGCGATGATGGTGAGGCAGGGGCCGATCGGCAGGTCGAAGCCGAACCAGAAATAGACCACGCAGAGCGCGAGGATCTGGCCGATCACGCCGACCCACCTGAGGCGCACGATGGTTTGCAGCCTGAGCTGGCTGTCGCCGCTGAAGCTGAGCTTGGATTCAAAGGCCTTGGCGAGTTGTCCGACCACGGCGGAGATGACTTCCTTCTGGTCTATCGTCCGGAAATACTAGCACAGCTTGCAAGTAGGCGTTGTGTGCTCCAGATAGGAGAAAGGTGGCACCTGGCCCTGGAGGGGGCGGGTGCACCCGCGTGCGCGAGCCAGCCCTTCGGCAGAAGGGGCGGCGGGGGATGGACAAGCGAGACCGCATGACAAAAAACACGACGCCGACGAAGTTTGCCGGAGCCTCGCGTGGCACGCTGCTGCTTGCGCTCCTGATCGGCCTTGCCGCGGGCATCATGACGGCCGTGCTACTGGCCACGCTGCCGTCCGGCCCGGCCCCGACCATGCAGACCACCGGCAAAGCGCTGGTCGGCGGCCCCTTCAGCCTGCTCGACGCGTCGGGCAAGCGCGTCACCGAGAAGGATTTCGCGGGTCGCCCGCTGCTCGTCTATTTCGGCTTCACCAATTGCCCGGACGTCTGCCCGGCGGGGCTTCAGGTGATCGCCGCTGCCCTCGACCGGCTCGGCGACAAGGCCGGCGACGTGGGCGTCGTCTTCATCACCGTCGACCCCGAGCGCGACACGCCCGAGCTGGTCGGCAAGTATGCCGCGAGCTTCCACAAGCACATTCTGGGCCTGTCGGGCTCGTCCGATGACATCGCAGCCGTGACGAAAGCCTATCGCGTCTACGCCAAGAAGGTGCCCGACGAGGAAAGGCCGGGCGACTATAGCGTTGACCACAGCACGTTCATGTACCTGATGGACGGCAACGGCGAGTACACGCGGCACTTCCCGCACAGCGTCGATGCGGCGGAGCTCGCCGGAGCGCTGACGCAGGCGATAGAAGGCTCCGCGGGCGGACCGGCCTCTTAGCCATTCGCCTCGAATCAGTGCATTCTCGTCACGGGTGGAATCAAAAAGTAAAAACATGGGGTTCCGGCGGCTTTTCGCCGCGCATCCACCCTTACGGAAACGCGGTCTCGTGCGTTATGAGGGGTGGCCGGCGCGGATCAGACAATCGTCCGACGGCTGAGATCGGGAGGCATTCGACCGTGCTTTATCACTGGTACGAAATAGGCCATGCCGCGTTGAAGCCGGCGCGCGCCGTCGCCGAGCAGATGCGCTACCTAGTGGAGAACCCGTTCAATCCTTTCTCGCATACCTCCGTCGGCCGCCATGCGTCCGCGGCCTGCGAGGTCTTCGAGCGCACCACGCGCCGCTATGAGAAGCCTGGTTTCGGACTGTCGACGACGCGCATCGGACGCCGCAATGTGAAGGTCGGGGAGGAGGTGGTCTGGAACCGCCCTTTTTGCCGTCTGATCCATTTCCGGCGTGACATGCCGGCGGCGCAGCGCGCCGCCGATCCACGCATCCTGCTGATCGCGCCCATGTCCGGCCATTTCGCAACGCTGTTGCGCGGCACGGTCGAGGCGCTTTTGCCGAGCCACGAGGTCTACATCACGGACTGGCAGGACGCGCGCAGCGTTCCGGTGTCCGCAGGTCGCTTCGGCCTCGACGACTACATCGACTATGTGCGCGACATGCTCGCCGTCTTCCGCGGCGACGTCCATGTCTTCGCCGTGTGCCAGTCAGCAGTCCCGGCCCTCGCGGCTGTATCGCTGATGGAGGAGGACGGCGACCCGTCAGCGCCCTTGAGCATGATCCTCGCCGGCGGACCGATCGACACGCGCGTGAGTCCGACCGCCGTCAACGACGTCGCCGTCTCGCGCGGCACGGACTGGTTCGCCCGCCACGTGATCACCCAGGTGCCCTGGCCCTACGCGGGGGCCGGCCGGGCCGTCTATCCGGGCTTCCTTCAGCTTTCGGGGTTCATGTCCATGAACCTCGACCGCCACGCCAAGGCGCACAAGGACCTCTTCCGCCACCTCGTGAGCGGCGACGGCGACTCGGCCGAGAAGCACCGCGCTTTCTACGACGAGTATCTGGCGGTGATGGATTTGACGGCCGAGTTCTACCTCGACACCATCGACCGGGTGTTCGTGCATCACACGCTGCCGAAAGGCGAGATGATGCACCGGGGCCGCCGCGTCGATCCAGGCCGCATCCGCCGCCCCGCGCTGATGACGGTGGAGGGCGAGAAGGACGACATCACCGGCCTCGGCCAGTGCCGCGCGGCGCACGACCTCTGCACGGGGCTCGCCGCCGAGAGGAAGCTGCACATCGAGTGCACCGGCGTTGGCCATTACGGCATCTTCAATGGCTCGCGTTTCCGTACCGAGATCGCCTCGCGCGTCGCCCAGTTCGTGCGTCTGTTCGATCCCCGCGCCGAGCTGATCCTGACCCGGCCAATCACTTCGCGCCGTGCCGTCGCGGCAAGTGTCGCCGGTTACGATCCGTCGTCCGTCGCCTTCACGTTCGAGGCAGCGAACGACGCCGGTCTTGCCCCCCAAAGCGCCGGCAGCGTCTGACCCCGCGACTCGAGGTTTCCGCCCTCGCCTCTCGCCCATCCTGTCGTCCCGGCCGAGCACCGCCGCGCCAGCGGCGGCGCGCAGAGCCGGGACCCAGGGCCGCGATCGGCGACCATAGCCACTCACGCCGGGATGACAGGTGGAGGGTGCTCTAAGGGATCCACCCCTTGTCGAGGTTCATGGCCTGACGCGCCTTCGAGCCGCCGTCGCGGTCGAAGTGCACGGCCGTCCACGCGAGGTGCGTGCCGGCCTCCTCGGACGATTTCGAGCGCAGCGTGACGAGCACGCTCTCGCCCGCCTCCAGCGACATCGGCGCCTCGAGCGGGAAATAGAGCTGCTCCCAGTGCGTGCGGGGCGCGTCCGGCGCCGTCGAGAGCGTCACGCCCTCGATCAGGTCCGCCGCCCACCAGTAGGCGAAGCCGTACACCGTCTGCGGCGCATCGAGCTTCCAGGACACCTCGCCTTTGCGCGCACTCTTCGTGTCCGACCCGAGCGTTACTGTATCCCACACCTTCGCCGCTGCTCCGCCGTCCAGGAGCTCACGCGCTTCGAAGCTGCGTACATAGACGTTGTTGAGGCTCATCTTGCGCGCGTCCGAAAGATCGAGGCCGAAGCCCACGTCGTCCCACGCGACGAGCTCGCGATGAATGCGCTCCGAGATCACCGGCACCACGTATTGCTTGATACGGGCGGGGATCATCACGCCGCCGTCCTTGAGATGGCGCAGCCGCGCGTCGGCCAGCGTGTCGATGATGTTCTCCTCGAACGCGTAGTTGCCGAGCGTCTCCGACACCACGACATCGACGCGCGGCGGATCCTCCATCTCCGTCGAGTGGCACGGCATGAGATGGCACGCCCGCGCACGATTGGTCTTGATGGCAGCGGCCGCTACGCCCGCCACCTCGGCGGCCTCGTACATCCGCACCTCGCGCGCACCGAGCTTCGCCGCCACGAGGCCGATCAGCCCCGTACCGGCGCCGATATCAGCGACAGTCGTCGCACCGGGCTTGATCACTCGGGCTAGCGCGTCATGAAAGGCCTGATTGCGCACGCGGTCGGCAATCAGCGTGCGATGATATTCGATGCGCATGGAGGCGGGGTTTCTCGTTTCAAATTCGCATTAACTGTCATCCGCGAAAGGCGCAGGGGCAAGCTGGCGCCTTTAAGTGGCGGACGGCGCGCTCAGGCCGCGGCCGCAGGCGAGACGGGTGCCGTTGTGTAGCTCAAGCCCCGGTCCTGCGCAAAGTGCAGCATGGCCCGCTCGGCCAGCGCCGTGATCGTGAGCAGCGGGTTGACGCCGAGCGAGCGCGGGATCACCGCGCCGTCGATGACGTAAAGCCCCTCGTGCACGGCCGTGTCGCCCGCGCCCGACGCCCCGTTGAACACCCGGCACTTGTGGTCGACCACGCCGTTTCCGCGGTCGCGCCCCATGCCGCATCCGCCGAGCGGATGCGCGGTCGCGGGCTGGTGGCCCATGACGGTGCCGGCCAGCGGGTTCTTGATGTACGACCCGCCGCTCGCGCCGACGAGCTTGGACAGGATCTCGTCGAGCCTGGCATAGACCGGCTCGTCCTTGGCGTTGGCCCAGGCGAGCGCGAGCTGATCATCCTCGAGCAGGAAGCGCCCAGAGGCGCTGTCGTGGGATACGGCGAAGAACGTCTGCAGGCTGGCGAACGGGCCTTTGTAGACGCCGTTGACGAGGCTAGAGAGCGCCCCGAGCAGCCGCCCGTTGGGCAGGAACATGACCGGCAGCACGGACGCAAAGGCGGACGGCAGCGCCCCCTCCTGCACGTTGAGCTCGTTGGCGAGCGTCTCCGCGTCGCGGAACTCGAGCTGCCCCGAGACGGACGCGCCGATCTCGAGCCCCTCCACCTTGGCCGGATGTCCGACGCCGACGCCGTTGACGATCGTTTTCGCACCGTAGCCGAAGGCGATGATGTCGCCGTTGGCGGAGAAGCGGTGTCCGAGCCGGTCGGAAAGTGCAAGGCCCGCTTCGCGCGAGCGGAGCAGGATCTCGGTCGAGCCGAGCGTGCCGGCGGCGAGCACCACAACGGGAGCCTCGATCGTGACCTCAGGCACGCTGCGGTCGATCCCGATCGCATGCGCCGCGACCTGCCACACGCCGTCCGCGCCCTTGCGCACCGTGTCGACCTTGAGCCCCGTGAAAACCTCCGCGCCGTGCCGCACCGCGTCCGGAAGATACGTCATCGCCACCGTGTTCTTGGCGCCGACGTTGCAGCCCGCGCAGCAGTCGCCGCAGCGGGTGCAGGCTGTCTGATGAATGCCGGCGGGGTTGGTCACGTCCTCGAAGCTCACCGCCACGCGCGCCGCCACGAGCGTCGCGTCCATGCCGCGGCCGGCCTCCTCCAGCACGCGGAACTTCGTCATCTCCTGCGCCCTGGGATCACGCGCCGGCCGGAGCCACTGCTCCGCGCGCCGGGAGCCCTCCGCGAGCGTGCCGTCCTGCGCAATCTGCCCCGGCCATGCGCCATCTTCGAACACGCGCCGATCGGGCACGAGCGAGACGCCCGCGTTGACGAGCGAGCCACCGCCGAGGCCACAGGCCACGAGCACGTGCATATCCTTGCCCAAGCGCACGTCGTAGAGCGCCTGCTCGGAGCCGGTGCGGAAGCTCTTTCCCGTCACCTGGAACTCGCCCTTGAGCTCGGAGAACTTTTGCGGGAACTCGCCGGTCGTGACCTCTCGCCCGCGCTCGAGCACGGCGACTCGCTTCCCCGCCCGCGCGAGGCGGGATGCGGTCACTCCGCCGCCATAGCCGGAGCCGACGACGATGACGTCGTAGCGCGGCTTGAGCGCGCTCGTCGGAAGGCTCAACCGTGACATCCCTCAATCCCGTCTTCTGCTGCGTCCGGGCGAAGAGCGTGCCGGCCCGGACGCGCGCTCCGCTGTTCCTTAGGGGACGCCCCGGCGTACCCCCCGGAGCCCGGCGATGCAACGCGTCCGCCGCGGGCAGGCACAAAGGAGACGGGGAGGGTGGCTTTCGCGTAACGACGCGACAGGCTTGTGTGCGCCTGCGGATGGAATTTCGCCCCAATCGGCTGGTTACTCACCGGTTCCTGTCCGACGCCGTGTGTCCGGGCTCGCTGAGACCCGGCTGGCGCGCACCGCCCTGCGGCGGCGTGTTCCGCGTCGTCAGGTACCAAACGAGGCTGTAGCTCAGTGGCAGAGCGCCCGGTGCGCCGGGAGGTCGGGGGTTCGATTCCCTTTAGCTTCTCCAAACGGCTAGCTCAGTGGGTTAGAGCACGAGACTGTTAATCTCGCTGTTATGGGTTCGAGTCCCATGCCAATCGCATCCAAGCGATTTCCTTCTGGGGAGCCGGCCGTTGCTCCCGCTCATGTTTCGCTCCGAGGCTTCGGCCGAGGGGCGGAGCGGAAGGCAAGCGTCGAAGCGCTCCGCGCCCCTGCGGATACCGCCTCGCGGCAGAGCCGGAGCCGCCCGTTGCGCGCCTGCTGTTCCTTCGGGAACACGGGGAGGCAGACGCGCGGTGTAAAGCCGAGCCTCGGGGCTGAAGCAGGGGCCCGCGTCCTCGTCGTGGCGCAGCGGCCGGCGACCTGCCGGCCTTAAGACACAGGATTGATTGGACGAGATACGCCGCGAATTTTTCTTTAGGTTTGCTCTGAGCTTCCCTGCCTCTGATCGCGTTTCCGGAGTTTTCCCATGTCCCGCCTGAGCTTCTGGACCACGGCTGTCGTGAAGGACGACGAGCGCGCCTTTCTGCGCCGAGACGGTCGCTTCGTGAAGCTGCTCGAGCCCGGACGGTTCGCGGAGTTCGATCCGTTCAGCCAGCTCTCGGTCGAGATCGTGAAGATCCTGCGCGCCGAGATCGCACCGGAGAAGGCGCTGCTGCTCGCCAAGACCGAGCCCGACCTCGCGGCCGAGAATTTCGCCATCGTGCAGGCGGGGCCGACCGAGGTCGCCATCGTCTCCATGGACGGCGAGCCGAAGCATCTCGTGCTGCCGAACACCACGCGCGCTTTCTGGAAGACACTGACCGCCGTCGAGGTCGAGACCATCGACACGGCCTCCGTCCTCCGCGTCGAGAAGCGCCATCTGGACCGCCTCGACGCCGCGCGCGCGGGCGGCGCGCTGGTGACGACCGTCGTCGACGCGAGCGAGGCGGGCCTGCTGTTCGTGGACGGCGTCTTGACCGAGCGGCTTGCGCCCGGGCGCTACGGCTTCTGGTCGGTTGGCCGCCAGGTGCGCATCGCCAAGATGGATCTACGCCCGCAACCGCTGGAGGTGACGGCACAGGAGATCCTGACCAAGGACCGCGTCGGCATCCGCGTGACGCTGACGGCGTTCGCGCGCATCGTCGATCCGGAGAAGGCGGCGCTGGCCGCGGCAGACGTCAATGCCACGCTCTATCGTCTCATCCAGTTCGCCATCCGCGAGGCTGTGGCGGCGCGCACGCTCGACGAGATCCTGGCCGCGCGCGACACCATCGACCGCGAGGTGCGCGCCTACGTGACCGAGCGCGCAGCCTCGCTCGGCGCCGAGATCGGAGAGATCGGCGTCAAGGACGTGATCCTGCCGGGCGACGTGCGCGAGCTTCTGAACAAGGTGGTCGAAGCCGAGCGCATCGCCAAGGCGAACATCATTCGCCGCCAGGAAGAGACGGCTGCCACGCGCTCGCTGCTCAACACCTCGAAGCTGATGGAGAACAACCCGCTGCTCCTGCGGCTCAAGGAGCTCGAGGCACTGGAGAAGCTGGTCGAGAAGGTAGGCCGCATCGACCTGCACACCGGGGCAGGCGCCGGCGGCTTCGACGCGCTGCTCTCGAACCTCTACAAGCTTGGCCAGGACAAGGACGGCGCAAGCTGACCTGTCCTGCGACCCTCAACTGGTGCATGCGCTGAAGCTTGCGTGGATCCCGGCCGACTATGCGAAGCATGGCTCCGCCATGACGCCGGGATGACGGTGCGTTGGGCTGGGCAGTTTGCCACACACACCGTCATGCCGGCGAAGGCCGGCACCCACGCAAGTCTCCACAAACGAGACGTTAGCGTTGAAGCAAGCCGCCGCGGAACGCGCGTCCGCCCTCGGCCATTGTCTCAATTGCGAATGCCCGCTGACGACCATCTAGGGTTAACGCGCCGCCATTGAAATCCGGAAGCCTGCTCGCGATATGACGGGACCCGCGCGGCTTCCGCGCGCACCGGAGGACAACACCCATGCATGTCACTATCGACGACGCAAAGAAGATCATCGACGCCGCCCGCAAGGAGGCCGAGCGAACCAAGACCAAGATGTGCATCGCCGTCGTCGACAGCGGCGCCAACCTGAAAGCGTTCCACCGCATGGACGACGCATGGGTCGGCTCCATCGACATCGCCATCAAGAAAGCCAAGACCGCGGTCTTCTTCGGTATGCCCACCGGTCAGATCGGCAAGCTCTCGCAGCCCGGCGGGCCACTGTTCGGCATCGAGCATTCGAACGACGGCTTGATTACCTTTCCGGGCGGCCTCCCCATCGTCGACCAGGACGGCGTGTTGATCGGCGCCATCGGCGTATCGGGCAGCTCCGTCGAGAACGACCATAAGGTTGCTGCGGCAGGCGTGAAGCCGGTCGGCGTCTCCGACCTCCCCGAGCATCCCTGGCGTACGTAGGCCAGCAGGGATCATCCAGCGTCCCCTCCCGCACTTGTGCGGGAGGGGTTTTCTTTTTCGGTGCACGTGATGTCGAGATGCTTCGCCTCCGCGAGGATGTCGGCGAGGGGCACGATGCCATGGCACGGCATCGCACCGCGCCGTGTCTCGGCCTCGGACGCGAGGCGTCTCGCGAGCGCAACGGCGGCCAGCGCCGGCACGTAAGGCCCATGGCCCCTCTTTGCGACGAGCAGCCACGTGATCGCCTTCGGCCTGCCGTCGCGTCCGAGCCCACGCATCTTGACCGTCATCCCGCCACGATCGCTGCCGAGGCGGTGCAGCTTGCGCTTGATGGCGAGAAGCCGTGGAGCCAGGGGTTCGAGACTCGAGACCAGCCTCCACCGCACCAGCCACGACGCGCACCAGAGTCCGAGGTGAAACAGTGAGACCTCGAGCCCTGCCTGAAAGCGCACGGTTTCGATGCTCACGCCATGTGCCGGAAGGATCTCGAGGTCCGGAACGTTCACATAACCGAGCCAGCGCCGTCCCGCCGCGCCAAAGCGCAGGCGACGCAGCCCCTGCCATCCGTAGACCGTCCGCCATTCGCCGTCGCGCAGCATCCTCATTGGCTGCCCGACGCCTCCGAGCACCGAGGCCACGGTCGCAACGCCCGGGTCGAACGCGTTTCCAGGCGAGATGGCGATGTCGACGACGCGCAGCGCCGCGAACACATCGCGGTGATGCGCAACGACCGCGGACGAAAGCCCCGGCACGGAGCTCGCTCCGCTGACCGCAAGAACACCCGCGGCGCGTGCCTCGTCGTCGAGCGTTCCGAAGCCCACGACAAAGGGTCGCGAGTCGGCGAGGTCGATGTAGTGGCATCCGGCTGCGATCGCCGCGCGCGCAAGCCCATACCGCCCCTCTCGATAGGGACCTGACGCATTGATCACGAGACGGACGTCAAGCGGCGCCAGATCGTCCGCGGTAATCCGCTCGGCATCGAGCACGGCGATGCTCACGGGCCGGCCGGTGCTCTTCGAAAGCGTATCCGCCTGCGCCTCGAGCGTGGCGCGCGTGCGCCCTGCGAGCGTGAGGTCGAACACAGTGTCTCGCGACAGGAGCCCGGCGATCCGCGCGCCGAAGGCACCTGTGCTACCGAGGATCAGGATGGAGAAGCGAGGCGTAGGGGCTGCCATGGAGCGCCCTTTATGCGCAAGCGGACCTCGCGGCGTGGCGCCGCGGGCCGCATCGCAGGCATCAAGGTTTCGCTAACCATAAACCTCCTTTGGAAAAAATAGGTCAAATGCAACGGACTTGGGCACGCTGCGACACTCCGTGGACGCCCCATGCCACTCGCAGGCCGCCTGCTCGCAATTGAACGCTCGATATTGTCTGATCGGGAGTCACCCGTCGACCGGACATCACCAGGCGTCTCGATTTGCGACACGCCAACTGCCTAATATGCGAGCATTTGCGTACTGATTTCAGCAGCTTGGGGAGATTTCATCAGAGGCTTCGGGAAACACCCCGTTAAATCCTGAGGCCGATACTGCGGCGCAAGGAAGTAGGTCTCCGCAACCCAGGCAGGCTTTGCAATGAAGCGGCTGAAATACGAGAAGCGCCCGAGCCAGGCCGGCCGCCGCCCCTTGCGGGCGGCCCTGAAGGTGCTGAGCGGCGAGGTCGCGACACGGCATGGCGGGCTCGGCGCGCAGCTCTCCGAGCTCGAGGGCGCGCTGCGCATGGCGCGCAATGCCGTCGAGGGCGCGCGCCTCGCCAACGCCCGCTTGCGCGAGGCGATCGAGATCCTGCCGCAAGGCATCGTGTTCCTGGATTCCGAGGGCCGCTACGTCCTCTGGAACGAGCAATACTCGCGCATCTATCACCGATCGGCCGATCTGTTCAAAGTCGGCGCCAAGCTCGCCGACACGCTGCGCGTCGGCGTCATGCGCGGCGACTATCCAGCGGCCAAGGGGTGTGAGGACGAATGGATCGCCGAGCGCCTGGCGAAGATGAGGACGCCGCAGGAGCGCCATGAGCAGTGGCTGTCGGACGGCCGCTGCATCCTGATCGAGGAGCGCCACACCAGCGACGGCGGCATCATCGGCCTTCGCGTTGACATTACCGAGCTCAAGGAGCGCGAGGCCTCGTTCCGCCTCCTCTTCGAGGCCAATCCCGTGCCGATGTTCGTCGTCTCCGAGGCCGGCAAGACGATCCTCTCGGCCAACGCCGCCGCGCGCAATCATTATGGCTATCCGGAGGCCGAGCTGATCGGCAAGCCGGTCCACTCCCTCCATGTCACGGGCGACCGCGGCCAGCTCGATGCGCTCTACAGCTCCGAGCCCGGTATCCTCGCCGACCACGTCTGGACGCATCTGAAGCGCGACGGCTCCGCCATCGAGGTGGCGATCTACTCGCAGTCCATCGTCCACGATCGCTCGCCTGCGGTGCTGGTGGCCGCCGTCGACATCACGGAGCGCCGGCGCGCGGAGGCCCAGGTGGCCTATCTGGCGCATCATGATCCGCTGACCGGGCTTGCCAACCGCACGGCCCATATCGAGCATGCCGAGCAGATGCTCTCCGCCATAAGCGTAAGCGGCGGCCTTGGCGCGTCGCTCTGCGTCGGCCTCGACAACTTCAAGTCGGTGAACGAGACCATGGGGCCGGCCGCGGGCGATCTGCTGCTGCAGGCCTGCGCACGGCGCATCTCGAAGACGCTGCGCCAGGGCTCGGAGGCTGCCCGCGTCGGCGGAGACGAGTTCGGCATCGTCATGCGCGACGTATCGGATCCCGAAGAGGTGAGCGCCGTCGCGCGACGCCTGATCGACGTCATCGGCGCGCCATTCAAGATCCAGGGCCAGCAGGTGACCATCGGCGCCAGCATCGGCATCGCCGTGGCGCCCGGCGACGGCGAGGAGGCAGGCAAGCTTCTGAAGAACGCCAATCTCGCCCTGTCCCAGGTCAAGCTGCGCGGCAAGGGCTCGTTCCGTTACTTCGAAGCCGAGATGAACGCGCGCGCCCAGGAGCGCCGCCGCCTCGAATCCGACCTGCGTACGGCCATAGAGGGCAATGCGCTCGACGTGCACTACCAGCCGCTGGTGTCGCTGACGAGCGGCCGCATCGTGGCCGCCGAGGCGCTGGTGCGCTGGGCACATGGCGAGCGCGGCTTCATCTCGCCGGCTGAGTTCATCCCCATTGCGGAGGAGGCGGGCCTCATCTGGGCGCTCGGCGATTTCGTCCTCCGCCGCGCCTGCCGCGACGCCACCGCCTGGCCGGAGCACGTGCGGGTCGCGGTCAACCTGTCGCCGATGCAGTTCCGCTGCGGCAACGTCCGCGAGATGGTCGAGAGTGCGCTCGCCGCCACCGGCCTCTCCCCCGATCGCCTCGAGCTCGAGATCACGGAATCGCTGTTCCTCGACCGCTCGAACATGGTGCTCGACACGCTGGCCGATCTGCGCAATCTCGGCACGCACATCGCCATGGACGATTTCGGCACCGGCTACTCGTCGCTGGGCTACCTCTGCAGCTTTCCCTTCGACAAGATCAAGATCGACCGCTCGTTCGTGCAGGGCATTGCGAGCAACGTCGAGAAGCAGGCGGTGGTCCGCGCCATCGTCGGCCTGGGCGAGACGCTCGGCAAGACGACCACGGCCGAAGGCATCGAGACGGATGCGGAGCTGGCGTGCCTGCGCAGCATCGGCTGCGAGCAGGGACAGGGCTACCTGTTCAGCAAGGCGCGCCCCCAGGATGCCCTCCTGCCCTTCCTGACCAAGCGCAAGCCCAAACGCGTCGCCTGACCGGCCTCTCCACTCGCGATCTGCAGTTGCGCTGCCTAACGAGAATCCGGCCGGCGTGACATTTATGGAAGCTGGCGTGGGTCCCGGCCTTCGCCGGGATGTGGGTGAGAGCGGCCTACCTCCTCCCAACGTCATCCCGGCGAAGGCCGGG
>NZ_JADZBI010000153.1 GCF_020852195.1 Hyphomicrobium sp. | reverse complement strand
GCAGCTCCTTCTCGTTGTTCGAGGTGATGATGACGATCGGGCGCCGCCCGGCGCGTACCGTCTCCCCGGTCTCGTAGACGAAGAACTCCATACGGTCGAGCTCCTGCAGGAGGTCGTTCGGGAACTCGATGTCGGCCTTGTCGATCTCGTCGATGAGCAGCACCGGACGCTTGTCAGCGACGAAGGCGTCCCACAGCTTGCCGCGCTTGATGTAGTTCCTGATGTCCTTGACGCGCGCGTCGCCGAGCTGCCCGTCGCGCAGCCGCGAGACGGCGTCGTACTCGTAGAGCCCCTGCTGGGCCTTGGTCGTCGATTTGATATGCCACTCGATGAGCGGCGCGCCGAGGGCGCGGGCCACCTCGAGCGCGAGCACCGTCTTGCCGGTGCCGGGCTCGCCTTTGACCAGGAGTGGCCGCTCGAGCGTCACGGCCGCGTTGACGGCGACGGTGAGGTCGCGGGTCGCGACGTAGCTCGAGGTGCCCTCGAATCGCCCACCGCCATCCGCTGCGCCAGATCCAGTCATGTGCCGGTGGTCCCTGGGGTTTTTTGCGTGCCAGATCCGTCTTAGGCGGCCGCTCCCGGCTGGGCAAGGAGGGTAAACGGGTGAGAGGGTCGCAGGCCGGCCCGGCCGGGCGCCCGTGGGACATCCTCGTCGTGCCGACGGGGACCGATGCGGCCTCAAAGGAAGCCGGCGCCAAATCGTCCGCAATTTCCGCCACTTGCCAGACTGATTCCCGCACAGCTTTTAACAGTTAAACGTTGGATTTTCTTGACATAAGCGGCCTCTACCGCCAATAGAGCCACGCCGGACGCCGAGGGGGCCCCGAAGCACCTGTGGGATGCGTCGGTGCGGGGGGCGGTTCCGGGTGTCTCGAGCAGGGCGTTCATTGGAGGCCCCATATGAGCAAGCGAGCCACGTCGAAGCCGGCCAAGGCGAAGGCCGCCGTTAAGGCTAAGGCTACGCCGAAAAAGGCCGCTGCAACCCAATCCGCAGCATCCAAAGCGCGCTCCGCTGCAAAGGCACCCGCGAAGACCAAGGCAGTGCCGAAGGCCGCGGCCCCGAAAGCGACGAGCAAGCCCAAAGCGAGGACACGCGCCATCGACAAGGCCCAGGACAAGAAGCTGACCGCGAAAGCGGGCACTTCCACCATCGTGCTTCCGCCCGACTACCGTCCTTCCGAGGACGAGCCGTTCATGAACGAGCGCCACCGCATCTACTTCCGCCAGAAGCTGACCGCCTGGAAGGAGGAGATCATCCGCCAGACCAAGGAGACGCTGGCCGGGCTGCACGAGGACTCGACCCAGCACGCCGACCTCGCCGACCGCGCCACGTCGGAGACGGACCGCGCGCTCGAGCTGCGCGCCCGCGACCGCCAGCGCAAGCTGATTGCCAAGATCGACGCCGCGCTGGCACGCATCGAGGACGGCACCTACGGCTATTGCGAGGAGACCGGCGAGCCGATCGGCCTGAAGCGCCTCGACGCGCGCCCGATCGCGACCCTTTCGCTGGAAGCCCAGGAGCGCCACGAGCGCCGCGAGCGCGTCTACCGCGAGGACTGACGCTTTTTCCCCTGCTGCTATCCCGGCCGAGCACCGCCGCGCCGGCGACGGCGCAGCAGAGCTGCAACCCGGGGTGACGTCCGCGCTACCGTCGCCCGCCTGACTCTGACCCCGGCACCACGACGCCCGCTTGCCGCGCCCGCTCCTCCGCAAGGCGCGTGAGCAGCGTGCGCACCGCATCGAGGTCGCGCAGATGGATGTCGTGCTGCGCATAGGGCATCTCGATGCCCGCCTCGCGGAATGCCTTGAGGATGCTGAAGCGCAGCTCGCTTTGCACCGCTCCCGCCTGCGTCACGTCGGGGATGACCGCGCCGAGCGAGAACTCGAGTGCGTCCGCACCGAAGTTTTCGAGCACGACGCTGGGTGCCGGATGCTGCAGGATGAGCTGGCACTCCGCGCCCACCTTCTGCAGCACCGCGCGCACCGTCTCGGGGTCCGACTGGTAGCCCGCCCGGACCTTCACCGTAACCGTGCTGAGCGCATTGCGATGCGTCCAGTTCGTCACCGACGACGTGATGAGGTCGGAGTTCGGCACGATGAGGCTCGCCTTGTCGCCGGTCTCGATCTCGGTCGAGCGCACCGAGATCCGCCGCACGAATCCTTCCTGTCCCTTGACCGACACGCGGTCGCCGACCTTGATCGGCCGCTCGACGAGGAGGATGAGGCCCGAGACGAAGTTGTTGACGATCGACTGCAGGCCGAAGCCGATGCCGACCGAGAGGGCGCCCGCGACGATGGCGAAGTTCGTGATGTCGAGGCCGGCGTAGGAGACGGCGATGAGCGCGGCCAGAATGAAGCCGCTGTAGCCGATGGCGGTGTGGATCGAGTTCGCGATGCCGGGATCCACGCGCCGCGAGCCGATGAGCGCCCGGTCGATCCATCGTTGCAGCACGCGGGTGACGAACACCAGCGCCACGAAGAGCACGCCGGCGAGCGCAATGCGCGCAAACGAGATGCGGAAATCGCCGACCTCGAAGCCGAAGAGCGCCGCCCGCAGCCAGGCGAAGGCCTCGGGCAGCGAGTAGCCCCACGTCAGCAGGATCAGCGGCAGCGTCAGCAGGGCCAGGGCCGCATTGAGCGTCACCGAGAGCGTGCGCGTCAGCGCCGTGCTCTGGTCGCTGTCGAGGCCGACCTGCTCCTCGAGCACCGTCGAGAGCGGCTTCATGCCCGT
>NZ_JADZBI010000152.1 GCF_020852195.1 Hyphomicrobium sp. | reverse complement strand
CGACAACGGCTCGGGCATGCACGTGCACCAGTCGATCTGGAAGGGCAGCGAGCCGGTGTTCGCCGGCAACAAGTACTCCGACCTCTCGGACACCTGCCTCTATTACATCGGCGGCATCCTGAAGCACGCCAAGGCCATCAACGCCTTCACCAACCCGACCACCAACTCCTACAAGCGTCTGGTGCCGGGCTACGAGGCGCCCGTGCTGCTCGCCTACTCGGCGCGCAACCGCTCGGCCTCGTGCCGCATCCCGATCGTGTCGAGCCCGAAGGCCAAGCGCATCGAGATCCGCTTCCCGGATCCGGCCGCCAACCCGTACTTGGCCTTCACGGCCATGCTGATGGCCGGCCTCGACGGCATCCAGAACAAGATCCATCCGGGCGACCCGATGGACAAGAACCTCTACGACCTGCCGCCTGCGGAGCTGGCCAAGATCCCGACCGTTTCGGGCAGCCTGCGCGAGGCCCTGGCCTCGCTCGACAAGGACCGCGGGTTCCTGAAGGCCGGCGGCGTCATGACCGACGACATGATCGATGCCTACATCGAGCTGCGCATGGCGGAGAACATCCGCTACGAGATCACGCCGCACCCGGTCGAGTACGACATGTACTACTCGGTCTGATCCCCAATAACGACGGGGCGAGAACGGAAGGCTCGGCAGCGATGCCGGGCCTTCTGCGTTGCGCAGCCGCGGATCAGTAGAAGAGGAGGATGCCGACGAAGACGCCGGCCAGCGCGAGACGGTAGAACGCGCGCTCGTAGGCCAATAGCCAGCCCGCGAAGCGGCGCGGCAGCTCGGCCCAGGACACACGCGCCAGCGCCGAGAGCACGATGCCGAGCACCATGCCGATCAGGAGCGAGCCGAGGTGGACGCCCGTGGCGCCGATGCCCGTCGCCCCGTCGAACGAGAAATCCGTGGCGGTTCCGGAACCGGCGACAGTCAGCACGCCGGCGGCGAGAAATCCGAAGGCTAGCAGCGAAAGAAAACCGATCGCCGATCTCATGACAGCCTCGCAAGGCCTGGAGCACGGGGAGCCCTCGCGGTCCTGAGGTCCGGCAAGCTCGGGCCCGGCCCGCGATGGGCGGTCGGCTGAGCATATCCCCTGCCCCTCAACGCCGGGTTAACTACGGACGGGCTCGACTTGCATAAGCGCCCGCACGCGGACAGCGGTCGCGACCGCGCCACGATCGCGTGCCATCCAGGGAGCATGATGCGTCGCCCCTCGCCTCTCGTCGGTCTTTACGTACGTCTGATAGCCGCCGTGGCTTTGGCGCTGGCTGTCGCATCCACGGCCGAGGCCCGCGCACCGTACGGCTGGCTCGGCACCGATCCCGCACCCGCGGCAACCCTCGCGGAGCGCATCGCCCCGCCGCCCGGCTTCACGCGCACGCCCGCGGCCGAAGGCTCGTTCGCCGCCTGGCTGCGCGGCCTTCCGATGCGCGCCGAGGGCGCGCCCGTGCTGACGCACACCGGCAGGCCCAAGTGGCGCCAGGACGTGCACGCCGCCGTGATCGACATCGACATCGGCAAGCGCGACCTGCAGCAGTGCGCCGACGCCATCATGCGCCTGCGCGCCGAATGGCTCTTCAGCCAGCGCCGCGACAAGGAGATCGCGTTCGACAACACCAACGGCAAGCGCATGCGCTTTGCGAGCGCCAAGCGCAAGGACCACGCCGGCCTGCGCAAGTACATGGACCTCGTGTTCGCCTACGCCGGCACCTACTCGCTCGAGCGCGAGCTGAAGCCGATCGCGGCGGACGACATCGCCATCGGCGACGTATTCATCAAGGGCGGCTTCCCCGGACACGCGGTGCTCGTCGCCGACCTTGTGGAGAACCGGGAGACCGGCGAGAAGCGCTTCCTGCTGCTCCAGAGCTACATGCCGGCGCAGGACATCCATGTTCTCAAGAACCCGAAGTCCACCGACGGCTCACCGTGGTACGCAACCCCGATCGGCGACCAGCTCGTGACACCCGAGTGGGTTTTCCTGCGCACCGCATTGCGCCGCTGGCCTTAGTCCCTCCACGCACATCCTGTCATCCCGGCCAAGCGACGGCGAACGCCGGAGTGCAGAGCCGGGACCCAGCGCAAAGAGAGCTAGTACCCACCGCCGAAGAAGGAGCTGAAGAAGTCCTCGTTGGCCGAGGTGCCGGACCGGCGCGACGCCTCCTTCACGGGCCGCGCCTCGAGGTGCGCCTTGTTGGGCACCACGGGTGCCAGATGATCGCGCCCCTTGGCGATCTGCTGCCACTTGCCGTCCAGCGCCTGCGTCACACGCTTCTCGTGGCCGTAGATGTCGCTGTAGGTCTTGAGCGTCCCTTTGTCGTCCACCCACGCCGTGAAGTAGGCGATGTGCATCGGGATCCGTTTCTCGATCAGCACCTCGTTGTGGAGCGGGCCGCTCTTCGCCAGCTCCGCCACCTTGGCCGCATCCCAGCCCTTGTCGTGAGCGAGCACGAGCTCTGCGACACGCAGCGGATTGCGCAGCCGCAAGCAGCCGTGGGAAAGCGTGCGCTGCTTCGAGCTGAACATCCACTTGTCGGGCGTGTCGTGCATGAAGATCGTATGCTGGCTCGGAAAGGAGAACTTCACGACGCCCATCGCGCTATTGCGCCCCGGCGGCTGCACCACCTCGTACTCACGGATGTCGAGCGAGCGCCAGTCCATGGTGCGCCAGTCGAGGCGGCGGCCGTCCTTCGTCTCGACCTCGAGCCCGTACTGGCGCATGAGCCCGCCGCCGCGCAGCATGCTGGGCCACAGCTCGTTGACCTTGATGCTCTCCGGCACACGCCACATCGGCCGGAACGTGATGTCATTAAGCCGCCGCGTGAAGATCGAGCTCTGCTTCCCGATCTCGCCGACCACGATGCGCTCGCTGTGGATGGTCTCGCCGTCCTTGACCACCTCGATCATGTAGCTCGGCACGTTGGCCATCAGATGCAGATCACCGAGATCGGCCCACATCCAGCGCCACATCTCCATGTTGGCAAGCAGTTTCTTGGCCGCGGCATTCGGCTTGCCGCCGGTCTTGCCGATCGCCTCGACGTACTTCTCACGCAGCCGCTGGAACTGCACGTGTTGCGGATGCGTGCCAACGAGGGCGGCCGCCTTATCAGGCGCCGCGGCGATGTCCGTGAGAACCTGGGCGGGATCGAGAAGCTGCGGCTTGCGGTCGAGGTTGGAGTTGAGCTGCTCGGCCGGATGCGCGATGCGCCCGCCCCGCGCGAAGCGCGCGTACTTGAGCACGGTGAGCGACAACTCGACCTCGGCCGCGGCCTGCGCTTCCGGCGAGAGGTCGGCCGCGCTTTCGAGCTTGGGCGCGGAAAAATCGCGCGGCTCCAGTCCCCAATCCCCTGACTTGCCGAATTCGGCGACGACGCCCTGCGCGTCGGCATTGAGTCCCGCTGCTGCGACCCACAGCGGCGCATAGGCGCGTGCACCGTAGAAGGCGGCCAGCGCCGCGTGCTCTTTCTTCTCCGCATCGGTGCCGTCGTCGGCAAGGGCCTCGATGCGGGCCTTGACGGCCTTTCCGACCGGCGTCTCCGGCTCGACAACCGCCGGCGCCGCCGCGGATTCGGTCGCAGCGTCCGGCTCGGTCGCGGCACTTGGCTCGGAAGTAGTGGCAGGCGCGGTCGTATTCGCGGGTCCGGAAGCGGCAGGAGGAGCATCCGCCTTCGCCTCGGTGGGATCCGCCGATTGCAGCGCCGACGTCTCCGGCGGGGCTGACGGCGGCGTCGCGGTTTCCGCGCTGGCCACCGCCGCGAACAGCAGCGCCGGAATGACCGTCAGCAGCGCAAAGCGACCCATGGTGCGTCTCCGAAAGCTCAGGTGCCGGGAAACACTAGGCGATTCGAGCCGCCTCGCGGCGCGCCCCTGCCTCTGCGCCTGCCGTTTCAACACCCCGCTTGCCATGTTCTCTCGGCTCCGAGCCTCGCCCAAAGTTGTGGCTGCATTGGGTTTGCACGGCAAACCGGAAACCGTCGCGTCAAAGAGTGGTGGGTTGGCCTGCAACAACGGGCGTTTCCGCCTTGCAACCGGCCGCGACCTCCTCTAAATGGCCCGTTTTCCCGAGGGAAGGCCGATGAGCAAGCGCCGAGCGGAAGTGGGGATCATCATGGGCAGCCAGTCCGACTGGCCGACCATGAAGCGGGCGGCCGACATCCTCGACGAGCTCGCCGTCCCCTACGAGACCAAGATCGTCTCCGCCCACCGCACGCCTGACCGGCTGGTCCGTTACGCCCGCTCGGCCGCCGAGCGCGGCCTCAAGGTCATCATCGCCGGCGCCGGCGGCGCGGCGCACCTGCCCGGCATGACCGCCTCCATGACGGCGCTTCCCGTGCTCGGCGTGCCGATCCAGACCAAGAGCCTCGGCGGCCAGGACAGCCTCTATTCCATCGTGCAGATGCCGGGCGGCATCCCGGTCGGCACGCTCGCCATCGGGGAAGCGGGCGCCACCAACGCCGGGCTGCTCGCCGCGCAGATCCTGGCCCTCGCCGACGCCGACCTCGCTGCCCGCGTCTCGGCTTACCGCGAGCGGCAGACGTCGTCCGTCGCCGAGGACCCGACGAGCGAATGACCGCGCTTCCTCCCGGCTCGACCATCGGCATCCTGGGCGGCGGCCAGTTGGGGCGCATGCTGTCGCTCGCCGCCGCCGAGATCGGCCTCAAGTGCCACGTCTACTCGGACGTGCCGGGCGGCGCCTGCGACGTGGCGGCCGCCTCCACCATCGGCCCGTTCGAGGACACGACGAAGATCCGCGCCTTTGCCGAGGCCGTCGACGTCGTCACCTACGAATTCGAAAACGTGCCGCTCGAGGCAGCGGCCGCCGCCGAGGCGGCAGCACCCGTCCGGCCGGGACCGAAGGCACTGGCCGTCGCGCAGGATCGCCTGGAGGAGAAGACCTTCATCTCCGCGCTCGGCATCCCGGTGGCCCCCTTCGCATCCGTCGACGGCGAGGGCTCCTTCGACGCCGCGCTCCGCGCCATCGGCCCCGCGGGCATCCTGAAGACGCGCCGCTTCGGCTACGACGGCAAGGGCCAGGTGCGCATCGGGAGCGCCGCCGAGCTTGCCCCCGCGTTCGAGAGCCTCGCCCGCGCGCCATCCGTGCTCGAAGGCCTGGTGCCCTTCGCCTACGAGGTCTCGGTGCTGGTCGTGCGCGCGCTCTCGGGCGAGGAACGCTTCTACGACATCCCGCTCAACACGCATAAGGACGGCATCCTCGACACCTCGACCGTCCCCTCCCCGCTGCCGCCCGCACACGCCGCGCGGGCGACCGAGATCGCGGGCGCCATCGCGGACGCGCTCGGCTACGTGGGCGTGCTCGGCGTGGAGATGTTCTATGTGCCGGACGCCGCCGAGCCGCTGGTCGTCAACGAGATCGCCCCGCGCGTGCACAACTCCGGCCACTGG